>CAIXGW010000157.1 GCA_903919145.1 uncultured Myxococcales bacterium
CGGATTGCAGCTATCGGTGGTGCAGGGGTTCTTGTCGTCGCAGGTCGGCGCACCGCCAGAGCACTTGCCCTGGCTGCACACATCGTTCTGGGTGCATTGGTTGCCATCGTCGCACAGGCCAGTGGTCGGGGTCGAAGTGCACCCGCTGTTGGGGACGCAGCTGTCGTCGGTGCAGAGGTTGCCGTCGTCGCATTCTTTGGGCGAGCCCTGGCAGCTCTTGGCAAAGCAAGAATCGCCTGAAGTGCAGGGGTTGCCGTCGTCGCAGGCGCCCGACAGCGAGGTGTAGGTGCAGCCCTTGCTGGAGCTGCAGCTGTCGCCAGTGCACGGGTTGTTGTCATCGCAGTTGATGACGTTGCCAAGGCAGTTGCCTCCAGAGCAGGCGTCGTTGTTGGTGCAGCCGTCGTTGTCGTTGCAGCTCACCGAATTGTACTTGCTAGAGCAGCCCTTGTCTGGGGCGCAGGCGTTGTCTGTGCAGGCGTTGGCGTCGTCGCAATTGACGCTGGGAAGGAAGTTCTCTCCGCCCGGGGCACACACAAAGAAGCTCTGGGCCGAGCCGCAGCCGTTGGTGGTGCAAATCGGTTGCTTGCACTGGCGGTTGCTGCCGCACACCTTGCCCACCGGGCAGTCCTCTGCGGTCAGGCAGTCGACACAGTAGCCGAGGTCGGCGTCGCAGACCTTGTCGCATTCCTTGCTGCTGGAGCACGGTTTGGCGGCAAAGCACTTGTTGGCCATGCACGCAAACCCTGCGCCGCAGTCGCCTGGCACGTTGCAGTCCACGCATGCGCCCACCGTCTTGCTGCACACCTGCTTGGTCGCTTTGCAGTCGACGTCAGATTTGCAGCTCGGCGCGGCGACGCACTGCTCGCCAATGCAAGCCTTGCCGCTGCCGGGGCAGTCGCTGCTGGTCAGACAGGCCACGCAGCTGCGGGTGGCACCATTGCAGACACCTGTTTTGCATGGATTTTTGGCATCGCAAGGGCTGGCTTGCAGGACGCAGCCGGCCACCTTGGCGTGGCTGCACTTGCCGCCTGCGCAGCTGTCGGTGGTGCAGGAGTCGCCGTCATTGCAGTCGCTGGCCTTGCTGCATGCGGATTGAACGGCGTCTTTGCCGCCGGAATCGCCAGCGGTGTCGCTGCTGGCCGCATCGCTGCCCGCAGTGTCGCCGCTCGGGCCGTCAGACAAGGCCGAGTCGGCGACGCTGCCGTCTTGCGGGCCACTGTCAGCGCCGCTGCCGTCTTCTGCCGTGGTCAGGTCGCCCACGCCGTCGGCGCCGGCATCCTGCACAAAGTAGAAGCCAGAATTGACGCTGCCGCTTGGCGAAGTGCACGCCGGCGTCAGCGCCAGTGCCGCGGCGGCGAGCCACAGCCACTGCCGCCGAGATCGGCTGGGTCCACGCTTGTTGTCGCCCTGGGCGGTGCCTTGCGGCAGCTCTGCGGTCCGTGCCAGTGCATCAATGCCTGCCCCCATTCCGATACCCCAACCCATGCCGATACCCATACCGACCCCATGCCGAAACGCCCGCGCCCGTGCGTCTTTCGCCGCCGTTCACCCTGCCGCGAGCCGACCGCTAGGGCCGCTGCGCCACCGGATAGCCCACGCAAAACCCTGACTCCGCCCCTACATCGGCGGGCTGGCTGCATTTTTGCGACCGCGGCCGCCGCAGGGAGACCCGCGACCAGTCGGCGGCGTTGTCATTGCTGTCTTTGCCCGCCCCGGCAAAGAACACTCCGCTAAAGGGGTCGGCGATCTCGGCCTTGCCCCCCACCACAGCCAGGCGCCGCAGCGCCCCGCCCTGACCCGTAGAGCATATCTTGGAAACCTGGGTCGCAACAGAGGTCTTGCCCTCGCCGTCATTGGCCTTGGCAGCGCCCCAGGCCAGCCGATCCAGCTCGCCGTTGCCCCAAGAGTAGCTGCCCTGCAGGCGCGCGAGGCGCACGGCTCCAGCGGTGCCATCCATGTTCCACGGCACGGCGCTCAGGTAGTCCGGCGGCGGCAGCGTGCCGTCGTGTTGGGCGGGCGCCAGCAAGTAGTAGGAGTAGGGAGCGACGCCGCCACTCAGCGGCTTCTTCTTGACGTCGCTGTCCGTCACCGTCTTCCAGCTGGTGCTAGAGGTGCCCTGGACCTGCAGGACCAGCGCATCGGTGATCTGCTTGACACCATTGACGGTCTCTAGCTTGGCTAGCTGGATGGTGCTGGGCGAAGGGTTGTAAAGCACCACGTACTCGTTGGCGGCTGGAATCAGCGCCTGGCCGTTCTGGTCGGTGGCTTGGCCGCCCTCGGTCGTCACTTCGGCAAGCAGCAGCTTCAGATCGCAGGCGCCCGTCTTGGGGTTGCAGCCAAGGCCCAGGTCGCAAGGCACGCCGCACAGAGGATCAATGCACAGCTGACTGCCGCTGGTGGCAAAGTTGCAGACAAGGCCCGCCGGGCAGGTGCCACTGCACGCCGGCTCATACACGCCGGACCCCAGGGACTGCGGCGACGGCTCGCTGACCACAAAGTCCACACTGTCATTGGCAGAATCTGCAGCATTGCCAGCCAGATCGTCGCCACCTCCAGGCGCCATGGTGCTGCTCTTGGACGTGGGCTTGGCCTTGCGCTCCAGCGACTGGCCCAGCTTGGGCTCCACTGCGGCCTTGTACATCGGCCCGGTCGAGGCGTTGGAGTAGGCCTTGGCGTTGCCCCAGCCCATCAGGTCGACTTCGGCATCGCTGGCGGGGTCCCACAGCCGCAGCGCGCCGCCCTTGGCCTCTACCATCGCCACCGGCACCACCACGTCGGTCTGGCCGTGGGTGCGCGCCCACGACTGGGTCGCCACCACCAAGTAGCGCTTGGGCGGCAGCACCGTGCCAGCGGGCAAAGTGCTCAGGGTCACGATCCACGGGGTGTACGGCTCGTTCTCTGCGTTTTTGCGCTGTAGCTTCCAGCCGCTGGCGTTGATGGTCTTGGCCGAAGCGTTGTACAGCTCAATGTACTGCTCGCCATCGGCGCCAAAGTACACTTCGCTGACCAGGACGGTGCCCAGAGGATCCGGGACGCACTGGGCCAGGCCTTGTCCGCACACCTTGCCGGGCCCGCAGGCCGTGGCTGCACTGGCGCCAAAGGACTTGCATTCCAGATCCTCGGTGCACGAGTCTGCACCGGCTTTGAAGTTGCAGACCTTGGTCACGCCGCAGTAGCCACCGCATGCGGGCTCGTACTTGCCACTGCTTTGCGACTGCGGCTCTGGCCACCAGCGCACCACAAAATCCTCGGCGTCGCTGTCGGTGTCCTTGCTGTTGCCCGCCAACCACTCGGCCTTGTGCTGGTACATGGTGTTGGCGTCCGAAAGGGCCGTCGCCTTGCGCTCTACCGAGGCAAACCGCGGCCACGCTTCCTGGCTGGCATCGATGGGAGAGAGTCCCTTGGGCACCTGGGCCGGCTGGCCGTCGTGCCACGCCACCCGGTCGTGCTCCAGCTGGTGCAGAGGATCGCGCAGCCGCAGCTGCAGGTGGCGCTTGGAATCTGTCAAGCAGTCCGCCGCGGATTCCGGGCTGGCCAGCGCCATCTCCAGGTCCAAGGTGGGCGACGCGGTGTCGGTAAGGACGCCGTTTTGCAGCAGGGTACTGCGCGAAAACAGCGCATAGCCCTTGGGAGCCAGCAGCGCTCCGGGCTTGCCCTTGGCCAACACCGTCCAGGCGGCCTTGGGCTGTGCGTCCAGCGGGCGCGCCTCAAGCTGGAATTCCTCAAGCTTGGCAAACTTGTCGGTGGGGTTGTAGATCTCCACCCAGTCGTCGTTGGGATCGCCCGCGGTTCCCAGATAGATCTCGCTGATCAGCACGTGGGCGCCGCCCTTGAACTCGCAAACGGGCTGGTCCGTGCTGGAGCACGCTGCAAAAGACCCGCAATCGCCCGTTGTCTTGGCGTTGATGCAGCCGCTGCCGGCCTTGCAGCTGTCCGCCGTGCACACGTTCTCGTCGTCGCAGGTGTTGGGCTGGCCCTTGCACACCGCGTTGGCGCAGGTGTCCTTTTCGGTGCAGGCGTCCTGGTCATCGCAACCGGCAGTCGAGTCGCTGTGGGTGCAGCCGGCCTTGGGCTCGCAGGCGTCGGTGGTGCAAGAGTTGCCGTCGTCGCAGCCGGTCTCAGTCCCCGGGGCGCACAGGCCGACCTGGCACAAGTCATTGCCAGTGCAGGCATTTCCGTCGTCGCAGGCCTTGCCGTTGAGGGGGACCTTCTGCTCGCAGCCCAGCGAACTGCCCACCTGCGCGGACGTCGCTGTTGGATTGCACGGGATCTCAATGCACGGGTTGTCTGAGGTGCAGGTCTTGGCAGCGCCGCCATCGCACTTGCCAAAACCGCTGCAGCCATCTTGGGTCATGCCAGCTTTGCCGAGATCACCGGTGCATGCGTTGCCGTCGTCGCAGCTGGTGCCCTTGTCGGCGGCGAGGTAGGTACAGCCCAGGCCCTTGTCACAAGAGTCCACCGTGCAAGGGTTTTTGTCGTCACACGTACCGGGCTTGCCCACGCAGTAGCCACCTGTGCAGACCTCATCGGTGGTGCACAGCGATCCGTCGTCGCAGGGCAGCTTGTCT
Source organism: uncultured Myxococcales bacterium (assembly GCA_903919145.1). Classification (GTDB taxonomy): domain Bacteria; phylum Myxococcota_A; class UBA9042; order UBA9042; family UBA9042; genus SXRM01. Next base: position 4,569 of record CAIXGW010000157.1, read on the forward strand.
ACGGCGCTGCCATCGTGTTTGCAGGCCTCGGCGGTGGTGGCGGCGCTCTCGTCGCAGCTGTCTGAGGTGCAGGCCAGGCCGTCGCTGCAGGGGTTGTCATCGCCGCTGCACTGACCCTTGAGGCAGCGGTCGAGCACGCTGCAGTACAGCCCGTCATCGCAGGGGCTGTTCTCTGGCAGGCTGGCGGTAGAGCACTGGCCAGTCAAGGGGTTGCAGGCCGTCAGCAAGCAAGGCTTCTTGGCATCGCCGGCGCAGGCGGGCACTTTGTCGCCGTCGTACTTGCAGCTGTTGTTGTTGGTGTCGCAGTACCACATGCCCTTGCACTTGTCGGCCGCGGCTACAGCGGTGCAGTCGTCGTCGGACTTGCAGCTGCACAGGTTGGGGCCGGGCTGGCACAGGCCGTTTTGGCACTGGTCGGGGCCGCTGCAGCCGTCGCCGTCGTTGCACGGAGCGGTCGTAGGCGCGCTGACGCAGCCAAACAGCGGCGAGCACGAGTCGGCGGTGCACGGGTTGCCGTCATTGCAGACCACCGCGAACTTGCCCTTGCAGACGCCGGCGCTGTCGCAGGAGTCGCCCAGGGTGCACGCGTCGCCATCCTGGCAGAGCAGGCCTGCCTGCTGGTTGACGGAATTGCACTTGCCCGTCGCCGGATCGCAGCTGTTGAGGCTGCACGGCGTGCTGGGGGGGCACTGAACTACCGAGCTGGCGGCGATCTGGCAGGCGCCGCCGATGCACTTGAGGGTGCCGTTGCACAGGTTGGCGTCGTTCTTGGCCGTGCAGTCGGCGTCGCTGGCGCAGGTGCAGCTGCTCTGCATCTCGCCCTTGCACTGGCCATCGATACACAAGTCACCTATCGTACAGGAGTTTCCGTCATCACACAGGTAGACCACCGCCTTGTGCTGGCAGCCCTTCTTGGCGTCGCAGCTGTCTGACGTGCACAGGTTGTTGTCGTCGCAAGAGCGCTTTCCACCGCTGCCGATGCACTGACCGCCTTGGCACTGATCGGCCACAGAGCAGGCGTCGCCGTCGCTGCAGGCGCTGCCGTTGGTCGCTGGCTTCTTCTCGCAAGCGCCGTTCTTGGGGTTGCATTGGTTGACCAGGCAGGCCGTGTCGCCCGTCGGATCGCAAAGAATGCTGCCGACCTTGTCGAACCAGACCACGCTGTTGCTGTCGGTCACGCAGGTGCCAGAGACGCACTTGACCTCGCCGTTGCACAGGTTGCCGTCGTCAAAGGCCAAACAGTCTGAGGCTTTGTTGCACTCGCACTTGTTCACCGACCCCGGCTTGCACTTGCCGTAGTAGCAGGCGTCTTCGTCGGTGCAGGCGTTGCCATCGTTGCACGGCGTGTCATTCTTGGCGTTGGTGGTCACGCAGCCCTTCACCGGGTCGCACGAGGTGATGGTGCAGTGCTGACCGTCCTTGTCAGCGCAGGTCTTGGTCCAGCCCTGGCAGACGCCTTTGTGGCAGCTGTCTCCGTCCGAGCAGGCGTTGCCATCGGTGCACGCCACGCCGTCTTGATCGGCGACGTACTGGCAGGCCTTTGAGCCGCCAGCGCCGGCCACGCAGCGCAGCAGCTGGCAGGACTTGTTGGGGCCGACGCAGTCGTCATCGGTCTTGCACGGGTCTTTTTCGCCGGCCACCGGCAGGACCAGGCCATCGGGCAAGTAGATCGCCCCGCCCGCCGAGCTGTCGCCGTCGCCGGGCAGTACATCCCATTGGGCTTCTGGGGGAATCGGTACAGAGGCGCCATCGGCCAAGAGGATCGCGTCGGGCAGCAGCGGCGGTCCCAGGTCGGGCGCGGTGTCGATCACTTCTGCATCGTCACTCTGCAGATCGGGCAGTTCGTCGCCATCGCTGCCGGTCTCGGCATCGGCAGGTTCCTGGTCATCGACTTCGGCGGCGCTGGCGTCCCCCTGGTCTGAGCCATTGGAATCCTGAGAGTCTTTGCTGTCGGGCTGGGTGTCGACCTTGACCTCGGCCTTGGCGTCGCCATCGGCTGCGTCGGCGCCTTTGGCGTCTTGGCTGGTGTCGCCGACTGCGGCGTCGCTGCATTGGGCGGCGGGCGGCTCTAGTGAGCACGGGTCTGGGCAGAAGTCCTGAGCGGGGTCGTCGACGCACGGGCAGCCTTCGCCGTAGGGTTCGTCGTCGCAGGGGTCAGCAAAAACCGTGTCCGGCTTTGGTTTCTCTGTTCCAATGCCCAGAACTTCGCAGCCACAGAGCGCGACAGCCAGCGTCAGCCAGACGCCGCAGAGCAGCCAGCGGCGGTTGGCGAAGATGGGTCGATGTTGGGCTTGGGGCATGGTGGATTCCTCAGGAACGCTGATCCCCTACGTTACCGAGTTCAGGGCTGCTTGGGCAAGCGACGAGCGCACCGGCCCGTGGCATTTTTGCAGCGCCCGCTGACCCCGCGGAATAGGCGCACGCACTTTGCACCGGGGCTGGTCCGCCGCGCTCTCTGCGATATCGCGTGCCTGCGCCGGGTTGCCAAGGGCCCATGGCCTGGCCTTTGGCGGTCTGCGGCGGGCCTGGGGACCGTCTAGCGAAGCCCCGCTGCCAGGGGCGCGCCGCGGGAAGTATGGCAAGACACCTTGCGGAGGCAAGCTCCTGATCCTACCCTATTGCGTTTCGCGATACGGCCCTTCGTTCGCAATCACCGTAGGAAGATCCATGTGGCAAAAGCTCCTGGCCAAAGCGTTCGGCACCAAGAACGAGCGCGAACTCAAGAAAATCCGCCCGGTGGTCGAGCAGATCAATGCGCTTGAACCGCGGATCAAAGGCCTGGACGACGACGCCCTGCGAGCCATGACCGGGACATTCAAGGAAAAGCTGTCTCGCGGCGCCACCTTGGATGACATCCTGCCGGAAGCTTTTGCGGTCACCAGAGAGGCCGCCTGGCGCACCCTGGGTCAGCGCCACTATGACGTGCAGATGATCGGCGGCTACGCGCTGCACAAGGGCACCATTGCCGAGATGCGCACCGGCGAAGGCAAGACCCTGGTTGCCACCCTGCCGGCCTACCTTAATGCCCTGACAGGCAAAGGTGTCCACGTCGTCACGGTCAACGACTACCTGGCCCAGCGCGACGGCGAGTGGATGGGCAAAGTCTACGGCTTTCTGGGCCTGTCTACGGGTGTGGTCACGACCAACGTCGACGAGTACAAGCGCCGCGGCGCCTACCTGTCGGACATCACCTACGGGCAGAACAACGAGCTTGGGTTTGACTACCTGCGCGACAACATGAAGTACTCGCTAGAAGAGTACGTGCACCGCTACCTGCCCACGGCCCACGATGCCAAAGCCGACAAGCTGCTGCACTTCGCCATTGTCGACGAAGTGGACTCGATCCTGATTGACGAAGCCCGCACCCCGCTCATCATCTCTGGCCGCGGCGAAGACACCACCGAGCCCTACATCCGCGCCAACGCTATCGTCGCGTTCCTCAAGCGAGAGCTGGACTACATCACCGACGAGAAAGCCCACTCGGTGTCGCTGACCGAGTCAGGGGTCGACAAAGTAGAAGCCCGCCTTAAGATCGACAACTTGTACGATGCCGAGCACATGCACTGGGTGCACTACATCCACGCGGCGCTCAAGGCCCACACGTTGTTCCGGCTTGGGGTCAACTATCTGATTGAGGAAGGCAAGGTTGTTATCATCGACGAGCACACCGGCCGCAAGATGCCCGGGCGGCGCTGGTCCGATGGCATCCACCAGTCGATTGAGGCCAAGGAAGGCGTCAAGGTCCAAGAAGAATCGCAGACTTTGGCCACGGTCACGTTTCAGAACTACTTCCGCATGTACGAGAAGCTGTGCGGCATGACCGGCACGGCTGAGACCGAGGCCGAGGAATTCAGCAACATCTACAAGCTTGACTGCCTGGTCATCCCCACCAACCGCACGATCAAGCGCGTCGATCACGAAGACGTGGTCTACAAGACCGAGCGGGCCAAGTTCAAGCAGGTCATCGAGCACATCAAGGAGGCCCATGAGAAGGGCCAGCCGGTGCTCGTCGGCACCATCTCTGTAGAGAAGTCAGAGTTCTTGGCCGACCTGCTCAAAGAAGTGGGCATTCCGCACAACGTCTTGAACGCCAAGCAGCACGCCCGAGAGGCCGACATCGTGGCCCAGGCCGGCCGGCTGGGCGCGGTGACGATTTCGACCAACATGGCCGGCCGCGGCACCGACATTCTGCTGGGCGGCAATCCAGAGCTGCTTGCCCGCTCTGAGGTTTTTGGCGGCGGTCGCGTCCACGAGGCCTTCAACGAGCACGACCCGCAGTATATCGAGACCCTGGCGCGCCTGAAGGTGCAGTGCGCCGAAGAGAAGCAGCAGGTGCTGGCAGCCGGCGGCTTGCTCATTCTGGGCACAGAGCGGCACGAGTCGCGGCGCATCGACAACCAGCTGCGCGGTCGCGCCGGCCGGCAGGGCGATCCCGGCGAGTCGCAGTTCTACCTGTCTCTGGACGACGACTTGATGCGGATCTTTGGCGGCGATCGCGTCCGCAAGATCATGGAGTTCCTGCGCATCCCCGAGGATGAGCCGATCATCGCCAGCTCGGTCACCAATGCCATTGGCGATGCGCAGAAGCGCCTGGAAGGTCAGCACTTTGACTCACGCAAGAACGTGCTTGAGTACGACGACGTGATGAACCTGCAGCGCAAGGCCATCTACGCGCTGCGCCGGCGGGTGCTGTCCTCTCAAGACACCTCGGAATTGGTCCGCACCGCCGTTGGCGAGCAGGTCTTCCGGCTGGTCGACAAGTACTGCCCCCAGGGCAGCAATTCCCTGGACTGGAAGCTGGATGACCTGGAAGACGAGCTAGAGCAGACCTTCAAGGAAGAGATCGACCTGGAAGAGGTGCCCCGCGACTTTGAGACGCTGCAGCACAGCATCGACAAGTTCTTGCAGAGCGAATACGCCGAGCGGCGCAAGCGATTGGTCGATCAGATCATCCACACCATGGACCACGACGAGACCAGCGAAGGCGAGGCCGCCGCCCGCGAGCAGGCTGAGCAGCAGTGGGCCTACTTTGAGCGCGAGGCCTACCTGCGCGGCATCGACACCCACTGGCGCGAGCACCTGCGGATCATGGACGGCCTCAAAGAAGGCGTGTACTTGGAGGCCTACGCCCAGAAGGATCCCAAGCTCATCTACAAGAAGCAGGGCTACGAGCTGTTCAAGCAGATGATCGAGCGCATTGAAGTGCAGGTCGTAGAGCAGATGTTCCAGGTCGAGGTCAAGTCCGCGGCCGAGGTAGAGCAGCTGCGCAAGCAGGCTGAGAAGCGGCGCGCCCTGGCTCGCCAGGCCCTGCAAGAGCAGCATGCTTCGGCCAGCTTGCACGACGAGGCAGTGGAGCACGAGGGCCCAGAGGTCGCCGCCGCGCGCATGGCTGCGGTGCAGGCCCAGATGCAAGCCCAGCTGCAGGCCCAGATGGCCCAGATGGCGCCAGAGCGGATTGCCCAGCTTCAGAAGCGCGCCGAGAGGATGCAGCAGCGGGCCTCGCAGGCTGTGCAGGCCTATGCGGCGCGCAAGGCGGGCTCAGAGGGACCCGCCCCGGCTGCGCCTGCGGCTCACGGGCCTTCGCCGCAGCAGCGCGCCCTGGCCGCCGCCCACTCGGCGCTGCCCCCAGAGCTGGCGGGCGATCCCGACATCGACGCCGCGCTGGCCGAAGCGGCCTTGCTGCCGACCACTGCCGAAGCCCCGGCCAAGGTAGAGACGTTCCGCCGCGAGCGCCCCAAGATCGGCCGCAACGACCCGTGCTGGTGTGGCAGTGGCCAGAAGTACAAGAAGTGCCACATGACGGCGGACGAAGCCGCGCACCCGGCCTGACGCTGGTCGGCGTCGTGCGGGGTGGGCCCCAGAAGACGCCAGAACAATCCGGCAACTGCTTAGAAGACGCCTGAGCGGCGATGCTGTTCGGTGCCAGCCAAAGTCCTTGCGCTGACCCCTCAAACGGCACAAGGTTCCGCTGTAGCGCCACGCATTGGCCTCCAGCAAGACTCGGCAAGCGCGGCGTCTCTCCGGACCACCCGCTGGGGTCTTGCGCTGTGTGGCTGATCGCGCTTGAATCGCCTGTTTGCAGCGTGTGCCTGAATCGCATGAGACGTCGGGGCGTCCAACAGCGGGCAGCGCCATCGCAGGTCGTGCCACGCTGGCGGGACCGCAAACGCAGCGCGGGCCCGGACCGGGTTGTCTGATGCGGGGGTTGATGGCTCCTGCCAAAGGGTTTTGACGTACCTTGCATCCGGGCCGTGTCGGCATCCGCCAGCGCCTGCAGGTTCAGGGTATCCGTGGGGGGGCAAAGCGGCGTGCCAGAAATTCTGGGAGATCGCTATGAGTTGATGGAGCGCGTGGGCGATGGCGGCATGGCTACGGTCTACCGCGCCACCGACCTGCAGCTGCGCCGCGACGTGGCGATCAAGGTCATGCACCCCCACCTGGCGGCCCGGCAGGACGCCCGCAACCGCTTTAGCCGCGAAGCCCAGAACATCGCCCGGCTCAAGCATCCCAACATCGTTGACGTCTACGATTTTTCAGTCAGCAGTGACGAAACGTCTTTTATTGTCACTGAGTTTGTTCATGGTGAGACGGTGTCTGCCTACACGGCGGCCCACGGTCCGTTCATGCCGCAGGCGGCGGCGCTGATTGGCCACGCGATCGCCGGGGCGCTGGTCCACGCCCACGCGGCGGGAATTGTTCACCGCGACATCAAGCCAGACAACCTCATGGTCTCGCGCGATGGTCAGGTCAAGCTGATGGACTTTGGCATCGCTACAGCGGTCGACATGGAAGGGATGACGGCGACAGGTGCCATCGTCGGCTCGCCGGCCCACATGGCCCCCGAGCAGATAGAGGGCGACGAACTGGACCACCGCTGCGACATCTTTGCCCTGGGTATTGTTCTGTACTTTCTGGTCACTCGCCGCCTGCCCTTTGCCGCAGCCAATGCCCATGCGCTGTTCCGCCAGATCCTGGAAGGCCAGTTTGAGCTGCCCAGCCGCCACAACCCTCAAGTCGACCGCCAGTTTGAGGCCATCGTGCTGCAGTGCATGGCCCGCCACAAGGCCGACCGCTACGCCACCGCAGTGGATCTGCAGACGGCCTTGCAGGGGTACCTGCGGCAGTTTCGCATCAGCGACGTGGCCACGCTGCTGCCGCGGTTTCTGCAACAGCCAGAAGTCTTTCAGTACGACCTCAAGCCCGGCGTGGTGCGCTACTGGACCGACGAAGGGACGCGGCTGGCCGCCGCCGGGCAGCTGGCGCTGGCGATCGACGGCTTCAACCGCGCCTTGGCCATCGACCCCGACGCGGACGCCCCCAAGAAGGCCTTGACCAACTTGACGTCGCGCAGCCGACGGCGCAAGCGCTTGGCGCGGGTGGCTTGGATCGTCGCCAGCGGGCTGTTGGTCGCTGGGCTGGCTACCGCGGTGCATCGCAGCAATGTCAACCAGAGAGCCCAGGCCAAGGCCGGAGAGCTGCGCGACGGAGTGGCCCGCGGCGCGCCGACGCCCGTTCCAGAGCGCGCGCCGCGCTGGCCAGATTCGCCGCCGCCGCCCAAGGCGGAACCGCTTGCGCCTCCAGCAGATCTGTCGACTGAGCCGCCGCAGGGGCCCACGCCGACCGTGGCCATTGACGGGCCGCTAAGCGTTCAGACCAAGCCAGAGACGCCCGTGCATGGGCAACGGCCCGTCCGCAAAGTCCCCACCATCGACCTGCGCACCCTGGGCAAGACGCCGGTGGCCGAAGGCACGCTGACGCCGCTGCAACAGCCCGAACCGCTGGAAGTGGTGCAGGTAGACGTGGTGCTGTCTTGCGTGCCGCCCTCGGCCCACTTGCTGTTTCGCGGCCGCGACTATCCTGGCGTGGCGATGCTCAAGCTGGAGCCTGGCAGCTACTCGTTTGAGTGCCAGTTTACGACCACGTGCAAGGAGTGCTCGCCCCTGCGCGTGCCCTTTAGCATCTCGCGCAAAGACGCCGCCACTGGGGCGCCGCGGCGCTTCTTTCGCGGGCTGGAGACCGACGCGCCGCGCTAGAGATTGGTTAGAAAGCTATAGTGTCAATTGTTTGGCCACGGGCCGCGGCGTCTGATCCGCCAAGCTACCACGGCCGATTCCGGTCAACAGCTCAAGCTGGAATTGTCCTAGGCGCGGTTGGGCACGTGCGCCTTGGCCAGACGCTGCCGTCGGCGCTCTAGGGCCTGTTCCTGATGCAGGCGATCGGCGTCGTTGTCCACCACCAGCGGTGGCACAGGCAGGGGATGGCCGCGCTCATCCACGGCCACAAAGACCACATAGGCGGTGTTGGCGTGTTCGCGCGGCTCGTCATAGCGCTCGCGCCAGACGTCGACGCGAATCTCCATCGACGTGCGACCGACATAGCACAAGCGCGCGACAACGTTGACGATATCGCCAAGGCGAACTGGCGTGATGAAGTGGACGTCGTCAAACGCGACTGTGACAGCCGTGCACCTGGCGTGGCGGCCGGCGCAGATGCCAGCGGCGATGTCGATCCAAGAGAGGATCGTGCCGCCAAAGCAGGTGCCCACCGCATTGGTGTGCTGCGGCAACACCAGCTCGGTCATGGTGGTGGTCGATTCATCGGGATGGCGGGCGCTGGGGGGATTGTCTGTCATGCGCCACAGCCTACCTTGGTTTGACGCGCCGGGCCACACCCGGATGGGTGGGTGCGTCTGCAGCGCGCCCGGCGCTGGACAGATCGGCTGCAGTGGGGTATCTGCCGTGCTTTGGTAGACCGCGAGGTGCTGATGTCTTCTGCTCTGATCCACCGCGACCTGGCCCTGACCGACCCCGACCTGGTGGCCAATGGCCTGCGGCGCTTGGTCCGCTGGCTGAGCCCAGACACGGTGACCAACCAACGACCCGCCGAGTTTGCCCAGCGCCGCGCCGAGCTGGCTGATCTGGAGCCGCGCCTGCTGGAGCTCTCTGCCAGCCCCGACGCTGTGCTGCGCGAGCTGGCTTCGGACGCCCTGGGAGCCTTCCTGGGCGACGCGGCGCTGGAGAGGCTGCTGTTGTTGGCCCAAGACCCCGAAGAGCGCGTGCGTGCCTCTGCAGTGGGCGCGCTAGAAGGCTGGCCAGACGAGCCCCGGGCCCGTGGCCTGCTGTTGGCCTCGGCTGCCGCTGGCCACTGGACGGTGCGGATGCGGGCCACCCGGGCGCTGCAGGCCTACACCGGTGTCGACGTCATTGAAGTCTTGATGGAAAGCCTGCTGGATCCAGACAGCTATGTCCGGCTCGCTGCCGCTGACAGCCTGCGCCGCCGCGACGCCTCCCTGTTCCGCGAGCGCCTGCGCCAATTGGCAGACTACCAAGCTCCCCACCACCTGGACGCCGCCATTGACCTGATGGGCGATGTGGGCACTGCCGAAGATGCCAAATTTCTCAGCAAAGTCGGAGGGTGGTTCAACCTGTCGCAGCCCGCCTTCATCCGCCAGTGGGCCCGCAAGTCGGCGCGCAAGATCCGCACGCGCTTGGGCGAGTAGCCAAGGGGCTTGATTATGGAAATACTTGCAACTACCGGGTTTGGGCTTGTGCAGGCCGCATTGGCGGTGCCAGCGTTGGGCGGCATCCTGCCCGATTTCACCATGATTACAAGCTGGCTCAGCGGCATGGACCTCTACACGGTGTGGGCCATCGCCTTTGGCATCTTGCTGCTGTGCGGTTTTGGACTGCCGATTCCAGAGGACATCACGTTGGTGGCCGTGGGCTACATGACGTACTTCCTCAATGCCGATGGGCACTACGGTGACCCGCGGCTGCTGGTGGCGTTGGCAACCGCCGTTGGCCTTGCGGGTGTGCTGATCGGCGACGCCACTATGTTTACCCTGGGGGCACGCCTGGGCGGACGGCTGATGCACCGCCGGCCCTTCAGCAGCATCCTGGGCAGCGGTCGGCGCGAGAAAGCGGTGGAATTTCTGCAGGCCAAGGGGCCGCAGGTGCTGTTTTCGGCGCGCTTTATGCCCGGGTTGCGCTCGGTGGTCTTCTTTACCAGCGGCACCCTGGGCATCCGCTTGAGGACGTTCCTGTTTTTTGACGGTTTGGCGGCGCTGTTGTCGGTGCCGGCGCTGATCCTGTCTTCGTGGTATTTTGGCGAGCAAATCCAGGACGTGATCAAGTACGCGCAGAAGAGCGAGCAGGGCATCTTGGTGATCATCTTGCTGCTGGGCGGCGGCGCCGGCTTGAAGTACTGGCTCAAGCGCCGCAAGGAAGCCCAGGAGCAGCTCCAGCCCCCTACTTGAGGGTACCTGGGTAGGCCTGCAGGGCGGCGCGCAGGATCTCGCAAGACCGCTGCAATTTGGCGACCTCTAGCACGTAGGCTGCCCGCACTTCTTGTTTGCCCAAGCCAGGCGTGGCGTAGAAGCCATCGGCGGGAGCCAGCATCACCGTGGCGCCGTCCAGGTCGAATTGCTCGAGCAAGAAGATGCAGAACCGCTCGGCGTCATCCACCGGCAGCTGCACTACCAGGTAGAAGGCCCCTTGCGGCGTGCGCGCCGAGACGCCAGCAATGGTGCTCAAGCCGGCCACCAGTGCATCGCGGCGGCGCTTGTACTCGGCGGTCACGGCAGCCAGCTCGCTGGCCGGTGTGGCCAGGGCAGCCTGAGCCGCCAGCATGTCGACCACCGGCGGTGACAGGCGGGCCTGGGCAAACTTGACGATGGCCGCCCTTATCGCCGCATTGCGAGTCACCAAGCAGCCGACGCGGGCGCCACACGCCGAATAGCGCTTGGACACTGAGTCGACCATGATCGCGCACTCGGCCAAGCCGGGTTGGGTCAGCACACTTGGCGAGGTGCTGCCGCCTTCGCGGATCGCCTCGTCATAGACAAAGTCGCGATAGACCTCGTCGCAGATGAAGTACACACCGCGGCGCAGGCAGACGTCGCCGATGGCGCGCAGCTGGGCTGAAGACAGCACTGCGCCGGTGGGATTGCCTGGACTGGAAAGCACGATCGCCTTGGTCCGCGGGCCCAGAGCTGCCTCTACCTGCTCGGCGCTCAAGGCAAATCCTTCTGCCCCATAGGTGGTCACCGGCTTGATTTGGACGGATAGCAGATATGCAAACCCTTGATAATTTGGGTAGTAGGGCTCGGCGACCAGCAGTTCATCACCGGGGTCGCACGTCGCCGCTATGGCAAAAAGCAGGGCTTCGGAGCCACCGGTGGTCACCACGATATCGGCGGGACTGATGGCCGGGCCGCCGCGAGCTGCGCCAAGGTCGTTGTAGTAGCCGGCAAGGGCCTGCCGGTAGGCCAGGCTTCCCTCGGATGCGCCATAGGCCAACACTTTGTCTTCAAAGCTGTGATAAGCCGCGATGACGGTGCGCGGCGTAGCCACGTCAGGCTGGCCGATGTTGAGGTGGAGCACCTCCAGGCCGCGCTGCTTGGCCCGATCGGCGTAGGGGGTCAGGCGGCGGATCGGCGAAGCGGGAGCGGAAGTGCCGCGCTGCGAAGGAACAAAGGTCATAGGGGTCTCGCATGGGCAGAGAGAAGGGCGCGGCGCTGGCTTAAGCGTGCCCGCGGGGCTTGGGCGCGAGCCAGTGCGCAAATCAGTCGGTGGGGCGGCGCAGGCTCTGGACAAAGGCGACCAGGTCGCGGCGGAGGTCAAAGTGGAGGCGGACCATGGCTTTGGCTGTGGTGCCCTCGCTCAGCGTGCCCCACAGGGTAGTTGCGGTGTAGATGGGACGCATCAGGCTGGGGTGCTTGGCGCCGCTGAAGTGAAAAGTTTGGCCGTTGTCGCCTTGCATGGTGAACAAGTAGGTCACGTGGCGCGGCTGCCGCAGCTGGATCCGCAGCACGCCGGTGATCGGCCGCTGGGTCGCCAGCTTCTCAAATGTGGCGGTGCCGCTCAGCTCGGCTTCGATGACATCCTGCCATCCGGTTGGCCGGCGCAGCTTGACGTGGACGGCGACTTCGCAAACCCGCGTCACTTCTGGTTGATCCACCTCAAAGTAGCTGCCCCGCAATGTCTCTACGAACACCATGCTCACGGCGCCTCCTGGGCGACGCCGGCAAACCCTGCTGTGGGCTGCGCCGACGCCTGTCTGGCGGCGAAGCGCAGCGCTCTCTCGAGGCGTGCTTCGTCCAGGGGCCCAGTGTACAACCGACCGGCCAAGAAGATCACGGGCTCGTCTCCCAGGTCCGTGCGCTGGTGCAGGCCGCGCAACAGCGCTTGCACCGCAGCAGGCGCGGTGCGCCGCTGGGCCTGCTGCCATGCCGTCGCGGCGATCCCCAGCGTCTTGGCGGTCCACAGGTGCAGCGCTTGCCCCTGCAGCTTGCCAGGGACCGGGAGGTCGAACAGGGCTTGTACGGCTGGCAACGTCTTGCCCAAGGTCGCCGCCGTCAACAGCACTTCGGTGCCGGCTGAGTCCCGCTGGCCGCGTCCGGGCAGCGCGGCCACGCGCACGATACCAGCCGCTGCGGTGGGCGCCGTCCAGCGCTTGAGCATGTACCAGGCGGCGCGCGACGCCGGGCTGGCAAAATCGACCAGCAGCAGCACCTCGGGGCCGGCGGAGCCGACCTTGGGCAACCCAGACAAGTCGCCTAGGTCTATGGGTTCTTGCAAGTCGAGCTCGGCGTCCTGCCGCCACCGGCCATCGCGCACCAGCAGGCCATAGGCGCCGGTCGGACTGCCCGCCGCCAGAAACAGCTGCCGCTCGCCCGCCAGGGCCGCCGACCAGCCGCCGTCTCCCACCAGGCCCAACCACCTGCGGCCATGGATGAACACCGCTCCAGGGCCGGCGTCAATGTGCTGGGCCTGAGCGACCAGCGCGTGCAGCTGCGCCGTCGGCTCGGGCTGGGCCACCAAGGCCGCCAGCTTGGCGCTGCTCAGGCCCAAGGCGCTTGCCGACGCCAAGATGTCGCTGTCTTTCCAGGCGCGGTCGCTGGGCAGGGCCGCCAGCGCCTTGCCGGCCAGCGGGCCCAGCGCTTGGGCGGTGGCAGCCCACCACAGGGCCAGCTTCTGCGACGAACCAGCCGATCCCGGGATGACCCGCACGACCAGCCTCTCTCCGCTGTCGGCTTGCCATTGGCGCAGCTGGCCTAGCTGGGCAACCGTCCATGGCCGCTGGCCATCGACATAGACCACCGCCGTCACGGCTGCATCGGCAGGCCCGAGCGCCAGATCGCCGGGAAGCAGCTCGACCCGGTAGCGCTGGCCCAGCCACCCCTGGGTCGCCGCGGGGGCCGGGGCCGGGCCAAACCGGGCCAAGCGCAGGGCATCCATTGCCGCCAGGAATTCGGGCTGTCCCAGCGCCACGGCGGCGCGCTCCAGGTCGGCGGGCTCGGGCAGCTGGGCGGCCAGCTGGCCCATCCGCCGAGCCGCCACTGCCAGATGCTGCTGCAAGACAGGCACGGAAGGCACGCCGCCAAGGCCACGTCCAGCGATCAGCGCAGAAGGGGTCGCTTGCACGCCAAAGGCCAGCGCAGCCTGCTTCTCGCGCTGCAGGCCGGCCGCCGTGGTCTGGGCGCGCAGATCGCGCTCAAACGCCGGTAGGTCAAGGCCGGCAGTGACCGCGGCGGCCAGCAGCCCGGGCTCGTCGAGCTGGGCTTGCAGCAGCACGGCATCGACGTAGCGCAGCTCAGCGCCCTGTAGTCGGGCTGCCAACGCCGCCTGACCCGCCAAGGCGGCCTGGGGATGGCGTGACAGAGGCAGGTGATGCAAGACCAATGGGGCGCCGGCAGCTTCTGTCCAAGCGCGATAGACAGGCCAGGCGCGGCGGCTGTGTGGGCATTCCAAGTCTAGGATCAGGCGGACTGTAGCGCTGGTGCGGAGCGCAGGGCCTGACGCTTGGCCAGTAGGCAAGGCTGGCGTTGGTTGCGCCGCCCACGCTGCGCCGGCCGTCCATGCGGCGGTGGCCACCAGTACCGCGGCCGACCAGCGGCGCAAGTCTATCACGACGGCCTAGAAGCCTGTCGGGCGAAGGCTGCAGCCCGCGGCTAATGCATTCAAACTATTGGACCGACCAGGGACCACCGCCAGGCTCCTAGCGCGCTCGTCTTGTAAGCGCCCGGTCAGGCGAAAGATTGGTATTCACAGCCAATCGTTGTTGCCCGACTGAAGAAATGCAAACTGATGAGGAGCCAGGCGGGTACTGTCCCGCCAAGCGCCTAGCCACCGCCGAGCAGCCGCTTGATTGCCACCCGGAAGGTGTTGGCAGAGAAGCCGGTCTGGGGCATGAACAGGTGGCCATTGATGAACACGGTTGGGGTGCCGCGCACGCCCAGCTCTCCGCCGAGCTTGCCGTGGATGTCCACGGTGGCGGCATGGCGGCCGTCTTCCAGGGCGGCCTTGAGCTTCTTGAGGTCCATGCCAGCCTGCTTGGCCCGCTCCATCAGGGTGCCTTCTTCCAGCTTGTCGTTGTTGGCCATGACGGCCTTGTGGAACTCCCAGAACTTGCCCTGCACCTGGGCTTCCTGGCCGGCTTCGGCAAACTTCTTGGCCAGCGGGTGGATCTTGTCTAGCGGGAAGTCGACCCAGACGATCTTGAGGCGGCCCGGCATCTCTTGCTCCAGCTCGCGCAAGTGCGGGTCGAGCCGGGCGGAGAAGGGGCACTGAAAGTCCTGGAAGGTCACGATCTCAATCGACGCGCCAGCTCCACCGCGGCTGGGGGCAGTCGCCGGCAGCTCGATCTTCTTGGCTTCTGGCGCCAGCGACTCCAGCAGCAGGCCTTTGGCGGTGATCGTCTCAAAGACTTTGTCTGGCGCTACGCCGCTGCGAACCAGTTCCTGGGCCGCCAGAACTTCGGCGTCAATCAGCTTCTTGAGCAAGCCCTCTTCGCGCGCACCCGTCAGCTTCTTGCCGTTGATGAACAAGATCGGCGTGCCGCGGGCAGACAGGGCCAGGGCCTGCTCAGCGTCTGCCTCGATGCGCGGCTTGGCGCCGTGAGCCGCCAGGGCGGTAGCAAACTGCGCTTTGTCCAGGCCGATGGTGGTGGCCGCGCTGGCCAGGCCAACAGCGCCGAGATTGTGCTGGTTCTTCAGCACGAAATCGTGCATCTCCCAGAACTTGCCCTGGGTACGTGCGGCCTCTAGCGCTTCGGCTGCGCCAATGGCGTTGGCGTGGGTGGCTCCCGGGTTGTGCTTGAACACCAGCCGGAGCTTGCCCTGGTAGTCGTCAACCAATTTGCGCATCACCGGCTGCATCTTGGCGCAGTAGGGGCACTCCATGTCTTCAAACATCACCACGGTGACCAGCGCCGTGTCGGGCCCCAGCCGCGGGTCGTCTTGGCGGATTTGCACGCGCCAGATGGCATCGACGTCGGTCGCCACGGCGGTGGTCGGCTGGCCACCCAGCTGTACGGCTGCGGCGCCGCCGCCGGCGGGGTTGATCTCGGCGGACTCGACCCCAGAAGTGCGGGTCGCCGGCGTGGGCAGCGGCACTTCGGGCGGGGTCTGGCCTTCCAGCACGTACTTGATGTAATCCGGAGCGCTCTTGGGGTTGGCCGCGCCAACCACAGCCTTCATCAGCGATACTGAGGGCGTGCCGGCGGCCAGCAGTGCGTCAGAGCGCGATTTTTCTTCGGCGATCTTCTTGTCCCAGAATTCGGGCGGCTGCACACCCAGCAGCAGGGCGCCGTTGATCAGAAACGACGGAGTACCGGTGGCCCCAAAGGTCTTGGCCAAGCTTAGGTCGCGGGCGACCACCTTGGCGGACTCTGGGCTGTCGAGGTCGGCGGCAAATTTCTTGGCGTCGATGCCTGCGCCCGCTGCCCACGCCAGCATCGACTCGCGGCCGACGTTCTTGGCCTCCATCATGCTCTCATAGAACTTGAAGAATGCCTTCTGCTTGTGCGCAGCCACGGCGCCGCGAGCCGCCAGCAAGGCGCCGGGGTGCACGGCCATTGGCAGGTTCAGGAAGCGCAGCCGCACGGTGTCTTTGTGCTTGTCTGCCAGCTCGAGCAGCGCTTTGGCGTGGCCGCGGGTGTAGGGGCACTCAAAGTCGATGAAAGCCAGAATATCGACCTTGGGCGCCACAGCTCCGCGCTCCGGGGCGTCAAAAAGCGCAGCTGCGGCGGTGATCTTCTCAGAGCTGGTGCGCTTGCAGGCGCTGGTGGCAGACGCGGCCACGGCGACCGCAATGGCCATGGTCATCCAACGCGAGGTGTATCGTCCGCCGCGCGGGCGGCCAGCTGGGGCAAAGGGCGCGATTGGCATCGTGGAGGGACTCCTGGGTGACGGTGCACCTGAGGGACTGGCTGGCAGTGCGGAAAGGACTGTCTCTCCGACTCTGTCAGCCGCCAAGCTGGCTTGCTGGTCCGGCCTATCCTGGCATGGTGGTCTGAACGCTGGTTTGCGGGTCTCAACCCTCGGCAGCTCAGCCTGGGATAAGGAAGCGGCGCCAAAGGCCCCGGTCCGGCACAAGCGCTACAGGGTAGGAGCATGACCTCGGAGAATCAAGGCTGCACCCTCAACTTCTTGCGGTCCGCCGGCGGCGCTACGGTTCCTGCCCTGAGCTGCCGCGGCGCAACTGCCGCCACAGGGCCAAGCGCTCGGCAATGCGCGCCTCGTGGCCGTTGCGGGTCGGCGCATAGAATTCGGCGTGGCGCAGCGCCTCAGGCAGATAGCCCTGATCGTTGAAGCCGCCGTCGGCGTGCGGGTCGCGGTAGCCTTGGCCCCAGCCCAGCGCCTTGTCCACCGAGCTGGAGGGATTGCGCAGGTGATCTGGCACCGGCAGAGTCCCCCATCGCTCTACCGCCTGCTGCGCCAGCCCCAGCCCCAGGTAGCTCGCCTTGGACTTGGCGGCGCATGCCAAATAGGTCGTGGCCTGGGCCAGCGCCAGCCGTGACTCCGGCAGTCCGCACAGCTCGTGGGCCTGTGACGCTGCAATGGCCACCTGAAGGGCCTGGGGATCGGCGTTGGACACGTCTTCCGAGGCAAAGATCACCAGCCGCCTGCAGATAAAGCGCGGGTCCTCTCCGGCTTCCAGCATCCGCGCCAGCCAATACAGGGCAGCGTCTGGGTCGGAGCCGCGCAGCGACTTGATAAAGGCTGAGACCACCTGGTAGTGCTCGTCGCCCTGGCGGTCGTAGCGGGGGCCTTTGCGCAGGGGCGCCCGGTGGAGCAGCTGCAGGTCGATCATCGGGGCAAGCGTATGATCCTGCTTGCATTGCTCCAGAAGCGGCTCGGCGGCGGCCTCCAGTAGCGTCAGGGCTCGCCGGGCGTCGCCATCGGCCTGGGCGACCAGGTGCTGCAGTGCCTCAGGGTCCACCTGCAGCCCGGTGCCACCGTAGCCGCGCGGATCGGCCAGCGTCCGCTCGAGCACCAGCTCAATCTCGGCGGGACCCAGCGGCTCCAACACGACCAACACGCAGCGGCTCAGCAGGGCCGCCGTCAGCGAATGCCCTGGATTCTCTGTGGTAGCGCCAATCAGGCTCAGCGTCCCGGACTCGACATGGGGCAGCAGCGCGTCTTGCTGTGGCCGGCCCCAGCGATGGATTTCATCGACAAAACAAACGGTTTTCTCTCCGCGCCGCCCGGCTGCCTGGGCTTCTGCCACCAGCTCGCGCAGCTGCTGCACGCCATCCAGTACGGCCGACAGGGCCGCAAAGCGAGCCTGGCTGTGGCGCGCCACCACCCGCGCCAGGGTGGTTTTGCCGACGCCCGGCGGCCCCCACAGCAACAGAGACGGCAGCCGATCGGACTGCAGCGCCTTGCGCACAAAGCCTTCTGGGCCGAGCCACAGCTGCTGGCCCACCACCTCGTCTAGGGTGCGCGGGCGCATTCGCTCGGCCAGGGGCGCTCGCGGGGTCTGGTCAAACAGGTCGGGCAGTCTTTTGGCTAGGGCCACGCTGGCTCCAAGATGGACGGATTCTTCAGCGCTTGCGCGAGGTCCAGTCAGGCCTGGTCGTCAACACCGGGCAGCGGGCGTGCTTGATCACGTGCTCGGCCATCGACCCCAGCACGGTGTTGCGCACCTGGTCGCGGCCGATCGCCGGGACCACAATCGCGTCGGCGCCAACCCGGTCGACGTAGCTCATCACGGCCGAGCCGGGCTTGTTGTCCTCTAGCAGCTGCCAGAAGGCCGGCACCCGGGTGATCTGGTGGGCAGCGTTGGACAAGCGGGCCTGCAGCCGCGAGCGGATCTGGTACTGCATGTCCTTGGGCAGCAGGATCTCGCCTTCCGGCGTGGCCAGCGTCTGAGCCTGCGCCGGCTGGACCACGTCTACTACCTCCAGCTTGCCACCGACTTCTGAGGCAAATTCCTCTGCGGCCAGCAGCAAACCCTGCCACTCATCTGAAAAATCAATGGGATGGACAATGCGCTCAAAGCCGCGCCAGCTCTCCATTCGCGAGGCGAACCGCTCGTTGACGGACATGACCGGCACCTGCGCATCGCGGATCAGCCGAGCCGTGGGCGACCCCAGCACGCGGCCAGTAAACTCGTGCTGCCCTTCGGTGGCCACCACGGCCAGATCGGCCTGCAGCTCCGCCAGAACGTCGACGGCAAGCTCAAAAGTCGAGCCTACGCGGGCGTCGATCTCGGCGTGTACCCCCAGGGCGGCAAGCTCGCGTTGGTACTGCAGTAGCGTGGGCATGGCGCGCGCCCGATCGGCGTCGTCGATCACTTGCCGCATCCGCGCCGCTTCGCCGTCCAGGTAGAACAGCTCGCTGGAGCCGCGAAAAGCGTGAAAAATGGTGACTCTGGAGCCCAGCGTTTGCGCAGTGACCGCCAACGGCTTGAAGGCCAGGCGGGTGACCTCGGTGAGATCCGTCAGCAACACGATGTGATCGAACACGGTAACCTCGGTGCGGCGTGCGGGCAGCGGCACGGTCGTAGTTGCAGAACCTACGGCGCCGCCAAGGTATCGTCAAGCACTGGCTACAGACGCCGCCCAGGCGAGCCGGGTCCAGAATGCCGGCAAGCTCCTGGAACCGCGTCGTTGTTGCGCTCGCGTTGACAATAGCTTCTCAGGAAAGGTACAACGCTACTCGCGGTTGGGCCCACGTTGGCATTGGCCTGCCGAAAATCCGAACTGGTTGTCCTGGAGGTTGCGTATGAAGTTGAACATGTTGGCTGGTATGGCGCTTGTAGTTGCTGCTTTCGTTTCGGGGTGCTCTTCCGCTCCCGCCAAAGAGACTCCGGCTCCGACGGCCGGCTGCACCAGCGACGACCAGTGCGCCGGGGCGGGCCCCTGCGGCAAGTGCGTTTCCGGTAGCTGCCAGAACGTGTTTGGCCCAGAGTGCTGCAACAAAGACGATGACTGCGGCAACCCCGCCCTGCGCTGTCGCGGCAATCGCTGCAAGTAGTTAGCGCCAGTCCATTGGCACAGGTCGGGTTCTGACCCGAGCCAAGGGCTGCAAGTGTGGAGTCCAAGCCTTGTTTCAGGTTGGTGCAGTCCATCGACCGGCGAGCGAGGCTGGGCGGCTTACATCTTGCGCCAGTGGCGCCGGCCCTCGTCCAGCCTTGCTGGAGGAGCGTAGCCGGCGCTGCTGGCGCAAAGTTCATGGATTCGCTGCCCCCAGACAAGAATCCGTCCCAAGCCGAGCGCCGATGCTGCGCCGGAGGCTGATCATGATGACCATTTTGCACAGCGTCCTTGCCCAGTTGGCACCTCTCAGCCGCAGCTCCGCGGTCACCAAGCGTGCTGGGTGGTCCATGGCAGCCATGGCCGCCTTTGGTTTGTTGGTGGCTCTGACCAGCGGCTGCGGGCCTTCCTACCCCAACTGCAGCGGAGACGAAGGGTGCAAATCCAAAGGTGAATTCTGCCTGGACAACAAGTGTGCCCAGTGCCGGACGGACAACCACTGCCCCGGCGCCGACACCGACAAATGCGTCACCTGCCAGACCGGCGCCTGCGGCCGCAAAGCCGATTGCTGCAGCTCCAACCTGGACTGCGGCGCCGGCAAGAAATGCGACACGGCTGCCAACAAGTGCGTTGCCCAGTGCGCGGCCGACACCGACTGCCCCGCGGGTCAGAAGTGCGCCGCTGGCGCTTGCCAGGCCCCTGCGGCGGCAGTAGGCGATGGCTCAGGCTGCAAGAGCGACGGCGAGTGCGGCTCTGGCCTGAAGTGCAAAGACGGCAAGTGCTTGGACGCCGCCGGCCAGTGCGGCTTTGCGCCCATCTTCTTTAGCTTCAATGAGTACGCGCTGACCGACGCGGCCCAGAACGGCCTGTCAGCCAACCTCAAGTGCTTCAAAGAGAAGCCGGTCTCCAGCATCACCGTAGAAGGCCACTGCGACGAGCGCGGCACTGACGCTTACAACATGGAGCTTGGCACCAAGCGCGCCAAGGTGGTCAAGGACTACCTGCAGTCGTCCCTGGCCAAGGTCAAGGTCAAGACCATGTCCTACGGCAAGACCAAGCCGGCCTGCTCTGAGGACAACGAAGACTGCTGGGGCAAGAACCGCCGCGCCGAGTTCAAGGTCTCTGAGAAGTGAGCCGATCACAGGAAGGCGCGCCGATGCGTACATCAGGTCTTCGTGGCCACCAGCTGCCCCTGCAACTGCTGCTGTTGCCTGCCCTTGGCTTGATGACCGGCTGCTTGGCAACCCGCGCGCAGGTCGTTGATCTAGAAGACCGACTGGTCAAGGTAGAGAAGGCCCACGCCGGCTACCTGGTCAACGCCGACCGCGAGACCAAGCGCCTGCAGACCTTGGCCACCCAAGTAGAAGAGTCCAACGCCCAGCTGCGCGAGTCGCTGGCGCGATCCGGGGCCAAGCTAGGTGACTTTGAGACCAAGGTAGCCAAGCTGCGCGGCGAGCTTGAAGTCGTGATCCACCGGCTGGACACAGTAGAAAAGACTGGCGGCGGCGCGGCGGTGCTGGTGAGCGACGTGCGGCGCCGGCTGGATCAGCTGATCGCCGATCTGCGCGACCGCGCCGGCATTGCGATCTTGGCGCTGCCGGCGGACCTGCCCGTCGATGCCGATGGGTTTGCCAAGCTGGCAGATGCCAAGCTCGCTGCTGGGGATGTGCGCACGGCCGCGGCGGTGGCCAGCGAGTGCCAGAAGCGCTTTGCCAACACCGAGGCGGCGGGGCAGTGCGGCATTGTTCAGGCGCGAATTGCCCTTCAGGAACAACGGTACGCCGACGCTACGCGGATTCTGCAAGCCGTTCACGACAGCTTGGCTGGCAAGCCCGTCCCGGTCGTCGGCCAAGCCTTGCTGGAGATCGCCAAGATTCTAGAGATCCAAGGTCGCTGCGCCAACGCGCAAAAGGTCTTGAAGTACGTGCTGTCAGACTTGCCCAAGGTTCCGGCAGCCAAGGCCGCGCGTGAATTGCTGGCCAGCTCGGCTGCCCGTTGCAAAGAGGGCGTTGGCGCTGCCGGCAAGCCCGCCGCGGATGCCAGCAAGCCGGCTGAAGGAGCCGCTCCGGCCGAGCCAGAGCCGGCTGCCCCGACAGGCCCGGCCAAGCCGGAAGCGACGGACAAGCCAGAGGGGCCAGCGACTTCTGCGCCCACCGGCGGATCGGCCAAGGACCGGCGCGGTGGCAAGCCGTCTGACGTTCCCCATGCTGAGCAATAGGTAAGGGACCGTGCAAAATCTAGCCGATTTTCCTCGGTTTCCTTTGCCTGCTGGATGGGTCGCAAGTGCTCGCCGCCTTTTGGGTTGGTCGCACTGCTCCGCGAGTGGTGTTGGCAACTCATCTCTACACGAGCCCTAAGCGCATGTCGGCTGCCCACGTCTACAACGGGCCTTGGCGGGTCATCGTCGTCGGCGGCGGCCACGCTGGCTGCGAGGCGGCTTTGGCCTGCGCCCGCAGCGGGCTGGAGACCCTGCTGCTGACTCAAAATGTCGACCGCATTGGCTGGATGTCCTGCAATCCATCGATTGGCGGCGTGGGCAAGTCGCACCTGGTGGCTGAGATCGATGCTCTGGGCGGCGAGATGGCTGTAGCAGCCGACGCATCCAGCGTGCAGTCCAAGTGGCTGAACGACTCGCGCGGTGCGGCCGTGCGGGCGCTGCGGGCCCAGTGCGACAAGCTGGCCTACGCCACCGCCATGCGCCAGACCGTGGAGGCGCAGCCGCAGTTGCACGTCAAGCAAGCCGATGTGGCGCGCCTGCTGGTCGACGGCGGCCAGCTGACTGGCGTAGCGACCAAGAACGGCTTGGCCTACACCGCTGAGGTGGTCATCCTGACGGCGGGCACCTTTCTAGACGCAGTGCTGCACACCGGCCTCCAGGCCCAGGCCGGCGGCCGCGCCGGTGATGCTCCTTCGCACGGCTTGGGCGCGCAGATGCGCGAACTTGGCGTGGTGACGCTGCGCCACAAGACCGGCACCTGCCCGCGGCTTGACGGTCGCACCATTGACTACAGCCGGCTGGAGGCGGACCCGGGCCTGGAGCCGCCGCCGCAGATGTCTTTGCGCTCCAAGGGGATCGCTCAGCGGCAGATGCCGTGTCACATCGCCTATACCACCGAGCGCACCCACCAGCTGATCCGCGACAACCTGGGCCGCTCGCCGATGTTCACCGGCGTCATAGAGGGCCGCGGCCCGCGCTATTGCCCGTCGATTGAAGACAAAGTGGTGCGGTTTGCCCACCACGACCGCCACTACCTGTTCTTGGAGCGAGAGGGCTGGCAAACCCAAGAGGTCTATGTCAGCGGCCTGTCGACCTCGCTGCCCGCCGATGTGCAGATCGACATGGTCAGAAGCATCGCAGGCCTAGAGGGCGCGGAGATCGTGCGCTTTGGCTATGCGGTGGAGTATGACGCGATCGATGCGCGCCAGCTGGGCCGCGATCTGATGCTGCCGCAGCTGCCAGGGCTGTACCTGGCCGGGCAGGTCAATGGCACCTCAGGCTATGAGGAAGCAGCGGCCCAAGGGCTGCTGGCGGGCATCAACGCGGCGGCGCGGCTGCTGGGCAAGCCCCCGGTGATTTTTGGCCGCGACCAGGCCTATTTGGGTGTGCTGGTCGACGATCTGGTGACCCAAGGCAATGCCGAGCCCTACCGGATGTTTACCTCCAGGGCAGAGCATCGCCTTGAGTTGCGCTGCAGCAATGCCGACTTGCGCTTGACGCCCCTGGGCCGACAGCTGGGCCTGGTGGGTGACGCACACTGGCACGCCGTTCAGGGGCGAATCGCCCGGCTGGAGCGGACCCGGCAGGTCTTGGCGCAGAGGATTGTCCGGCCGACGCGCGAAGAAATGCCCTTTGTTGAGGCGATTGGTGCAGGTACGCTGGTGACGACGGCGACTCTCAAGCAGATCGCCTGCCGATCCGGTGCGGAGTGGCACCACTTGGATCCGTGGCTGCCGGCCGATCTGCGCAGCGGGCCAGACTGCACGCTCAGCGACCAGGATGTGGCAGAACTGCTGACCGAAGCCCGCTATGCTGGCTATATTGAACGCGAAGCGCGGCGGCTGGAGCGCACCAACCGCCACGACCAGTGGTTGATTCCGACCGACCTCGACTACCGCCAGGTGGGCGGCCTATCGGCCGAGGCCACGGAAAAACTGCAGCAAGTGCGCCCAGAAACCCTGGGGCAGGCGGCGCGAATTCCCGGAGTGACGCCAGCCGCGGTACAGGCGATTGCCTTTGTGCTGCGCTCCCTGCAGCGGCGGCGCGGTCCCAAGGCCGGAGGTGAGCCGCCTGAATTCCCAGAGGAACCGCTACCTTGAACCGCCGCGGCGCCGTCCCGCTCCCTTGAGCCGGACCGACAGGCGCCGGTGGACGATGGCCACCACCTCGCCCTTGTCGCCTAGGATCACCGCGTCAAATGTCGGCTCGGCCTTGCCAAACTCGGCAACTTCACGGCGCACTGCTTCCACCTGGGCTTCGCTGAGCTCAATGTCGGCGCTCACGGCGCCGCGTCCAGGCTTGCGGTACTGGATTGACGCAGCTTTGTCCCACACCACGTAGCCAGGGCCAAGCCGGGTCATCAGCAGGATCATTGCAAAGGGATCGACCATCGAATACAGCGACCCGCCGTACTGCGAGCCGACCCAGTTGCGGTTCCAGGGATACAGGCCCATCTGCACCCGCAGCCGCGACAGATCGTCCGCAACCTCGCTCACGCGGATGCCAGCCCCCACAAACGGCGGCCACACGTTGAGGGCGCGCAGCAGCCGTGCGGTACCCGCTGGCCCCATCGACTGGGTCCAATCGCGCATGGGCTTTTGCGGCAGACCCCGGAGCTCGCCCAAAATTAGCTGGGCTTGAGCCAACTTCTCGGCCGCGGCCGGCAGCGACTCCAGCGCCAGCGCCGTTACCGCGGCCTTGGCGGTGGCCACGCTACTGGGAGATAGGGCGGGCAGCTTCCATCCAAAGGGCAGGGCCATGTCAAGCTCCGGCGGCGTCGGTAGCGCCGACAGCGGCAGGATGATGGCTCAGCCCCGTAGGTTCGTCCACCCGCGGCGTCAACGGGCTGCTGGTGGCTGCGGCTAGCTCTGCATGTCGTGGGCTGTAGGGGGCTGGCGGCCAAGAACCCCATGGATCCTAGGGGGGCCAAGCGCGTCCGGCATACTTCTTCGGTTCGGCTAGCAGGGCCTTGCAGTCAATGGGCTCGGCAAGGGGCCGCCACAGCAGGGTCTCGGCGGGTTTGCCCTGCAGCGGCTTGACGTTGTTCTTGGTCACCAGCAGGCTCAGGCTGGCGGCGATGACCACCTGTTCGGTCTGCACGATGGGTTCGGCCGCAACCGTGCCATCGGCCTGAACTGCGCCAGTCCAGTTGGTCTTGCTGCGCTGAGCCACCTGGATGTTCTGCTTGCCCAGCAAAGAGTTGTCGATGTGGATGGTCGCTCCGGGCTGACCGTCTTTGTCGCTGTCGATGACCGCGGCGTGGCCCTTTTCTCCCAAGGCGGGCATCGAGCCGGTGTAGCCGCTTTTGAGGCCAATGACCTGGAGTTCCTCAGCTTGAGTCCACTGAGCACCCTGGCGGGCCATAGCGCTCTCCTGCACCGGAATTGAAGACAGAAAGGCCGCGCTGTATAGCGTCTTGGTGCTGAAATTGGCGGTCGTCTGCATGGCGCACGGCTGGTGCCAGCGGCTGCCGCTGTTGCCGTTCCACAGGACCTTGACCAGCCCCAGGGTGTGGGTGCGCTGCTCGGCCCAGCTGTCGCCAAAGGGCGAGGGGTCCTGCAGCTGCTGGGCAGTCTCTAACCAGCTGACAAAGTACTGTTCTTCCGGTCCCTGGGCCGTGTCACCGCCCGAAGCATCCGTTGCGGCATCGGCTGCGACATCGCTTGCCGCCGTCGAGTCAGCGTCGGCGGAGAACCCGTCGGCATCGGCGACCGCGGTGTCACCGGTGCTGGCGTCTGACGTCGCCGCATCGGAGCTGCCGGCGCCGCCGTCTGACCAGCGGCCGCCATCGCTGCCTGGGCCGCCACTGTCGCCGGCCGCGCTATCGGAATTGCCGCCGGAAGTGTCGCCGCCGTCTAGCCAAAATGGCGTGGGAGCCGGGCCTCCCAGATCCGCGTCTTCGCCGCAGCCTAGCCCAGCCCAGGCCAACGCGACAGCCGCGATGCGCTTGGTGGTCCGGCTGCCGTTTGGCGCAGTGCGCTGCCCCATGGGCCTGCCTCCTTGGGCCTTCAAGCGGCCCTTCCCATAACAAGATGAGCGGCCGCACCTGAAGGATGCGGGCTCACGAGCGGGCATCGACCAACGCTTGGGCCAGCTCGCGCCAGCCTTGGGCGGACGGACCTACCCGTACGCTGGGCCTGTGGCGCAGCAATGGCCACACCTTTTCTGCGTCGGCGGTGCCCACCTGCAGGCCAAAGCGACCGGCTACCCATAGCCCCTCGTCGTTGGCTGCGTCGCCCACTGCAGCGACTTGGTTGGGGTCAACACCCTCACCAAGCAATACCTGCAGGGCGCCTGCGCCCTTGTCTGGCGCGGTGACCGTCAGGTGAATGTGCACACTGGACCAGGTGAGCTGCAGGCCCAAGGCTTCCGCTTCCGTCCTAAGGTGTTGCAGCTGGCCCTCTGTGCGGCCGGCGCGCTCCCAGGCCTGATCGGTCAGGCGCGCAAAAGAGCAAGGTGCCAGCTGCCAGGGGCCGGCGTGCCTGCCCAGCACCTGCGCAGCCGCCGCCAGCTGGCCCGGATCAATCGGCGCGCGCAGCGGCGTCAGGGGCTCATCTGGCACAACCAGGATGCCGCCATTCTCCGCGATACCTCGAGCAATTCCTGGCAGATAGCGCACCAGCCCCAGCAGCTCACCAGCGGACCGCCCGGTGCACGGCAGGACTTCGATGCCGGCGTCGCGCAGGCGGGGCAGCCACTCGACCACGTCGGCCGGGATGCGGCCGCGGCTGGTCATCGTGCCGTCGATGTCCGTCAGAAGAACGCGAATCTGGGCCAATGTGTGGCGATTTACCTCGGCCAACGGCTGCCAATCGGGCACAGGAAACCTCGCTGCGTTCAGGCCTTGCTCGGGGCCTTGAGCGGATCCGCCGTGGGCGTGGGGATCGAAAACGCCTCTTTGGGTTGCTTCAGCGCGCGGTAAACCAGCACTACGCCAAAGAGCACCAGCGGCAAGCTCAGGTATTGGCCGGTGGTAAAGGTCAGGCCCATGGCCTGCTCTAGCGTGCCCAGAAATCCCTCTGTGCGCAGCTGCTCGTCTTGGAACTCTTTGAAGTTCTCTAGGAAGAACCGCTGGCCAAAGTAGGCTATCAGGAACACCCCGGCAAAGAAGCCAGAGCCGGCCCGCCGCACGTCCTTCTTTTCCAAGAAGGTCAGCAAAGCGTAGGTGGTCAGGCCCATCAGGAACTCATAGAACTGGCTTGGGTGGCGAGGGGCGCACTCGGCCAAGCGCTCCATCCTGCAGTAGCGCACAAACTCAACGCCCCACGGCACGTCGGTCACGCGGCCGACGATCTCTGAGTTGAAGAAGTTGCCCAGCCGCACCCCGCCCGCGGCGATGGCAATGGCGGGGGCCAGGTAGTCGCCGACTCTGGCCCAGGTCTTGCCGTATTTTCGGGCGAACAGCCAAAGGGCCAAGATCAGGCCCACAGTGGCGCCGTGCGAGGCCAAGCCGCCTTTCCAGAATTTGATGATTTCCACGGGGTTGGCCAGGTAGGTCTTGTATTCGTAGAAGAACACGTGGCCCAGCCGGGCGCCACCGACCACGGCGATGACACCCCACCACAGGAACTGCTCGGCAAAGTCTACGGATTCTCCGTTCTTGAGCGCCTGCCGCCGCCAGATGGCAAAGCCGGTGTAGATGGTCGCGGCGAACAGCACGCCGTAATAGCGAATCTGCAGCGGCCCAAGGTCGAGCAGAATCGGATTCATGTCCCAATGGA
This sequence comes from uncultured Myxococcales bacterium, assembly GCA_903919145.1. Lineage (GTDB taxonomy): Bacteria > Myxococcota_A > UBA9042 > UBA9042 > UBA9042 > SXRM01. Next base: position 31,767 of record CAIXGW010000157.1, read on the forward strand.
TCGAGGCCAGCATAGAACTCCAGGTGCAACGGACGGTAAGAGCAGGGATCAGTCAGGCGCTGCGCGGACTGGCGCTAGGCTCGCCCAGCATAGAAAACGCGCATCACTTCCACCATGTCAGCCAGGTCGCTTGCACCGCAAGTCTCCGCCGCAGAGTGCATGGCCCACATGGGCAAACCGACGTCGACCACCCGCGTGGCCAGCTGGGCCGAGGTGATGGGGCCGATGGTAGTGCCGCACGCCATGTCCTGCTTGACCACGTAGTCCTGCAGGCGCACTTCGGCAGCTTCGCACAGCGCGGCAAAAACTGCGCCCGTTTCGCCGGTGGTGGCGTAGCGGTCGCTGGCATTGGCCTTGAGCACCGGCCCCTGGTTGATGCGCGGCGCGTGGTTCTTGTCGTGCATGTCTGCGTAGTTGGGGTGAACGGCGTGGGCCATGTCGGCGCTGATGCAGAAGCTGTGGGCAAAGGCTTGCTCGGCGTCGTCGCGGCTGTCAGTGTCGGGGTGCTGGCGGGCGATGCGCAGCAGCACGTCTCGCAGGAAGCTGGAGGCCGCGCCCGAAGAAGTCAGAGAGCCGGTCTCCTCGGCGTCAAAGAACGCGGCCACGCGGGTCCGCACCGTGTTGCTGCGGCCGTGCAGAGAGGCCACCAAGCCCTCCAGCGCGCACCAGACCATGGCCAAGTCGTCGTGGCGGGCGCCGACCACCAAAGAGCGATCCAGGCCCACCCGCTGCGGCGCCTGGGCACTGACAAAATGCAGGTCAAAGCCGTCCAGCTCGGCAAAATCGACCCCGGCGCGCTGGGCCAGGCGGGCCAGCACGGCGTTGGCGTCGCCGTCTCCACTGGCCACAATGGCGTTGAGCATGGTCTGCGGGTTGATGGCGCCCTTGTCATTCTTCTCGCGGTCCAGGTGGATCGCCAAGTCCGGGATCAGCCCCACCGGCTCGTCCAGATGGACCAAGCGCTTGACCATGACCGGTAGGCCGGTGATCTCGTGCAGCCGCGGTCGGCCGTGCTTGTCTCGCAGGGCGTGGTAGACCGCTCCGGCCAGCGCCAGCGGCCGGTCGAGCCAGGCCCGGCGGATCAAGCCGCCGTGGAACTGCGTGGTCAGCTGCGTCACACCTGCTGATTGAGACAAGGGATTGAGGCGCAGGCGCAGGTCTGGGCTGTCGGTGTGGGCGCCCACCAGGGCGTAGCCGGCGCGGACGGGCGACCGCTCGCCGACCACTACGGCAATCACGCTTTTGCCGTCTGGGTGGACTACGTAGCGGCGCTCTCCAGGCACCACGGGCAGTCTTGCGCCGTAGTCCCAAGCCTCAAAGCCATTTTCGGCCAAGCGCTCTGTTACGGCGACCACCGCGTGGTGAGGCGTGGGGGAGCGGCGCAGCCATTGGATATAGCGGTCAGCCGGTTCCGGTTCCTGGCCGGCCAGCAGCGGCGCGGCAGCGCCCAGGGCTTGGGCAACGGGCTTGACGGATTTGGCTCTGGCCATAAAGAATCCCCTCGGCAGTGCTGCCGCAAAAGCACCACAAGATAACCCCGCCGCCTTAGCGTGTCATCCCACCCCCGCGGCGAAAGCGCCAGTTCTCGTGCGATCTGCTGTCGGCCATGCTACAAACGGCGAAACCGAGGTGAACATGGCCCCTTCCGCTGCAACCGATTCCAAGCAACCGCATGATCTCAGGCCTGAAGATGTGGCCGGTGCCCCTCTGGATGCCAGCGTGGTGCCGCCCCCGCCGGCGGACGATGCCCCGGTAGAGCACCACGACCGCTGGTGGCTCGACCACGTCTACCAGGGCAATCGCCAGCGCCAGCTGACTTTTCGCGCGGTGCTGACCGGCTGCCTGCTGGGCGGTGTGATGTCCATCTCTAATCTTTACGTAGGATTGAAGATCGGTTGGGGCTTGGGCGTGGCCATCACAGCAGCCGTGCTGGCCTTTACCTTGTTTACGCTAGTAGAGCGCGTTTTTGGCACCACCCCTGAGCGCCACTTTACCCTGCTGGAAAACAACACCATGCAGACGGCGGCTTCCGCGGCGGGCTACATGTCCTCTGCGGGCCTGGTGTCGGCGATTCCGGCCCTGTTCATGGTTAGCAAGTTTCAGCTGTCGCTGGGTCAGATGATGGTTTGGGTCAGCGCCATCTCCTTGCTGGGCATCGTCGCGGCGATTCCAGTCAAGAGAAAACTTATCAATCAAGAGCGCTTGCGTTTCCCGTCAGGCATTGCGGCCGCAGAGACCCTGCGCAGCCTGCACGCTGAAGGCAGCGAAGGCACGGTCAAGGGCACGGCGCTGGCGATTGGCGGCGCTTTGGGCGGCGTGCTGGCCTTCATCAGAGAGGGCCTGAAGTGGCTACCCGACAAGCTGCCCCTGTTCGGTCAGCCGCTTGCCCTGCGCACTGTGGCCTTTGAGCCGTCTCTGGTCATGATTGGCGCCGGCGCCTTGATGGGCGTGCGCGTGACCTTCTGGATGTTCTTGGCGGGCTTGCTGTCGCGGTGGTTCTTGGCCGACTGGCTGTTTGATCAAGGCTTTATTGACTGCGGCAAGCTCAAGCCGGGCGCTGTCTGCGACCACGACCACCTGACCTATGGCCCTATCAACGCTTGGACCTTGTGGCCGGGCGTGGCGCTGATGGTGACCCACTCGCTGACAGCGCTGGCCATGCAGGCGCCGTCGATGATCGCCGGATTCAAGAAGACCCTGGGCGGCGCCAAGGAAGACACCACTGATCCGCGCCTTGCAGCCGTAGAAGTTCCGATGTCTTGGTTCTTCATAGGCCTATTGGTGGCCGGTGGCGCGTGCGTCTACCTGCAGGCTGCCTGGTTTGCCATCCCAGTGCAGTGGGGCATCCTGGCGGTCCTCTTGTCTTTGGTGCTGGCGTTTGTGGCGGCGCGCTCCTTGGGCGAGACCGACACCAACCCGGTCGGCTCGATGGGCAAGGTCACCCAGCTGGTGTTTGGCGGGGTCATGAGCGGCCAGATCAACGCCAACCTGCTGGCGGCCAACGTCACTGCCGGTGCTGCTTCGCACGCTGGCGACCTGCTGACCGACATGAAGGCAGGCTATCTGGTGGGCGCTCGCCCGCGCTACCAGGTGATTGCCCAGGTGTTTGGCGTGTTTGTCGGAGCAGTCTTTGCCTCGGCTGCCTATGTCTACTTGGTGGACCCCAACGAGCTTGGTGGCGAGAAGTGGCCCGCCCCCGCGGCGATGGTCTGGGCCAAGGTGGCAGAGTTGTTGTCCAAGGGCATTGGCAACATGGAGCACCACAAACTGCTGGCTATTGAGTGGGCGGCTGGGATTGGCGCTTCACTGGCCATCTTGGAGACGCAGGTGCCGGCCAAGGTGCGGCGGTGGATGCCTTCGGTGTCCGGCGTCGGCATTGCGATGACCGTGGGCTTTACCAGCAGTTTTTCGATGTTCTTGGGTGCCTGCCTGGCCTGGGCGGTTCAGAAGGCCAAGCCACACCTTGCCGAGCGCTACACGGTGGTGGTCAGCTCTGGGCTCATCGCCGGCGAGACGCTGATGGCCGTGGCGTTGATCGCCTATGGCGTGATCAGCGGCAAGATGTAGCCCCGCTGTAGCTGCCATCGCCAAAAAGCAAGGCGGCGACCCTGGAACTCCGGGGTCGCCGCCAACGAACAGTGCAAGTCTAAGGTGCAGATCTAAGGTGCAGGCCAAAGGTGCAGGCCAAAGGTGCAGCAAACCCTGCCACCCGGTCGGCGGCAAGGTGTGCCTGCGATCGGCTAGACCAGTGCGGTGTCCGCGTCGACCGTCACAATGTCGATGCCGTTCTTCTGGCAGAAGTTGACGAAGCCGAGCTTGGCAATGCTGCGCAAGGCCCGGGTCGACAGGCGAATCCGCACGAACTGACTCAGCTCCGGCACCCACAGCCGCTTGTACTGCAGGTTGGGCAACTGGCGCATCTTGGTCTTGGCGTTCGAGTGGCTCACCCGGTTGCCGACCAGCGGGCGCTTACCGGTGATGGTGCAAATGCGGGACATGGGGTCGCTCCAAGGGTCGGCTTCAATAGGCCTGAAATCGGTGTGTAGGTCCCGGCAGCGCTGTTGGGGCGTTGCCTGGAAGTACCCGGCTGCGCTTAGCGGCCTTAGCCACTGGCGAGGTTGCGGCGGCAAAGGGCAACCGCAACGGGGCCGCAAGTGTACGGAGCGTGGGCCCTATCTGTCAAGGCGAGACGCCTGCCTGCGCGCCGTCTATCGACACCGGTCCCAGCACCGGCCGGGCTTGCGCGGCCACAGGTGGATGAAACCACGTCAGGGCCGGGCCTGTCCACACGTTCTGCAGGTTAGCTTGGACCACTGCGGCGCTGCTCACCAGCTGGGCTGCGGCCTGCACTGACCAGGCAAACCCATTGCCAAACAGATAGATACCCGTTACCAGTGCCGAGCCGCCGTGCAGGACAACCCCGGCGCGGCTGTTGCCGGCGACCACGGCATGGGCCAGAGTGGCCTCCAGGCAGTCGATGAGCAAGAGCCCGTCAGCGGCCAGATCGACAGAGCCCGGAATCGCCGCCGCCTGAGAGCCGATCAGGGCGGTGCGCTCGACGGCAACCACAGCCGCTTGGGCCACCACTGCCGCCCCGCGGTGCCCCTTGATCTGGCAGCCCCACAGCTCCAGCGACCCGCCCGCAGCCAGAATACCTTGGCCCGCCGTGCCATCGCTCAGTGGCTGAGTCGCCGTCACGGCGGCACCAACTAGCGTCAACTGCCCGTAGTCGCTGTAGATGCTGTGGTGGCGCTGCCCAGAAATTGCCGCGCCTGTCAGCTGAGCCTTGGCACCTACCACCGCCAAGCCCAAGCCGCGGGCCCCTTGGCTCGCTTCTGCTGCCGTCTGGTCGAGGCGAAGGTCATACGCCGTCAAGGCAGAGCTGCTGCCGGCCACAAGAATAGCGATATCTTTGTTATTTTGCAGGCGCGCGCCGCGGACCTGGGCCTTGGCCCCGCCGATGACTTGAAGGGCTCTGCCGCCCTGCAGGGTAACGGGTTCCTCCAGGGTGCCGTCGATCACCAGGTCGGCTAGGTCGGCCACTGTGCCGGTGTGGGCGACCGAAAGGGCCACGTCGCGGTTGCGGCTCAGACGCACTCTCTGCAGCTGGACCTTGGCCTTGGCGCTGATCTCCAAGCCGCGGCCGTGGGGCGGGGCGGCGCCGCTGGGCAGCACAGCCACGGGCAGCGTCTGATCGATCCACAGGTCGCTTCCGCTGAGCTCGGCGGCGTAGACGCTAAGGCCGGCATCGCGGGCTTGCAGGATCGTCAAGCCATCGACGGTCAGCTTGGCGCCTGCTTCGGCGGCAACTCCTCTGCCCATCAGCAGATCGCTCTGTCTGGGACCTGTCTCGGTGATCCACACTTGGGTCAGGGCCAGCTGGCTGTTGGCTCCAGAGACGGCCACGGCCAGCTCGCGCGCGCCGCTGATGTGGGCGTTGGTCAGCTGGGCCTGAGCACCGCCTTGAACCTGAATAGCGCGGCCACCGCCGCCATCGCTGGCTCTGGGCAGCATTGCCGCAATGATGTTGCCGCCCGTTGTTGGCGAGCCTAGCTGCAGCGTGGCGCCGGCGCCGTCGACCAGGACTCCCACATCGCGGTTGCCGTAGATCAGCGCACTGCCCAGCTGCAATTTGCCTTTGGAGCTGACCTGGATGCCGCGGCCCAAGGTCAGATTGGCCAAGGGTGCGGTGTAGTCGATCACCAGTTGCAGGGCCACGGCGCTGGCGCCATCGGAGATCCACAGCCCTACGGCGTGGTTGCCAGAGAGGCGCACCCCGGCGAGCTGGGCTGAAGCGCCTTCTGCCACCAGTATACCGTAGCCGCCCGTCGCGTCCTTGGCACTGGGCAGGGTGGCCAGGATGTCCAGCCCCTGCAGCGTGGCATGGCTGCCCTTGCCTGCGATGCCAGCGCCCGTCTTGCGATTGCCTTGCAGCCGAGACTGGCTGACCGTCGCCGTGCCACCGTCTTCGACCCACAGCCCGTAGCCGTGGCTCTGGTCACTGGCGCCGGGTAGCGTATCGCGAATGACCAGGCGCTCGCCCTCCAGCGCCGATCCACTGCCGGAGACCAAGATACCGCGGCTGCGATTGCCGTCGACGAGGCAGGCCGTGAGGTGCAACGCGCCGCCGTGCTGCGCGCGCAGGCCGTCGCCGTTGGTCTGGTTCGGAGAGGGCAGCGTCCCCTCTACCACGCAGTTCAGCAGGCGGACTTCCGAGCCTGCGCCCCAGCTCAAAGCGCCCATGCCTTGGTTGCCGCTGATCCGGCCGTGGTCCAGGGAGATGTGACCGCCACCGGTGGCCAGCAGGCCTTGGCCGCCTTCGCCGCTGCTGGTCAAGGCCTTGGTACCGCCAATCCACGCGCGGCTGAAGAGGACCGAGCTGCCCGGATCAAAGGCGGCGATCGCGGCAGAAGAGGAGCCGAGGATGCGGATGCCCTGGCCGGTGGCGGTGGCCGCCTCTGCCAACAGGATGCCGTAGCCGCCTTTGCCGCTGGCGCTGGGCTTGGTGCCGGTGATCACCAAGTCGGTCAGGGTGGCGGTGGCCGCGCCGGCCAGACTCAGGGCGCGGTCGGCGGCGTCTTGGATGCGCACCTGCAGCAGGCCGATGCTGCCCTGATCGACCTGGATGCCGCGCTGCGCCGCCGAGACCAGCAGCTGCTGGGCTGTGCAGCCACTGCAGAGCAGGGAGGCTGCGCTGCCGCCCTGGAGGTGGACTCTCTTGATCGCCGCGCCGCTGCCCGCCGTCACGGGGTACTCGCCGCCGGCCAGCGTGACACCTTCTAGGGTGCCGCTGAGAGACAGGGTGGTCCCTGGCTTGTTGTCGGCAGCCACCAGCTTGGTCAAGCTGGCGCAGCGGCCGAGGATGGTCACCCCGGCGGGCACCACAGTCTTGCCTGGAGGCAACGCGTGGCTTCCAGCGGCCAAGGCAATGATCACCTTGGCCATGCCGGCCGACTTTGCCGCAGCCAGGGCTTGGGCCAGGGTGGCAAACGGCGCGGCCTGGGTGCCCTGGGGTTCTGCGCCGGCCTGGCTATCGACAAACCAGTGGCCAGGAGCGTCGGCGACGTCAGCATAGGGCGCTGCGGCGCAGTCGGCGGGGTCGGGGGCGCAGGTCGGCACGGCATCGGTCGAGGCGACAAAGCCGGGCGGGCACCACGGTGGCAGGGCGTCACTTTCCTTGATGCACGCCCCAGCCGCGCTTTTGGCCTGGCCGACTGGGCAGCCGCCGCAAGCCGGCTGCGCCTGGTCTTCGGCTTGGCATAGCTTCAGGTCCGCTTGTGGCGCCAAGGGCAGCGGCGGGGTGACGTGCAGCGAGGCCGGAGGCGCCAGCGCCGGAGAAGGCGCTTCTGGGAGTCCCGCTGCGGCCAGCCCACCGCCGGGCAGATGCACCGCCGCCCCTGCCGCCCGGCACGCCGCACCTTCTGGCACTTGGCCGGCAGGGCAAATCGCCCCAGACAGCGCTTCGGCCGCGGTGCAAGCGCGGGGCACGGCGCTGCAGCCGGCGGAACCGGCACTGCACGGCTGGCCGGCAGCGTTGCTCCAGTCGGCACACCACTTGGGGGCACAGTTGGCCGGGTCCGGACATTCTGGCAGGGAGAAGCTCTGGCAGGCCTTGGCCAGCTGATCCCAGCCTTGGCTGGGCGGGCAGCAGCTGCCGTCGGGCTTGGCCGAGGCGCCGCCACACGCCAGGGCGACCGCGCGTGGCTGGGGCGCCGTGGCGCCGTCGCTGCCAATGGCTACCGCATCGGCACTGCCGACCAGCGCATCCCAGCTTGGCAATTCGCCGACGGCGGCATCGGCGTCGTCATACCAGCCCCCCGGGTTGTAGGTCTTGGCGTCCAGGCCACCACCGGCGCCAGTGGCGCGGCGACTGCCGTCGCAGCCGGGCGCGCACGCCAGCAGAGCCAAGGCCATCGCCAAGGCTGCACAGAAGATTAAGGACCGGTTATCAGCCGGATCGCGAGGGTGGAGCGCGGTAGAAGCCATCATCTGGCATACTCTGCGCAATGCCGCCCGTTCGCGCAAGATCTGGCGGCCACTCGCGGTGGCATTTGGGGGGCAAACATGGCAGATCAGGTCGGCAAGGCGCAGCGGCTGACGTACAGACAGTGGCGGGCGGCCCTGGCCAGTGCCGGTGCCCACCAAGAGGCGGCGGGGCTGGTGCGGCTTTCCCTGCCAACCCCGACGCTGCCGCCCGCCTCGAGCACCAATCACTGGCTGGTCGGCTGGAATCCGATGGTCGTGGTCGACCCATCGTCGCCGGACCGCCGGGCCCAGCTGCGCTTGTGCGAGCTGGTCCAAGCGGCGCGGTCCGCGGGCGCCGACCCCCAGGCCCTGCTGCTGACGCACCACCACCTGGACCACAGCGGCGCCGCTGCCGATCTGGCGGCCGCGCTGCAGCTGCCGGTGATCTGCCATGCCCAAACCGTCCCGCTGCTGCCGCCAGCGGTGACCGTGGCCCGGATGGTGGCCGACGGCCAGGAGGTCGCGCGCAATGCCGATGGTGCGCCATGGGTTGCGCTGCACACGCCGGGGCACGCCCCTGGCCATTTGGTGCTGCACCAGCCGCAGAGTGGCTGGGTGGTGGCGGGTGATCTGGTGGCGGGCGTCGGCACCATTCTGGTGGATCCCCGCGACGGCGATATGGGCCAGTACATGGCCAGCTTAGCTCTGGTTGAAGGGCTGCTGCCCACAGCGTTGGCGCCCGCCCATGGGCCGGTCTTGCCCGACGCGGTCGCAGTGCTGCGCCACTACCAAGCGCATCGCCGGCAGAGAGAGCTCAAGATCCTCAGCGCTCTCCATGCCAAACCGCAGCCACCGGCCGATCTGCTGCCGCTTGCCTACGGCGACGTGACGCGGATGGCCTGGCCGTTGGCCTTGCGGGCGATGGTGGCGCACCTGATCCACCTGCAGCAGCAGGGGTTGGCGCGGCCCACAGACACCGGCTGGGTGGCGGAGCCCTTGAGCGAAGCGGTGCCGAGGCCACCGCTGGCGTAGCCGGTTAGACCTAGCCCCTGCGCAGTGAGCCCGCAACGGCGAGCTTGGCGACCTGCTTGCCGGCCCAAGGTCAGCCAACCTGGTCCGCCTGCTGGAGGACTACGTATTTAATTCAGTAGGTTTGGCCAATGGCAGGGCCCCGGGCCGCAGCGGAGGGGCCCAGCCGCGGGCGGGCGGCGTCACTGGCTCGGCGGCCTTGGTAGGGGCCGGAGGTTGCTTGCGGCCTTTGGAAATGCGCAGGAAAGAGTGCGGCAAGATGAAAGCAAGCCACAGCCAGCCGCGGTACGGCTCTGGATAGGCCGTCAGGGCCACAGCTGTAGACAGCGCGCCGCTGGCAATGGCCGCCGTGAGCATGGGATACCTGGAGCCGCTGATCGCCCTGAACCCAGCAACTAGCGCTGAACCAATGGCAATTAGAAAAACCAGCCCGGCCAGCAGCCCATAAGCGACCGGGACTGACAGGTAGGCGTTGTGCAGCGCCGTAGCCATACCTGTATAGTGATTGGCATTTTCTGTGGAGAAGCCTGATGTGCCAATGCCCACCAGGGGGTGCTGCTCCAGCAAGGCGAAGGCGATGGGCAGCTGGTCCAGACGGCCGGAGGTCACGTCGGACTTGTTGATGTCCAGCGTGGCGCCGCGGGCCAGACCGGCGGGCTCAAGAACGCGGGTCTGAAAAGATGCGGGCGCAAAGTACATGAGCATCGCAAACCCGGCGACCACCAGGCCGCCGCCGACCAGTTTGCCGCGCAGCGAGCGCGCACCCGCCAGCGTGACCACGGTCAAGCTGATCACGACGGCCACAGCGCCAGTGCGCGACGCAGAGCCCACCAAGCTCAGGGCTCCCAGCAGGGAGCCGACCGCAGCCACCGCCCGGTGCCAAAGCTTGAAGTCGCGCTCAAACATCACCGCCGCGGCGACCGGCATCATCCGCCCCAGGTGCATGCCAAGCACGTTGGGTTCGCCGGCCAGGCCAGAGACGCGGATCTGCTCAAGCGCCATGCTTCCCCAATCCATCTCAGCGGCCGCGCTACCTGCCATCAACAGCAGGTTGGCGACAATTGCCAGAGCGATGAGGCGTAGGTCCCTATCGGTGTTGAGGATGGCATTGACCAAGGTGCCGATGACCAGCGCGCCAGCCAGGTTGACCACGGGATTGACCAGCGCCTGATAAGGGGTGGCCATTTCTGCAATGATCACCAACAGCACCATCGCGGCCATTGGCACCAGGTACATCTTGGGCGGGGTCAGGTCGCGCCACCGGCCGCGGTAGTGCCAGGCAGCGGCGACGATGGCGATCGGAGTGGCGATGATAAACGGCGTCAAGAACGTGCCGGGGATGCCGATGGGGATGGTGGGCAGGATCGAATAGGCCAGGATCAACGCGCGGTAGTCGCGCATGACCAGCCACAGCATCACGGCAGAGGCCAGGCCACCAACCACCAGCGCCGCGTTGTCTGTGACCAAGGCGGCTATTGCCACCAACGCCAAGGCCACAGCCATCAGGACGGTCCGCATGATCTACTTGAGCTCCAGCTTGCCGAGCAATTGGCGCATTCTTTCCTGCAATTCTGCCGTGCGAACTTGGTGTTCGACGATGCGCTTGGCGACCTCGGCGGCCTTGCGCGACGCATCATCCAGCTGGCCAATCAGCTTCTTGCGCAGATCGGCCGACACAGCGCCGGGCGGCAGGGCGTCCAGATTGCCCTGGATGCGCTGCTGTTCGCGGTCCAAGGTCCCACGCTGCTGGCTGAGGTTGTCGATATCCTGGGCTATCTTGGCCAGCTCTTCTTGGTGGGCCAGCAGCTCGCGGATTGGCCCGGCGATGACCTCTTCTGGCTTGCTGTTGTCCAGATAGTAGCGCAAGGCGTTGACCACTGGGGCGGTGAGCCCGGCTTCCACCATGGAGACCGGTGACTGTTCCACCACCGAAACGCTGGCCGTGGCTTTGGCTGGGACCAGCACGGGGACAAAGAAGTCCTCTCCGGCCTTGACCATTTCCTTTGGCGGATGGACCAAATCCATGCCACCGGTGCGCTGCAGCCTGACGTACGCCTGGCTTGGCTGGTCGCGGTTGGACTCCAGGCGAATCGTGCGGGTGTGGACGCGCTTGCCCTGCAGGTGGATGCGCCCGCTGATGATGCGGACCAAGCGCAGCTCATCGGTGCGGTGCTCGGCCTGCAGCTGCAGGGCAAAGCCGCTCTCTCTGGCGTAGGGTACAAACGCCGTCTCATCTTTGCCGACGCGGCCAATGAAGCCCTCGCCGGCAAAAGTTCCTTCTACATACAAGGTGATTGGCCCGGCTTCCAGGGCGGACTCCTTGCCGTTGCGCAGCAGGACCGCGCGAAAGGGCGGCTGGTTGCTGTAGGGCTCGCGAAACAGGAAGACATCGCGCCCTTCGATCTTGCGCGACACGATGTTGATCAGCGCCGCCGACCGATCCGGCACGGTGACCGGCCGCTGGGCCTGGTAGGCGTAAAGAGCGCCGACTTCCTTGCCAACCACCAGCGCCTCAGCTTGGCGGGCGGCCGCGTCGCGGCGCTGCTGCTGCTCTTGCTGGATCGACTCGGCAGACCGGCCAGCTGGACGCGGCGCCGCGGCCGGACCATAAGCCCTTTGGGCGGCCGCTGGCTTGCCTGGCCTGGCGCCGCTCTTCTTGGCCTCTTTGGCTTGGACCTCTTCCTCGCCGTCGTAGCCAGCAGCTTCGGCCATGGGCGGAGCCGGTTCCGGAGGGGGAGAGGCCTCGTAGCCCACGTCAGACTCTGGCGGCGCCTCGGCGACCTGGGGCAGCCGCGCCGACAGGTCTGGCCGCGGAACCCGATGGGGCGCGTGCAGATTGTAGCGAAACGACAGCGGCGAGCCTACCACCAAGGTCAAGTCCACGTCTTTCCATGCCTCGCCCGACACGTTGTCGACGATGGCCCAGCCCTGCAGCGTCACTCCCTTGTCGCCGTCGACCCAGGCGCGGTAAGCCGGCCGCCACACCGGCACCTCGTGGATGTAGGAAACCAGCAGGTCGTGGCTGCCGTCATCGGCCAGGCGCACCTGCACCGCCACCGGCTTCCACTGGCCGTCGCGGCGGGCGATATCCATGGACTGCTGCAGACCTGCTGCAAGCGCGCGATCGACAATGAACACTTGGCGAATGCCCGCCACTGGCACGGTGGTCAAGGTGCCGTCTTCGCCAATGAGCGTGAGCATCAGCCCTTCTTCCAGCTTGCCTTCTGGGCCGTGGACCTGGCCGCGCTCTACCCCCACGACCTTGCCGGCCATGCGCCCATCGCGGCCATCGACCTCCACCGCGGCGCCGCGCAGGACCGAAAGCACGGTCTGCAATCCCTTGGCATTGCGCACTTCTTGCGGAAGGTGAGCGGCTGCCTCGTCGCCCGACCGCTCTACCGGCAAGCTGACCGATGACGCGACGCTACCCGACAAGTCGAGCACTGTCAGCGACTTCAGCACATCGTTGATCTGATCGGGCCGGACGCGCAGCTCCAGGTCGCGGCCGCTGATGGTGCCGCGGCGTTCAAAATAGCCCACGCCGTTTTGGTAGAGCACCACTTTGGTCACTCGCAGCTCTGCCGCCGGCTCCACGATTTGCGAGCCAGCGCAGCCGCTTGCCGCGGTCAGCAGCGTTGCCGCGATCAGCGTTGCTTGGCGCATTCTCAGCCGGCGACACCCCAATAGAGTCGGAAACATGGCCACGGCCAATCCTTCAGGCAGCGGGCAACCGCCTTGGACATCATCGCGGTTCACGGGAATTGGTGCAACCCAGGCCGGCCAGCGCGGTTTGGCGAACCGGCCGCGGGTACAGCGAGCCGGGACCCGGCGAAAACACCTCGCCGAGCCCCAGCCAGCTCTTGGCTACTGCAAAGCCGCGCAGCCCGTGCACAGCGTGCTGTAGGTCGCCAGCTCGCACTTGATGATCTTGCTGCCAGACAGGCACGTCGATGCGGCGTTGAAGGTCTTGGTGCAGCCAGTCGTCGGGTTGCACGCGTCGATGGTGCAGGCGCAGCCATCGTTGCAGACAACCTTGACGAGGCCGGCCGTGCACTTGCTAAGGACGCACTTGTCTCCGCTGGTGCACTTGTTGCCGTCGTCGCAGGGCAGCGAGTTGGGCGTGATAACGCACTTGCCGGCGGTGTCGCAGGCGTCGGTGGTGCAGACATTGCCGTCATCGCAAGGCGTGGTGGCCTTGGGGGTGCACTTGCCAGCTACGCAGATGTCGCCGGTCGTGCAGTTGTTGCCATCGCTGCAGGCGGGGCCGCTGGCTGCCGCAAAGCTGCAGGTTCCGCTGGGGGCGGTGCAGCTGTCGGTGGTGCAGGGGTTGTTGTCGGTGCAGAGCTTGGGCTTGCCCGGCAGGCACTTGCCCAGCGAGCAGAGGTCGCCCGTCGTGCAGCCGTTGCCGTCATCGCAGGCGTCCAGGTTGTTGGTGTGGATGCAGGCTCCTGTGAGCGTATTGCAGGAGTCGGTGGTGCACGGGTTCTTGTCATCGCAGTCTTTGGCCACGCCGCCGCACTTGCCGTTGGCGCAGGCGTCGGGCGAGGTGCACAAGTTCTTGTCGTCGCAGACGGCCTGGTTGCTGGTCCAGGTGCAGGTACCGGTGGCCGCGGTGCAGCCGTCGGTGGTGCAGAGGTTGCCGTCGCTGCAGTTCTTGGCGAGGCCCGCCTTGCAAGCGCCAGCCGAGCAGGCGTCATTGAGCGTGCACTTGTTGCCGTCTTCGCAGCCCAGGGTGTTGGGCTCGCTGACGCAGCCCTTGGTTGCCGCGCACAAGTCGGTGGTGCACAGGTTGCCGTCGTTGCAGTTGGGAGGGGAGCTGCCAATGCACTTGCCGACCACACAGCTGTCTACCGTGGTGCACAGGCTGCCGTCCGAGCAGGGCGTGGCGTTGAGCGCCTTGTAGACGCACAGACCGGTGGCAATGTTGCACGAGTCGACCGTGCAGTCGTTCTTGTCATCGCAGTTGACCACCAGGCCGGGGATGCACTGGCCATTGGTGCAGGCATCGTTGGCGGTGCACAGGTTGCCATCTTCGCACTTGCCGGCCGCGGCCTTGTTGACGCACTTGCCGGTCGCAGCGTCGCAGGAATCGGCGGTGCAGACGTTCTTGTCGTCGCAGTTGGTCGTGCTGACCGGGGTGCACTTGCCGTTGGCACAACCGTCGCCAGCGGTGCACTCGTTGTTGTCGTTGCAGGGCAGGGTGTTGGGCGAGATGAGGCACCCGCTGGCGGGCTGACACGCGTCAGTCGTGCAGATGTTGTTGTCATTGCAGATCACCACAGAGCCGGTGCAGTTGCCCAGGGCGCACTTGTCGCCAGTGGTGCAGGCGTTGCCGTCGGTGCAGAGCTTGCCGTCCAGTACCGAGCTGAAGGTGCAGGTGCCTTTGCCGGCGACGATAGCGCAGGTGCCGATCTGGCAAACATTGGTGGTGACGCACTGGGTGCTGCTGGTGCAGCCGCAGCCGGTAGCGACGCCGACGCACTTGCCCAAGCTGCACTTGTCGCCGGTGGTGCAGGCGATGCCGTCATTGCACAGCGCGGTCGAGTTGCCCTGGAACAGGCACTGGCCGGTCGAGGGGCTGCACAGGTCGTCGGTGCAGGGGTTGTTGTCGTTGCAGTTGGTCGTGGTCTTGGGCGTGCACTTGCCGGCGGCGCAGACTTCGCTGAGGGTGCACAGGTTGTTGTCGTTGCAGGGCAGGGTATTGACGGCAAAGATGCAGGCGCCAGTCGAGGTATTGCAGCTGTCGGTCGTGCACGGGTTGTTGTCGTTGCACGCCGTGGCCGTGCCGGTGCAGACGCCGGCGTTGCAGGTGTCCTTGCCGGTGCACAGCAAGCCGTCGTTGCACGGCGAGGTATTGTTCAGGAACTGGCACTTGCCGCTGGTGGGCACGCAGCTGTCGGTGGTGCAGCCGTTGCTGTCATTGCAGGTCACCGCGGGCTTGCCAATGCACTTGCCGGCGCTGCAGGAGTCGCCAGCGGTGCACAGGCTCTTGTCATCGCAGGGCAGGGTGTTGGCGACCTGGCTGCACTTGCCGGTCAGCTTGTCACAGCTGTCATTGGTGCAGGCATTGCCGTCGTCGCAGTTGACGCTGGCGGCGCCCACGCACTTGCCAGAGACGCAGGCATCGGGGCTGGTGCAGGCGTCGCCGTCATTGCAGGTGCCGGCGGCCGAGGCGTAGGTGCACAAGCCAGTGCCGCTATTGCAGGTGTCGGCGGTGCAGACGTTGCCGTCGTCGCAGTTCTTCTTGCCAGTGGGGGTGCACTTGCCGGCGCCGCAGGTGTCGCCGGTGGTGCAGGCATCGCCGTCCGAGCAGGCCGTGGTCAGGTTGACAAAGGCGCACAGGCCGGTGGCAGCCACGCAGCTGTCGGCGGTGCAAGCGTTGCCGTCGTCGCACTTCTTGGCGATGCCCAGGCACTTGCCGGCCACGCAGCCGTCGGTCGCCGTGCACAGGTTGTTGTCATCGCAGCCACCGCTGATGTTGGTAAAGAGGCACTTGCCGGTGGCCTTGTCGCAGCTGTCGACGGTGCAAGGATTCTTGTCATCGCAGCCCACGGTCTTGGGCACGCAGGCGCCGGCCGTGCTGCAGATGCCGCCGGTGGTGCAGAGGTTGCCATCGTCGCAGGCCACGCCAGAGGTGACCTTGTGGACGCAAACGCCGGTCACGCAGGCATCGGCGGTGCAAGGGTTGTTGTCATTGCAGACAATCGCGGCGTTGGCAGTGGTACACGGGCAGCTCTGCACGCCGGCCTGGCAGGCGCCGTCTTTGCAGGTGTCACCCTTGCTGCAGCTGTTGCCGTCCTCGCAAGGCAGGCTGTTGTTGGCAAAAGTGCAGTTGCCGGTCTTGGCGTCGCAGGCATCGGTGGTGCAGAGGCTGCCGTCTTCGCAGTTCTTGGCGGTTCCGCCGCAGGTGCCGGCTTTGCAGACGTCGCCGGCGGTGCAGGCTGAGTCATCATTGCACGGAGCAGTGTTGGGCGCATTGACGCACTTGCCGGTGGCGCCGTCGCACTTGTCGTCGGTGCAGGGGTTCTTGTCGTCGCAGCTCTGCAGGGTGCCCGGCTTGCACAAGCCGCTGGCGCAGAGGTCGCCCACGGTGCACAGGTTGCCGTCGGAGCACAGCTCGGTGTTGGGCAGGGCGACGCACAGGCCGGACTTGTTGTCGCAGCTGTCGGTCGTGCAGGGGTTGTTGTCGTTGCAGGCCAGCTGCGGGCCGGCCACGCACTTGCCGGTGGTGCAAGCGTCGTTGACGGTGCAGGGGTTGCCATCGCTGCACGAGCCGGCGGCCGGGGTAAAGACGCAGTCGCCCGTCTTGGCGCTGCAGCTGTCGGAAGTGCAGACATTGCTGTCGGTGCAGGCCTTGGGCTTGCCGGCGGTGCACAGCTTGTTGTTGCAGAGATCGGCCAGGGTGCAGGCATTGCCGTCTTCGCAGGGCGCGCCGTTGTTGGTGGTGTAGGTGCAGCCGAGCTTGGCATCACAGGCGTCTTTGGTGCATGGGTTCTTGTCATCGCAAGAGAGCAGAGCTCCGGCGGTGCACTTGCCGTCTTTGCACAAGTCGTTGGCGGTGCAGACGTTGCTGTCGGCATTGCAGGGCTTGCCCTCGTCGGTGGGCTTGGCGCCGCACTTGCCGGTGACGCCGTCGCACTGGTTGCTGATGCAGGCCGCCGTGCTGGGCGGGCAGGTCACCACTGTGGCGGCGTTGACCTTGCAGGCAAAGGGCATGGCCGACTTGTCGCACACCAGGGTGCCGTTGCAGAGGTTGCCGTCTTCCAGGCCCTTGCAGTCCGAGTCCGCTTGGCAAGCGCAGGAATTGGTGCCGGCGGTGCACTTGCCGTCTTTGCAGGCGTCGTTGGCGGTGCAGGCGCTGCCGTCTTCGCAAGGCGCGTCGTTGTTGGCGTGGGTGCAGCCGGTGTTGGGGTCGCAACCGTCTGTGGTGCAGGGGTTCTTGTCATCACAGGCCACCGTCGGGTCGCTGGCCAGGCCGGCGCAGCTGCCGTTGACGCACTCGTCAAATTCGGTGCAGGCGTTGCCGTCGCTGCAGGGGGCCTGGGTGTTCTTGTGCTGGCAACCGGTCTCACCGTCGCAAGCATCGATGGTGCAAGGATTTTTGTCATCGCAGTCGATTGGCGCGCCGTCACAGCCTTTGGCGGTGCAGACTTCGGCTTCGGTGCAGGCGCTGTCATCGTCGCAGCTGGCGCCGATGGCCTTGGGCGACAAGGCGCAAGAGCCATCCAGCGGGTTGCAGGTGGCCGAGGCGCACGGATCGGTGCTGGTGCAGACCTTGGGCGCGCCGGCGGTGCACTTGCCGCCCGAGCACTTGTCAGCCGTGGTGCACAGGTCGCCGTCTTCGCAGCTGGCCGTGTCGTCGGCCGTAGTGGTGCAGCCGGTAGCGGCATCGCAGGCGTCGTCCGTGCACGGATTGTTGTCATTGCAGTTGATCGCGGTGCCGGTGCACTTGCCGGCCTTGCAGGCGTCGCCGCTGGTGCAGACAGAGCCGTCTTGGCACTCGGTCCCGTCGGCGAAGCCAGTGCTGGCGCACTTGCCGCTGCTCTTGTCGCAGCTGTCAGCGGTGCAGGGGTCGTTGTCGTTGCAGTCCAGCAGGACACCGGCCTCGCAGGCGCCGGCGACGCATTTGTCAGCGGCTGTGCAGGCATTGCCGTCGGCATCGCAGGTGGTGTCGTCGGCTACGTTGGTCGACTTGCAGCCGCTGGCCGGATCGCAGGCGTCGCTGGTGCAGGCATTGTTGTCATTGCAGGACTTTTCTTTGCCACCGCTGCAAGCCCCGTCTTTGCAGGCGTCGCCTTCGGTGCAGCCGTTGCCATCGCTGCACTGGGCGTCGGCGGGAGCGTTGACGCAGCCGCCCTTGACCGGGTCGCAGCTGTCGGCAGTGCAGGGATTGCCGTCGGCGCAGGTTTGCTCGTCGGTCTGGCCGTCGCAGTCGTTGTCCTGGCCGTCGCACAGGTCCGGGGTAGGGGTGCCCGCTGAGCACTGGCTGAGGCCGCCGGCTCCGCAGCTGCGCTTGCCGCTGCAGGTGCCGGCTTCGTTGCCGATGCTGCAAGTGGTCGACATCGCAGCGGCAATCGCTTGGTCGCTGCACTTGCAGGTGCCCGGGGCGGTGGCGCCGGCCTTGTCTGGAGCTGCCACGCAGCGCATGGCCTTGGTTGCGGTGCTGTCTGCCATCTCCAAGCAAGCCAAGCCAGCGGCGCACTTGTCGTCAGCGCCGCACTTGGGCGCGCAGAACGAGCCGGCCTCGGCGCTGTACTGAATGCACGCAGAATCGGCGCCACATTCGCTGTCGGCCGTACAGGGGTTGCAGGCGGTGCCGGTCAGTGCCGTGCCGTCGGGCGAGGCGATGTCGGCATCGGGGCTGCCGGTGCCGTCTTGACCCGTAGCGTCGCCGCTCGCGTCATCGGCGGCCGCGTCTGAAGACCCGCCATCGTCGGTGCCGGCGTCGGAGCCCGTGCTGTCCTGATCGGTGCCGGAGGTATCCTGATCGGTTCCTGCGGCGTCCTGATCGGTGCCAGCAGCGTCTTGATCGGTGCCAGCAGCGTCTTGATCGGTGCCCGCGGCGTCCTTGTCGGTGCCGGTGGCGTCCTGATCGGTGCCGGCGGCGTCCTTGTCGGTGCCGGTGGTGTCCTGGTCGGTGCCGGCGTCTTTGTCAGTGCCGGTACTGTCTTGATCGGTGCCCGCAGCGTCCTTGTCGGTCGCCGAGGTGTCCAGATCGGTGCCATCCGCTGTAGTGCCGTCGGTGCCGGCTGCGGTATCCGTGCCTGGGCTGCCGTCTTGCGAGTCACTGGCGGCGGTGTCCGTCGGGTCCACTGCGTCGCCGGCGTTGAGGTCCGCGACTGCGGCGTCGGTGCTTGTGTCGCTTTGCGAAGGTTCTGTCCCTTCAGAAGCGGTGTCGCCGCAGCTCGCCAGAGCCACCACCAGGGCCCCTAGCGCAAGGTACCCAGCGTGACGAAGAGAGCTTCTACAGAAATTCCTCGACAAATTCATGACTTTCCTCGTCTGACTGGCGGCGTTTGAAAGCGCAGATAGGTGCGTCACTACAATTTCGCCATTGTGGCCATCTTGGCGCGCACAATCAAGGCCCCGGTCTACTGACGGGGCGGCCGCGCCCCAGCGGGCCCTTGCGGAAATTGGCCATAGCGGCCGACAATCTGCGCGACGCGGCCGCATGGCGCAGCGGCAAGGCGGCCTCATGACAGTAGCCCCGCAGCAGCAGCGGTTGATTGACGCCATGAGCGGAACGTGGCTGGGCGAGCTGCGCTCCTATCCCTCGCCCTGGGACCCGGCGGGGGGGCTGGCCATTGGCCGCACCCAAGCCCGCGCGGCCCTGGGGGGCGCCATCGTAGTCAGCGACTACGCCGAAGAGCGCGATGGTTTTGTCTCCTTCCGCGGTCACGGCGTCTACAGCTGGGATGTACTGCACAGCTGCTATCGGATGTATTGGTTTGACTCTGTGCAGCCTTCGCCGCTGCTGCTGCCGGCTACCGGCCACTGGCTAAGCGACGAACTGGTCTTTGAGGTCGCCACGGACGTCGCCCAGCACCGCTACACCTACAAGTTTCTGGAGCCCGGCTACTACATCTTTCGGATCGACCTGCAGCGCGCTGGTCAGCCGTGGCAGACCTTTGCCCAGGGCGACTACGTCCGGCAGGGGTAGGTAGCGGCGGCGCTAGCCCCTATGGCCCCTATGGCTGGATCGGCCCTCAAGGGGCCAGCCGCTGCTTGAGCCAGCCGCTTTCGGTCGCGGTAAAACAGACGCGATCGTGAAGCCGGTTGGGCCGGCCCTGCCAGAATTCGACCCGCCGTGGCCGCAGCAGCCAGCCGCCCCAGTGGGGCGGGCGCTCGACGCTGCGGTCGGCAAACAAGCGCTCGGCCTCTGCAAAGCGCTGGTCCAGGGCGCGACGATCCTCCAGCACTTCGCTTTGCGGCGATGCCCAAGCGGCCAGTTGGCTGTCGCGTGGTCGGCTGGCAAAGTAGAGATCGGCGGCATGGTCAGCTAGCGGCATCGCCTGCCCTTCGGCGCGCACTTGGCGCTGCAGGCTGGGCCACCAAAAGCACAAGGCGGCTCGCCCGGTTGCACTCAGGGCCTGGCCCTTGGCGCTTTGGTGGTTGGTGTAGAAGGTAAACCCAGTCTCGTCAAAGCCTTTGAGCAGGACGATCCGCGCGCTTGGCCAGCCGTCGGCGCCTACCGTAGCTAGATTGACGGCGTTGGCCTCTGGTTCGCCGGCGCTCTGGGCTTGATCGAGCCATTGGTCAAAGAGAGGCCACGGCGTGTCGGGGCAGGCGTGCTCGTCAAGCTGGGCCAGGCTGTAGTCGCGGCGCCAGTGGGCAGTCGGGTGCAAGGTCATGGAGTCCTTTACGGCGCAGCAAGGCAAGAATGGCCAGGGCAGGGCGTCAGCGCGGCAGGCGAGTCCGGCACCGAATCGCCGCTGCCGCCGCGCCGTCGCGAGAGAACTGGCGCAGAACCGGTCAGGCCTTCAAGTCAATTCAGCGGATACGGCCCGACCACTTGCGCGCCGCAGGCGTCTCAGCATACTCTAGGCGCGCTGGAATCACACGGCTGCAACATACGGCTGCGCTGTTTGTAGAACACTGGACGACTATCGCTGGAGTTGGCATGTCGGGTGTTGGGCGAGTCGGCGATACCACTGGGCAAATGTTTAAGGACATTGGCGCCCTTACCGGCGAAAATGAGATACCCGTCATCCCGGTGCAAGACCTCTCTCGCCCTTGCGTGCTTCAGCAGGTACGCGGACCGCAGGCTCCGCAGCTGTTTGAGCTCGTCAAGGATGTCCTGATTGTTGGCCGCGCCGAAGACGCCGACATCCGCGTGCCCTCGACTTCGCTTTCGCGCAGGCACCTGCGGCTGGAGCGCGGCCAGGGCACCTACCGCGCCATCGACCTGGACAGTGCCAACGGCTTGTACCTCAACGAGGTGCGAGTCCACTCGGCCGTGCTACGCGATGGAGACAATCTTCAGCTGGGCAATGCCGTGTTTCTGTTTCACGAGGGCAAGTAGCTGCAACTGCCGCGCGACTTGCCTGGCCGGCCGGTCCAGCGCTCTTGCAGGCAGCCCTGGGTTTGACTGGCCGACCTCGCGGTCGCAAATGAGGGCAGCGCGATGGCCTTTTTTGTACGCTTTTGGGGAACCCGCGGCTCGATTCCGACGCCGGGGCGCTCGTCTTACCGCTACGGCGGCAACACCTCGTGCGTGGAAATCCGCAATGGCGAGACCCTGTTCATCTGCGATGGCGGCACCGGTCTGCGCGAGCTGGGCCAGGACCTGATTCGCCGCCAGAGCGCGCCGCTGACGGGGCACTTCCTGTTTAGCCACATGCACTGGGACCACATCCAGGGCTTTCCGTTCTTTGCCCCGGCCTATCGGCCCGACAACACCTTCTACATCTACGGCACCTCGGCGGGAGACAAGCGCTTCCACAGCCTGCTGTCGGGTCAGATGCGGTCGTCCTATTTTCCGGTGGACTTCAGCGAGCTCAACGCCCACGTGGCATCGACCGACCTGGGCGACAGTGGCGCGCGCCTGATCGACGGCGTGCTGGTCCGCTGCTTTGAACAGCGCCATCCCGGTGGCAGCTACGCCTATTCGCTGGAAAAAGACGGGCGAAAGGTGGTGTACGCCACCGACAATGAGCTCGACCTGACGCTAGAAGACATCGAGCTGCCCAAGCGCGACCCGGCGGCGCCGCGGCTGCTGCCATCGCGCTTTGTCGAATTCTGCCGCGGGGCCGATCTGCTGATCGCCGATGGCCAGTACACCGACGGCGAGTACCTGCTGTACGCCGGTTGGGGCCACGCCCGCGCCACCACCGTGGTCGACCTGGCGATGCAGGCCGGCGTCAAGCAACTGGCCATCTACCATCATGATCCGATGCAGAGCGACCGCGACGTGGAGCTCAAGATCGAGGTCTGCCGCCAGCGCGTGGCCCGCTTTGGTTCGCCGCTGTTTGTGTTTGCGGCTCGAGAAGGCGTTGAACTCAAGCTCGATTAGTACCCCAAACCCGAAGTTCGTTCAGGGTTCCGGAACGGACACGGTTTGGGGTACGGAAAAGGACCCAGCAGTAGTAGCCAAGACCTGTGAACAAGAACCGGGTGCAACCCGGATCGAGTTAACGGTTTTGGATACTAGCGTATGGACGCCTCGCTCAAGCGCGGGCCGCCCCGTCGCCCAGGCTTGCTGGTGCGCGTAGAGACCCAGTGCTTGGGGGCGCGGTGGCTGGGCGAGGTGCGCGCTCTTTGCGTGGCGACCGGGCTGGCTGCGCTGTTGAGCGCCGCCGCCGCCCAAGCGCTTGGGCCAACTCTGGAATTTTACGAGGGGCCGGTCAACAGCTCGCAGCGGGTGGTGGGGCTTGGAGGAGCCTTTGCCGCCGTGGCCGAGGGCGCCGAAGCGCATCTGGTCAACCCAGCGGCGTTTGCGTTGCGGCCGCTTTTTGCCAAAAAGCGCTGGTTTGACTGGGACGTTGGCATGTCGGTCTTTTCAGGGCTGGGGGCCAGCGTCAACCTGGACCAGAACCGCCTGGGGGCTCGGGCCGACTCAGCGCGCTTGAGCCAGATCGGCTTCAACCTCAAATTTGGCAGACTGGGCGTGGGCTTTCACATGCGCAGCCAGGACTATGCGCTGCGGGTCACCCCCAGGGAGCGCCTGCCAGCCACCTTTGACTTGCAGCAGTCTTTTGGCGGCTTTGGGCTGGCCTACGCCCTGGGCGATGGCGAGTGGGTGCTGGGCACCGTGATGGGCCTGGGCACGGGCCAGCTGTCGCATTCCAGCGGTTCGGCCGAGCTGCGCTTGGGATCGCCCCTTGGATTTCACAACTTCGGTTTTGTCCACGCGCCTCGCGGCGAGCGGTGGCGAATCGGCGGCTCC
Source organism: uncultured Myxococcales bacterium (assembly GCA_903919145.1). GTDB lineage: Bacteria > Myxococcota_A > UBA9042 > UBA9042 > UBA9042 > SXRM01. The sequence continues at coordinate 54,646 of CAIXGW010000157.1, forward strand.
TTACAGCTGCCCGTGGTCCTGCGCCCTGAGGATCTGCAGGGCGATCCCGTGACTCCGCCGGAAACCCTGGGCAATCGCGCGACCCCTGGGGCGATCTTGCTGCCGTGGCAGGCGGCCATGGGGCTGGCTTGGATGTGGGGGCGACGGCCGCTCAACCAGCTGCCCGGGTACCTGGAGCCGGCAGGCAGCCCGTCGGCGGTGGCCCGCGACTATGTGTTGGCCACCGCCGACTTGGTGCTCACTGGGCCCGGCAATGGCGCGGTTGGCGTGCAGCCCTACCTGGCCGGCCTGTCGGCGCCAATAGGCCGCATCGGCACACCCAGCGTGCGGGCCGGGGTAGAGAGCGAAGTGCTGGCCAATCGCCTGGTGCTCCGCGGCGGCAGCTACTTTGAGCCGAGCCGTTACCAGGGCAGCTTGGGCCGGGTCCACGCAACCGGCGGCGCCGATGTGCGGCTGACCTGGGGCTGGGATTGGCGCATCACTTGGTGCTTCGACATTGCCCAAGGCTACGTCAACTCCGCGTTTGGCCTAGGCCTTTGGCATTGATGCGCCTGGCCGGCGTTGGGCGGAAGGGGCCGCTGCCCAGGGGCTGAGCGACGCCTCGCCGCGCGAGCCGCCGGGCGTAGGACCTTGCGGCAGCAGTGGCAAGCTTGCGCCGCTGTCGCCGCGCCGTTACCCTTTGCGACCTTTGCGCGCCCGGCGCGCCCCAACGGACGGCCAATGCTGCACGACCTGATCGCCTGGTACTTTGAGCGCACCCTGGAGTTTGGCTATCTAGGCGTGGCCGCCATGATGGCGCTTGAGTCGACCATTGTGCCCATCCCCAGCGAAGTCATTATTCCCCCAGCGGCCTACTGGGCTGCCCAGGGCAAGCTCGACTACGCGGGCGTGGTCCTGGCGGGCACGGTGGGCTCAGTGGTCGGCGCCCTGCTGATGTACCTGGCCTCCAAGTACCTGGGGCGGCCGCTGCTGATCCGCTACGGGCGCTTTGTGCGCATCACGCCAGACAAAATCGAGGCGGCTGAGCGCTTTGTGGCCCGCTATGAGACGGGCGGCATCTTCTTTGCTCGGCTGCTGCCAGTGGTCCGCCACTTGATCGGCATCCCAGCTGGCCTTGTGCGCATGCCATTGGGTCCCTATCTCCTGATGACGACTCTGGGATCAGCAACGTGGTGCGCTGTGTTGACGTGGTTTGGCGCCGCCGTGCTTGGCGACCAGCCCAACCTGATCAAAGACCCGGACGCGCTGCTGCACGTCTTGAAGGCCAAGTCGCTGGTCATTGGCGCTGCGGTGCTGGTGCTGGCCGTGGCCTACGTGCTGGTGGTGCGAATGACCCGCAAGGAAGAGTCCCCATCCGCGCTTGGTGGCGACACGCCGCAGCAATGACCCGGCGGCGGCACCCAGGACCCGCGAACAAGGGCCGCCTGCAACCCGGACCTAACTAGCAGGTTGAGGCACCCGCAGCGGCGCCCAGCTACAAGGCTGACAGGCCAGAAGTCTAGCGCTTGCCCGGCTTTGCTGCGGCCTTGGCTTCCGCCAACAAGCTGCGCAGCCACGGCTCGGCCTGGTCCAGTGTCCAGCCAGTCCCCTTGTGGATGCCGCGCAGCCGGCCCTGGTGGTCGACAACCAGAAAAGTCGGGACACTCTCAGTTTCAAGCACTTCCATGGCATCTGGCCCGACCCAAGCCACCGCTGGTCCGCCGGCAAGCTGGTCCTTGACGTAGTCCTCCAGCGCCTGCTCATCGCGATCAATGCTGGCTGCCACCACCACCAGCCCGTCAGCGGCCAAGCGCGCGTGCAGTTCTGCCACCTGCGGCGCCGTAGCTCGGCACGGTCCACACCACGTCGCCCACACGTCAATGAAAAGCACCTTGCCGGCAAGGGTTTCCGGCGCCTTGGCCATGCCGAACCAGCGGGTTACTTGCAGGGGCGGCAGGCCCTGGCCGATGCGCGGATCCTGGGCCCAGTCCAGAGCGGGGGCCGGGGCAGCTGGGGGCGCCTTGGCCGTGAGCTGCAGCTGGGTAGGGGCCCCGTCGCTGGCCAGAGGCTCTGCTGGCGCCACCAATTCAAAGGAAAAGGACACGTCGCGGCCGGTGCCGGCAACGGCCGGTGCCAGCGACACCACCCGATAGCGGCCCTTGGGAACGCTGAAGGCGACCAGGCCCTTGTCGTCGCTGACGGCGGTCTTGGTGTCCAGGGTGACCCCGCCTTCGTCGCCGAGCTTGAGGGCAAGGCGGGCCTTGGCGACCGGCTTTCCCGCAGAGGTCAGCTGCAGGCTCAGCTGGGCGGGGCCTTGCCAATTCTGGGTTTTGCGGGTGGCTGCCGCCCGCGGCTTGACCAGGGTTGGCCAGGGCGGCGCCACAGCCAGCCAGTCGCCCGCGGGCTCATGTACGGGCAGGTTGCTGGAGGTCACCCACACCGCACCGTCAGCCTGGGCGCGCAATTCAAGCTTCCAATCAGCCAGTTGAAGGGTAGCTCCCTCTTTGGGGTCCACGGCAATCAGGCCCTGGCCACTGGTCGCCGCTGGCCCTCCGAGCGGCTGCTGCAGCGGTGCCGACCGCCAGACGTAGCGCAGCGGCTTGCCGGCGACCGCGGTCTCGCTGAACTGCACTCCCAAGTTGAGCTGGGCGCCACTCGAAAGGAGGGCAAAACCACTGCCGACCGCCATTGGCGCCTTGGCTTGGCCGGGAAACATCCGGTCCAGCAGCTCGCGGACCACCACCATGCTGAGGTTGCCGGCGCCGCGCCGGACTTCAATTTCACAAGAAGTCCCGGGCTTGCCGCGCACGTGCTCGGCGACTTCGGGGACTTTGGCGCCGGCAGGCACCGCCCAGGTGTCAACGCGCAGCAGCTGGTCGCCTGGCTGCAGCCCGGCGCGATTGGCTGGGCCGCCGGCGACAATTTGCTGGCAGAACACGCCGTTGGCCTTGGCCTCAAGGACCAGACCTACGCCGCCCTGGCCCTGCTCTTTGGGCTTGGGCTGCGCGGCCACAAACGGCCAGCGCGGCGACGGCGGCACCGGCGCGGGCTTGACGGGCTCGGCCAGCACCACCGCGGTCAGGGGAGGGAGGGTACAGAGGAAGACGGCGGCGAGGAGGCGATGGTATAGCATTGGCAGCAGCCTAGGGACTCGGCGGCTCTGGGTCAACTGGCTTAGTGGCCCCGGGGGCAAAGGGTGGCGCTGCGGCCTGAACGACTGCCCGAATTGCGGCCCGCAACTCCGCTATGTCAAAGGGCTTCGCCAGAATCGGCCGGCCAGTGGCCCGCAAGCGGTCTTCAGCTTCGCCGGCCCATACCCCGCCCGTCACAAAGACCATTCGTTCGGCTTGCGCGGGGCGGCTGGCCGCCAGGGCTTCAAACAGCGCAAAGCCAGACAGCTCGGGCATATTTACGTCGGTCACAACGGCATCAAAGAACTCGGTCTGCAGCAACCGCAGCGCTGCGGCGGCGCTGACCTCGATGCGGACGGCGTGCTCGCCCGCCAGCACCCGCTGCAGGATGCTGGCCACCAGCGGGTCGTCGTCGACTACCAGCACGGCAGCGCGCCGGGTAGCCTCGGTCAGCGCTGGAGCGGTCGGCGGATCGGGGCTTTCCGGCATCCTACCTCCGCCGGCTGACGCCAGGCCGCTATCAGCTGGGCAGCTATTTGGCCTTTGGCGCGGCCTTTGCCTCGATCGGGGCGACCTGGCCAATGGCGACGGTGAACGGCTCTTTGGTCTGGGCGCCGTCGGCCTTGACCTCGATGCGGGTGCCCAGCACCTTGGTCACCTTGGCCGGATAGACTTGGCCAACCCACGGCACTTCGACGGCCTGGCCGACCTTGAGGGCCGGCTTGAGCGGGATCGGCCGCAAATCGCTCTTGGCCACCGAGCGCACCCGCTGGCTGAACTGGCGCACCAGCCAGTTGTCGCCGGACTCGGCCACCAGCAACACCAACTCGTCGCGCGACTGCACACCCTTGGCAAACGCAAAATTGCCAGCCTGCAGGCCCTCTTTCTGGCGTGTGACTTCGCGTGGACTCAACACCTTGACCAGCTGGCTCTCTTGCCAGTTGTCGGGGAGATCGGTGTAGCGAACGGTGATCTTGTCGCCTTCGACCTTTTGCACCATGGCGTGCTTGAGCTCGCTGGCCCACTCGGCCAGCACCAGGTCGCCGACTTTGACTTCGCCGGCCTGGCTGCCCGCGGCAATGACAAAAAGCCCGGTCGTCTTGAAAGACCCGCCCGCCAGCTCTTTGATGGTGATCACATCGCCCTTGGCATCGCCGACGTCGTGGGCGAACAACCGGTAGGGCTTGGTCGCGTCGCCGTAGCTGCGGTCCTTGCCCTGGGTCAGGACGAAGACGCGGTCGCCGTCTTTGAGCGCTGCGCCGCGGGCCGGAAGGTTCCAGGCGTTCTTGGTGGGATCGGGCTCGGCGTCGGCGGGCGTCGCAGCCGCTGGGGCGGCGGCTGCCGACGCCTCGGCGGCTTGACCCACGGCGCCAGCTGCGGTCGCGGCAACCTCGGCCGGCTTTTCTGCCGGCTTGACCTCGGCTTCCTTCTTCTTGCAGCCCCAGGACCACAGCGCGGCCGTCGCCACCAGTACCACTGCCAAACGGTATTGCTTCATCGATCTTCCCCCGCAAGCGACCACGCCCTTGCGCCTACACAGCTGATTCTTGGCTATCTTGGCCTAGAATCTGTCGATTTTCCAGGTGCCGCCTTCCTCTACCAGGATGCAGCGCAACTCGGTGCCGTCGGCGGCGGTCAGCGTAGCCTGGACTTTGCCGTCGTCCTGGTCCTGCAGAGCGATGGCCGGCGGCGGTCCGGTCAACACCGGCACGTACTTGTCGGCATGGCGCCAAAAACGCTCTGAGTACTTGGTCTCGATCTCGCCGATGTTGCCGGCAAAGCGTTGGCTGGCCACGGCCTTGAGAGCTGAGAAATCATGGCTCTTTAGGGCAGGTGCGGCTTGGGCCAGCGTCTTGCGGATGGCCCGCAGCTTCAGCTCAGGGCCCACCACTCCCGCCGCGGCGTCATCTTTGACCTGGGCGAGCACGCCTTCGCGGGTGCGCGCGGCCATGGCGTCCGTTGGCGGCAGGGCCCGCAGGCGGCGCTTGCCGATGCCAGCGTCGCCCGTCGCCGTGGGCGAGCGACCGGGGGCAGACGGCACGGCGTTGGCCTTGGCTGCGACAGCCTGTGGGCGCAGGCCAAGCTGCGGCCCCACCACGGCAGTGGTGGTCGAGCCGTAGGCTGCCGGCAAGCAGCGCCCCGGCTCACTGGCGCAGTCGACGGGCTCAGAGCACGCCGCCAGGGCCCAAGGTGCTGCCAAGGCCAGCCACACCTGCCGGGGGCCAGAACCCCGCCTCAGGCTGATCCACTGCTGCGCGCGCTGCGCCATGAGCCCTCCGCTGGCCGTCGGGGGCAACGACCCCTCTAGGTCTCTGCCCCCCAAGCCAAGAACTGTGTTGATTCCAGCCAGTGCCGGTGGCCGCCAGGATCGCTCCGATCAGGCGCGAACGATGGTCACTTTGTTGATGTTGACCGGCGTGCGCGGGCGGTCGTTCTTGTCGACCGGGACCTTGGCGATCGCCATGACCACATCAAGCCCTTCAATGACTTCGCCAAACACCGAGTGGCGGTTGTCCAGGTGCGGCGTGGGTGCCACGGTCACAAAGAACTGGCTGCCGTTGGTGCCGGGACCGGAGTTGGCCATCGACAGGATGCCCGGCTTGGAGTGCCGAAGGGTCGGATGGAATTCGTCGCCGAACTGCCAGCCTGGGCCACCGGTGCCCTCGCCCTTGGGGCAGCCGCCCTGCAGCATGAAGCCGTCGATGACGCGGTGGAACAGCAGCCCGTCGTAGTAAGGACGGGTCTCATCCTTGCCAGTCAGCGGGTTGCGCCAGGCAACCGTGCCTTCGGCCAGTTGGATGAAGTTGGTCACGGTCTGCGGCGCGCGGTCGACGAACAGCTGCACGCGAAATTTGCCGAGCGTGGTGTCGAAGTCGGCGTAGACCGTCTTGGCGGTCTCCAAAGGGGCGATGGTCTTGAGGGGCTTCTTGCCAAAGAACGACATAGCGAAACTCCGCGGCCTGCCTAACGGCCAAGGGGCCAACAGTGTAGAGGGTGCGGACGCTCTGCCGCAAGCTGCCCAGAAGCCCGCCATCTGGCTGCGGGCCCCAGCGGGTCGGCTACTTCAAGACGTAGACGCGCTCGCCGTTGCGGAGCATGCCAAGCTCATTGCGAATCGTCTGAATGCGCACATCGGCGCGACTGGCAAAGGCATCAGCGCGGGCCTGCAGCTCTTGGTGGCGCGACTGGGCTTCGGCCAGCTGGCTGCGCAGTCGCTTGAGCTCCGCCTTGCGGTCGTCAGCTGGGCTGGGCGCGGTAAAGGCGTGCATCAGGCCGACCACACACACGCCGGCGAAGGCCACGTAGACCGCGGTCTTGCCCAGCGTCCAGACAATTTTCAACCCTTGGCGCAGCCAGCCCATTGGCCCCTCCAGCACAGGGCTCAGAGGCTAGCTTGCAGCGTGATCGCGTCCAGTTTTTGATTGGTTGCCCACCTGACCGGCGATCGCGACCAGCGTGAGATCGCAAGAGAGATCGCGACTTGGACGATCGCGGCGATGATCGCCGTGGGCCAGCTAAGGCGGCAGCTGAGCGGGCGGGGCGGCTAAAGACATGTCTTGATTATAGATTCTCTCTGAGTTGCGCCGGCCCTGGTTGTCGCGGGTGATGCGCATCTCAAAAGTTGCGCCGCCGCCAGGCGTCTCGCGGTAGGCGACGTCGCCGCCGTGCGCCATGGCCACCCGCCGCACCATCGCCAGGCCAATGCCGGTGCCGTCTTTCTTGCCGTGCGAAGCAAAGGCCTCAAACAGGCGGTGTTGGAATTCGCGCGGCACGCCGGGGCCGTTGTCCTCTGCGGTCAGGACCAGCTGGTCGCCCTCTGAGGCCAACGTCATGGCAAAGCGCTTGCGCGGCGGTGCAGGCTGTGCTGGCTCTGGGCTTGGGGCGGCCTCGCCGTCATGGGCCAAGCGCGGTGGCTGGGCCGCGTCCATCGCATCAAACGCATCTCTGGCATTGCGCGCCAAATTGACTAGCGCCCGTAGTACCTTGTTCAGGTCAAAGCGGCCAAACCCGCGGTCCTCGCAGCGCACTTCCCACAGCACGTGGGCCCCCTCAAACACACTGGTCAGGGCGGCGCGCAGTTCTTCGGCCATATCGGGAATCAGCACCTTGCGCAGCAGCAGGTCCCGGTCGCCGCGGGCAAAGCTCAGCACCTCGCGGGTCATTTCGGTCATCTTGGCCAGCTGGGCCAGCACCAAGTCGGCCAACTGGGCGCGCTCGGCAGCATCATCTTCTAGCTTGAGCAGCTGCACGTAGCCCGAAGCGACTGTGACCGGAGTCTTGAGGTCGTGGAGCACCGCTGACAGCGCCGAGCCGATGGCCGCCAAGCGATCCTGCCGGTCCACCTGCTGGCGAGCCATCCGCTGGCCCAAAGCGTGGCCGACCTGATCGGCAGACAGCTCGACCACCCGCTCTTGCGGCAAGGTCAAGCTGGCGTGGCCTCCCGGGCGCCAGTACACCGCCATCGCTCCCACCAGGCTGTCATCGCGCTCTAGGGGCACGCACAGGCCCGCTGCGGGCACCCAGGGCAGCTGCTCTTCCGCCGCCAGTTGGGCCAGCTCGGCACAGCCCAGCTCACAGGGGTTGTAGCGCTGCGGTGAAGAAAATAGCTTTCCCATCAAACCTTTAGCTGACGGCAGCTGCAGCAGCTCAAAGCCATCGGGCCCGGTAGAGCGGTACACAATGAGACCACCGGCTTCGCAGCGTACAGCCACTTCCAGCAGGTCGGCGTCCAGCGTGCTCATGATCCGCTCCATGACACCGCGCACCGCTTCATCCAGCGTGGCCGAGCGCGCAGCTTCGCGCTCCAGGTCGTAGAGCATGTCGATCTCGCGCACCCGGTTGGCCAAGTCGTGGCGGGCGGCGACCAATTCCTTGTTGTTGGCGGCTAGTTTCTCTGCCAGGCGGGCGTTGACAATCGAGATCGCTGCCATGGAAAGGATGGTCGCCAACAATTCTTCATCGGCGACGCTGAACCACCCGCCATTCTTGTTCAACACCTGGGCGACCGCCACCAGGTTGTCTTCGCGGTCGAGCACCGGCTGGCACAACATCGAGCGCGTGCGGTAGCCGTTTTCCAAGTCCCAGCTGGCGTCAAAGCGGGCGTCCTGATAGGCGTCTTTGACATTGACGGTCCGGCGGGTCTGCGCAACCCAGCCGGCTATGCCTTGACCGTAGTGCAGGCGGATCTGCCTGATCGGTCCGCCCACCGCAATCGAGGTCAGGCACTCTTCGGTGTCGTCTACCAGGTAGAGGGTCGCTCGATCGGCATCGACGGCCTGGCGCACTGCGGCCAACACTTCATTGAGCAATTCCGCAAGCGACATGGGCGCAGACAGGGCTCGCGCCACCTTGGCCACGGCGGCAAGGCGCGGGTCGCGCTCGCTATTGGCGGCTTTGGAACTCACGGCGCAGTGCTCCGTTTCCCGCGAGTGCAGGCACGCTGCTAGCATGGACGCTATGGATGAGTGCCGTCAAGGCTGGTCTATCCGCTTGGAAATAGGACAGGTATTGGCGCGCAGCTGGGCTGCAATCGTCCGAGCCTTGCAAGCCTAGCCGCGCAAGGGCCAAACTGCGCAGCTGGCCTGCCGTGGCTGTGTTTGGGGGATGGGCAATGGGTTTGGTGTTGTCAGCACTGCGAGAGCGTTCGATGGGCTTGCCAGTGGGCGCCTATCCGCTGCCGTCTTGCGCTTCGGCTGGCGATGGCGAGCGCCTGGGCGAATTGCTGGCTGCCGGGCTGGATGCCGCTTCGCTGACGGTGCCGTGGGCCGCCTGCCAAGCGCGCTTTTGGCGGGACCGCGACCGAACACGGCGGATTGTGGCGGTGGTCCACGACATTCCGGGCAACGCCGCCGACGCCACCGTAGAAGGCCGGCTGGCCGCTTTGGGGGCCCAGGCGGTGGTGGCGTGCGGCGTCAACGCCGACAACCTGGCCCAGGATCGCCACAAACGGGCGGTTCAGGCTGCAGCGGATGTCCTTCAAGACGTCTTCAGCGAGCCCGAGCACCCCCTGGCCCTGGCCGGGTTGGCCGCGGCCCAGCTGCACCTGCTGGCGACCTACTGCGACACCGTGCTGGAGCTGGAGCGCCTTGTAGAGGCGGTGGTGGCCACAGCGCTGGCCAGCGGCGAATTGCCGGTCCCAGAGGACCGCTGGCAGGCCGCCGCCTGGCGGGCTCTGGCGGAGGCGCTAGAGGCCAAGATTGCTCAGGTGGCTGCGGCGGCCCGCCCCGATGCCATTGCGGCGCTGCTACAGGCCGTGGTCGAGGCGGCGGAGCCCCAGCCGGCGCTGCACAAACCGCTGCAGAAAGCTGGGTTGCTTTACAGTCGCGCCGATGGCGCCCAGCCAGGAAAGCTGGCGTGGTCCCGCCTTGTCCAGGCTCTTGGCGCTGGTGCCACCCGCCAGGTTCTGCAGCGCGAAAACCCGGACTGGCCCTGGCGGATTCTACCGCCGCTGCCCGTGACCAAGGACCACAGCGGCCGCGACGCGCTGCTCAGCTGGACGCTGGCGGTGGCCTGGCACGGCTTGGTGCCCGCCGTTGAACCCGAAATCCTCAGCGATGGCCTTGGGGCGCTGCACCACCTTGTAGAAGGCGGCTGCGGGGGCAGCGACCAGCTGCGCGCTGCGGTGCGCCCATGGCTGGAGCTTGTGGAGCGCCTGGCCATGGCTCCGCCGCAGCCAGAGGACTACGGCCTGCTCCAAGAGTCGCCCAACGCCGCGCTGGCGATGCCGGGGCTGACCCAGGATGCTGGATTCCGCTTTGGCTGTGCGGCGCTGTTTGATGTGCTGGCCGTCCTGCAGGCGATGCACGCTGGTGACCAGGCGGAGATCCAGCGGCGCTGGCCCGGGCTGGCGTGGACGCTAGACCGCTTGGGCGGCGCGGCGGTGGCCACGGCCGCGTGGCTGCGCATCCGCCTGGCGCTGGCGGTGCTGGGCGACGAGATCCACGCGCCGTTCTGGGACTCCGAGCTGGCGCAGCTGATGCAGCCGGGCCGGCTCAACTCCTCGGCGCCGTCTGCTGCGAAAATGCGTGGTTGGCTAGCTCTCAGCCGCGGCGATGTGGCAGGAGCCCAGGCTTGGTGGACGCAAGCCAGTCAGCGCGCCCAGCGCACCGGGCGGCTGCGGCTGGCGCTGCGCTGGGCGGTAGACGTTGCCCAGCTGCTCTTGCTGATTGGCGAGAGCGAGTCGGCCGTCAAGCTGGCCAAGCTGGCCACAGAGAGGCTGGGGGCGGACCACGACTTCGAATTTGCGCGCTGGGCCGGGGTGGTGTGGCTGCTGGCGGCGCTGGGCCAGCCTGAGGGGTCGCCCACCCACGTGTCGGTCGCCGAGGTCTTTGACGTGTGGGCGGCCCAGGTGCCGCAGGTCGCCCATCACCGCGCCCTGGCAGAAGGCATCGACCCAAGCGCCCTGCTGCGCTGCGGCGCGCTGCTGATCGACGAGCGGGCGACAGAAGTGCAGCCAATGCTTCAGTATTTTGTGCAAGAGGCCCGCAGCCGCGAGTGGCGTGGCCTAGAAGCGGCGGCCCTGGCCGCCCAAGGTTGGTGCGCGTGGTGGCTGGGCGACGCCGACCAGGCCTGCTCGCGCTGGAAGGATGCTGCGCGGCTGCCCCAGGGCCCGGCGTCAAGCCTGCTAGCGGGTCATTTGTGGGTCGACGTGGCTCGCCTGCAGCAGCGGGTCGGCAGCGACCGCAGTGTGGCGGCGGCGGTGACCAAGGCTTTGGAGCTGCTGGAACCAGCGGCGGCGCTGCGGCTGTCCTTTCTGCAGCAGGCCACAGAGTGGAGCGAGCTGCCCGGGGCCGGCTCAGCGCTGCGCAAGGTCCTCGCCCGCTTGGCCGAGGCGTCTGCCGCTGCGAAATCCGCGGCGCCGTAGCGAAGTTGCCCATCCAGCCAACGCCGCGCTCTTGTTGGGCGAGCCGGGCGTTTGAATCGGTCGTGCCATGGTGGCCGCGGCGACGCCGGTGCGGTGCGCCGGTCCATGGGCAGGTGGGGCGCTAGAACTTGTAGCCGACCGTGGCGCTGAATTGGTCGTAGCTGGTCTCAAAGACGCCGTTGTTGACCGGCACCGGGCTCAGGCCGCCGCAGTTGGCCGGGCAGGGCGACAGGGGGCGCTCCTGGAAGACCTTTCCGTAGGTTTCTGATACTTCGCGGGTTTCCTGAAAGACGTGGGCGTAGGACAGGCCCGCCTGCATGTGCTCACCCTGCCAGCGGACGCCGGTGCCAACGCCAAGGCGGTCAAAGCTGGGGAAATCCAGGTGCTCGTAGTTCTGCGGCACGGCGCCCTGCTCCCAGTAGCCACCCAGCGAAACCTTGAGGCCCTTGGCGACCTCTGCCGAGCCGCCAGCGCGCACGGACCAGGTGTTCTGCCAGCGCTTCTGGATCGACACGTCCGGCGAAGGCTGGGCGGCAAACAGGTTGATCATGCCGCCGTTCTTCACGTCGTACTGGTCAATGACGCTCCAGCCTTCCCACACCACGTTGACTTCGGCGTCCCACTTTTCAGCGCCCGTGGCGTCCAGGCCGCGGTACCGCGCTCCCAGCGTCGCCGTAGGAGCAATCTTCATGGTCATGGCGGCGGTACTGTTGGTAACCGCGATTTTCTCAGGCGTAAAGGCAGCGCCAGCGCCAGCGCGGTCGTTGGCCAGCACCAGGTCGCCGGTGGCGTTGAATTCGACCGGCATGACCCGACCAGAAAGCGCCACTTCCAGGCGGTCAGAAAGGCGCAACCAGCCGCCGGCGATAGCAGAGAACGCCGACATGTCTTCCATGCGGATGGTCGCCACCACGTCATTGCTGGCGTAGTAGGGGTTGACCGCGCCGCCCGTGGCTCCGTCAATCACCAAAGAGAGGTGGGTCTTGGGCATCATGGCGTACTGCAGGGTCACGCCCAGGCCAAAGTGGTCCTTCTTGCCCCACGCGACCGCCGCACTGGCGTAGGCCATCAGAGCGTCAAGCTTGGTGAGCATGTAGCGCTGACCACCCATGACATTGAATTCTTTGGAACCGGCAGCGGACGGGCCATAGCCGGCTATGGCAAAGGTCCAATCCTCAAGACCAAAGTCGCTGCTGGCCGACAGAAAAGCGCCCAGGGGAAAGATTGGCGTTTGGTTTTCTGACGGCTCGCGCGCTTCGGCTAGCGTGGTGCCGGGCACGTTGCTCTGCTTGTAGGCGCTGGGGCCGCGCGTAAAAGTCTCGTGAGACCACAGCACCTGATGCGACCACTGCAGGCGCGTGCCTTTTTGACGGCTCAGGGCCCCAGGATTGTAGGCGACCGCCGTGCCATCATCGGCGCTGACCGCAAAGGCCGTACCGCGGCCCAGACCAGCAGTGCTGTTGCCCGGAATCTCAAAGCCCGCCGCAGCGGCCTGGCCCGAAAACGCGGTTGTCGCCAACAGAATTGCCCATGTCGTGGCCTTGCGCAGCTGCGCCGCCCTGCCGTTCTCGCGCCGAGTTCCCATGCCCTTCCCCCTTTGTGTGCAGGCGCCGGCGGCGCATTGCCAACGTATTCGCTGCAGACCATAGACGGCGCCCGAAAATCGCGCAAGACTGAGAGCCGGTAGGGTGCAACGCAGCGGGAGGAAGCATGGCGGCAGGGGCGGCAGGAGCAGCAGTGGCTGCGGGCATTGGGGCGGGAACAGCTGCGGCGCGGCTGCTGCGGGCAGCGGCGGTGCTGGCCTTGGCGGTCGGGGTGGCCGCGGCGGCGGGCTGTGGCGTCAAGCTCAGCGGCAACGAAGTCGATGAGACGGCCAACAAGCTGCCAGTGGCCGACATTGGCAGCGGCGACTCCGCCGGCTTGCCCGGTGACGGGACCTCGACCGGAGATGGCTGCGCTTGTCTGCAGCCGGGCATGGTCTTTCGCTTTGACAACCTGCAGATCAAGTCGCTGGACGGCAATCCGGACCACCTGGTCATCGGCACGCTCAACCCGCTGTGGAAAGGCGACATCGACAAGAAGGAGCTGAACTTCTTCTTGGAAGTCAAGGATGTCACGGATACCGAGATCCAGCTGCGCATCGTCAACGGCGCCCGCATGGACAAGGCCGGCAATGTCTGTGCCCTGCCGGTGACCAGCAACACCGTGACCATGCAGCGCAACGGCTGCAAGATCAAGAATGCGGTGGCCACCGGCCTGAATGTCTACGCCGGCACCCCCGCCAACCCCAAGAACTGCACGACCGGCCTGGAAGTGCCCCACGCCATTCCGGTGCGCAATGCGTTCTTCGAAGCCGAGATCGTGGCAGGCTGCGGAGCCGTGCACAACGGCGTGCTGACCCAAGGGTCCATTTCCAAGGATTCTCTAGATAATACCTGCACCTGCCTTACCTTGGGTGGCAAGCCCGCCGAAGAGTGCGGCGTGCCGGACCCCAAGTTCGCCGGCTATCCCAGTCTGCAGAACGAAGAAGGCAAGCCGCCGCAGTTCTGCAAGGACTGCTGCAAGGGCTGCAATCCCATCTTTACCAACCTGAAGGAACTGTTGGTGATGTTTGGCGAGCTGCAGTACAAGTGCTTGGACGACAAGGGCAAGCCCGCCGTCTGCCTGTCGGCCGTGTTTGAGGCGCCCAGGACCGACAAGGTCCCTGCCGACTGCCCCCTCTAGCCGATGAGCCTGGAAGAAGACCCTGCCAAGCCTCCCACGGCCGGCGAGCTCGATCCGCGCACCGGTCCCATCGAGGTTGGCGTGACAGGCGCCGCCGTGCCGCCGGTGGGCCATCGGGTCAGCGGCAAGGACTCAGCAAGCGGCGATTCCAGCAGCCGCCGCGAGACCAGCACCGACCGTTCTAGCACCCACCGTTCCAGCAGCGAGTGGCCCAGCAGCGAGTGGGCAGCGGGCGTCCTTGCCGGCGGCTTGTCTTCGCGGTTTGTGACCGACAAGGCCCGCGCACTGTGGAATGGCCAGCCGCTGCTGCGCCACGTGCTGGAATTGGCCAGCGGCTTCTCTCGCCATGCCACCGTGCTGGCTGATCGCTCTGACCGCTATGCAGATTTTGGTCTGGCCGCGCTAGTGGACCGGCGGGCAGCCGTGGGGCCGCTGGCCGGGCTGGAGGCGTTGCTGCTGCACGCACAGGACCATGGCCTGCGCGGAGGCCTGTTGCTGAGCTGCGACACCCAGGGGCTGCAGCCGCAGTGGCTGCGCGCGCTCTGCCACGGCCTGCAGCCGGAGGATCTGGCCTGTGCCTATGGCGACCCGGAGCTGCTGGACAAAGCCCAAGGTTGGCAGTCGCTGCCCGTGCTGGTGCGGGTAGAGGCGCTGCCGATCGTGCAGCGGGCCTTGGACGGCGATCAGCGCGCTCTGTGGCGGCTGCTGCGCGAGCTGGGGGCCCGGGCGCTGCCGCTGCCGGTCGACTGGCACAGCGCGGTGGTGCGCGTGGATCAGCGCAGCGACCTGTTGCGCTTACCCTGGCGAGCTGAGACCGCCGCGGCGACGACCCTGGTGGATGTGTGGCGATCCTCTGGCGATGGCTGGCACAGCCACCAGGACTGCGTAAGTGCGGAAGAGCCCCTGGAGATCCTGGTGCGAGCCGGGCCGCTCGGCCGCCGGCGGGTCGAGTCCGCAGGGGTGACGATGCGCACGCCGGGCCGCGATCTGGCGCTGGCTGCAGGCTGGCTGCTGGCGGCCGGTGTGGTCAGCGACCCCAGAGATGTCCTGCAGATGGCGGTGGGGCAAGACGGCAACTCGGTGCGGGTCGACCTGCGGCCGGGCTTAGCAGTGCCTTGGCAGCGGTTGCGGCGGATTTTTCACGCTACCGCGGCGTGCGGGGTGTGCGGCTCGGCGGCGGTGGACCACCTGCTGGAGGCAGGGCGATCGCTGCACGCCGTGGAGGCGGCGATTTCCTGGGCGGCGCTGCAGGGGATGCCCGACCAGCTGCGCCAGCGCCAGACGGGGTTTGACCAGACCGGCGGGGTTCACGCCGCTGCACTGTTTGCGCTGGATGGCCAACTGCTGGATGTCGCAGAAGATGTCGGGCGCCACAACGCAGTAGACAAGGTGCTTGGCCTGGCGTGGCTGCGCTACCAGCTGCCCCTGCACCAGTGCGTGCTGGTGCTGTCAGGCCGGGCCGGCTTTGAGCTGGTCCAAAAAGCCCTGGCGGCGGGCGTGCCGATCGTCGCGGCGGTGGGCGCGCCCTCAGCCCTGGCGGTGGACCTGGCGGATCGGGCGGGCCAGACCCTGGTTGGCTTTCTGCGGCCCCAGAAGGGCAATATCTACTGCGGCAGGCAGCGTATCCGCTGAGACGGGCCGTCTTTGGCCCAGCCCCAAAACCCAGCGGTCGCCGCCCGGTTTGGCTGACGGGGCGGCTGGGGCGGCGCCGCAAAGCGTCCGGCGCTGCGGGTGGCGAGCCTCTCTGCCGCCATGACCTGGCCGGGCGACGCTTGGACCGATCCCAGGGCTCAGCGGCCGCCGCCAATGGGGGCCAAAACGCAAAAACCCCAGTCCGCGAGGACCGGGGTAGTGCGGAAAGCGCTGCGCGCCGATGCTGGTGGAGATGACGGGGATCGAACCCGTGACCCCCTGAATGCCATTCAGGTACTCTCCCAGCTGAGCTACATCCCCGCGAAGGCGACGCTTTGCTTCCGTGTCTTCCGGCTGTTCACCGTCGGACGCCGCGCATCTTAGCGGCACTGGCCAAAGCTTGCAAGCCCCCCGCGACCGCGGTCTGTCGCTTTTTTTACTTTTGGGCCGGTGCTGCCGCTGGCGGCTCTAGCGGTTGGGCACCCTTGGGCGCGGATGGCCACCAGGTGCGGGTCAGAAAGGTATTAGTTTCAGCGAGGCTGGCCTCATTGCGCTGAGGCGGAATCGCCCAGAGAGAGGCCACCCACGCCGCCGCCAGCAGCATGCCGCCGGCCGTCAGCGCCGCGCGCCGGTTGCGGCCTCCGCTGGACCCTGCTGGAGCCGTCAGCGACCAGATATGCCAAATAATTGCCAGTAGTAGCACGGCAAACCACGGCACGGCAGCCACCGCGATCGGCACCCCCAACCAATACAGAGGGCTGGACCACACCCAGCCGTGGCTGAGCAGAGGGCCCACCACTTCGCGCAGAGGGTTATAGACTTCAAAGGGAAATCCCTGGCTCACTGCCGTAGCGGCGCCGGTCACCGCTATCGCCACGGCCCCAGAGATCGCCAGCAGGCCTTGGCCTATCCGGCTGGGCCAGCCGCGCAGGGCGTCCAGGCCGTGGGCCACGGCGATCGCCGCAAACGGCACCAGCGCGGTGATGTAGCGCGGCCCCAGCACCCAGCCGCCGCGCCACAGGCTGTGCGAGCACTGAAAGAACACGAAGTACGCGACCACAGACCAGGCCACCAGCGCCTCTGCCCGCCTAGAGAACCAGAACTGGCCGGCCGCCGCTTCTCCAGGCAGCTCATGGCGGTGTCTGCGCACGGCTACCAGGCCCAGCCACGCCAACGCCACCCACGGCGCCCAGAAATACAGGCCAGTAAACGGAGAGAGCAGCGAGCCGGCCATCTTCTCGGCATTGGGCAGGTGCAGGCCAAAGACGCCGGGCGCAATATCGCGCACAAAATCGGGGTTTTCTAGCACACCGTAGGGCAACTTCCAGGGCGCGCCAAAGGACCGCCAATTGAAGTGGGCCAGCAGCAGCACCGGTGCCGCAGCGCCCAGAGCCAGCCAGCCGAGATCGCGAAGGCTGTGGCGCCGGGCCACCGTCCACCCCAACAACAAGATCGCCGCCGGGCCGGCCGGGAACTCGATCCACGGTGCAGCGGCGATGCCCAAACCGGCCACGGCTAACCAACCGCCGTTACCAGTGGAGCCGGCACGCTGCACGGCGGCAAAACCCAGCAGCAACGCCAGCCCAGACAGCTGGTGACCGGCAAACATTTGGCCGTAGGTCAGCGAAAGAGAGCCAAACGCCGCCGCCAGCACCGCTGCCCAGCCGATCTGCGGTTGGTTCAGTCGGCGCGGCAAGTACCGGGCGAGCCAGTACAGCCCGGCGATGGAAGGCAGCACGGCGCACCACAGGCGCAGCCACCACACCATGGCGGCTTTGCTGGGAGCGCCTTGGCCCAGCAGCGACCACGCACGCAGCTGCAGCCATAGCGGCACGGCGCCGATCTGCGAAAGCCCAGGCGCTTTGCCAGCATACAGCAGGCCGTTGCAGTTGGGGCGCTCGGCCTTGGGGTCGTCGCAGGTCAGCGCCTTGTCATTGACGTAGCCCCACTGATCGTAGACGAGGCCGCGATCGCGGACCTGGCCATCGGGCCCCACCTCGCGGCGGCCAATGGCGTAGCTGCCGGTCTCGGCGATGGCGCGCGACATGTAGACCCGCACCATCTCATTGGGATTGTTGATCTGCTCTGACCACGGAAACAGCCACGCGTAGCCAACGGTCAGCATCACCAGCAAGAGCCGCGTGGAAGCTGGCCCGTAGGCCGGGCGGGCGGGCGGCAGGTGCAGATCAGAGGACATGGCGCGCTTCCTGGGGCCGGTGGCGGCCAACTGGGCCCGCAAGCCTAAGGAACCTGGAGCGCCACGGCAACCAGACGCGGCAGCCGGGTGCCAACCGTCGGCGCTGGCGGGGTTGGGCGCCACAGCCAGCGGCTGACGTTGCCGGCTCGCGTTGGCAAAGCGTACAATCTTGCGCCGCTGCCGCATGGACAGGTCAGCGTCTTGCGGGGTTCCATGGAGTTGCAGCGGGTTTTGATCGTGGGTGCATCGTCCGGGATCGGTGAGGCGCTGGCCATGCACCTGGCCGCCCCCGGCCGGACGCTGGGGCTGGTGGCGCGCCGACAGGCCGCATTGGCGCGGGTGGCGGAGCAGGTGCAGGCGCGCGGGGCCAAAGCCGTCATCGAAGTCTGCGACGCTGCCGACCCCCAAGCCGTGCAGGCCGCCTGGCTGCGTCTGGGGCAGGCGATGGGCGGGGTGGACGCCGTGGTCTACGCTGCCGGGGTGATGCCCGAGGTGGGCCCCGACGAGTTTGACACGGCCAAGGACCAGCAAGTTTTGGACATCAATGTGCTTGGCGCAGTTGCCTGGCTGAATTGTGCCGCCAACGAATTTGGACCTCTGGGCAAAGGCGTGATCTGCGGCATTGGCTCCGTGGCGGGGGACCGCGGCCGCCGCGGCGCGCCAGTTTACGGTGCATCCAAGGCGGCCTTGCACACCTATCTGGAATCGCTGCGTAATCGCCTCTCGGTGCGCGGTGTGCGGGTGGTCACCGTCAAGCCAGGCCCGGTGCGCACGCCCATGCTCGGCACCCGCAAGATGCCGCTGACCGTGGATGCCAACGTGGCCGCCGCTGCCATCGCCCGCAGCCTGGCTGGAGGCCCCGAAGTGGTCTACGTGCACTGGCTGTGGCGCTGGATCATGCTGGCGATTTGCTTGGTTCCGTCGTTCATCTTCCGCAAGCTGTCGATTTGACAGCTGGGCCTGGAGCCCTGACAAGCCATGGTTGATTCTACTGATTCAGGTGCTGCGATGGCCGGCGATTCTGCAGCGGGCGCCCTGGTTTCCGTGTCTGCTCCTCTGGCCGCGCGCCAGACCGTGCTTGGCTGGGGTATGGCGGTGGGCGGCGAAAGCGATGTGATTGCCATCACCTCTCAGCAGCAGCTCTCTGAAGTGCTGCGCTGGGCGGCTGCGGCGGGCAAGCAAGTAGCTCTGCGCGGATCAGGTTGCAGCTACGGCGATGCCGCGTGCGGGCGGGGCAAGATCGTTCTGGACCTGCGCGGCATGAAGCGCTTGCTGCAGTGGGACCCCAGCAGCGGCCGCGTCCGCGCTGAAGCTGGCTACACCATTGCCGATCTGTGGAAAGTCGCCATTGGCGATGGCTGGTGGCCCCCGGTGGTCTCTGGCACCATGGAGCCCAGCCTGGGCGGCGCCGCGGCCATGAACATCCACGGCAAGAACGCCTACCGGGTAGGGCCCATAGGCGATCACATCTGCGCGCTGAAAATCTGCAAAGTCGACGGCACCTTTGCGGAAGTGCTGCCCGCAGACCCGCTGTTCGCAGCAATCATCAGCAGCTTTGGCGAGCTTGCGGTGATCTGCGAGGTCGAGCTTCAGCTCAAGAAGGTCTACTCTGGCGAGCTGGAAGTTCTGGGCGTCAGTGTGCCTGATCTTGATAAGATGTTTGATGAATTCGAGAAGCTGCAGGATGACTCGGACTACCTGGTGTCCTGGCTTGACGCCTTTGCCGGCGGTTCTGGCCTGGGGCGCGGCCTCATCCACGCTGCCTACCAGCTCAAGCCCGGCCAGGATCCCCAGCCGCAAGCCCTGATGCGGGTGGAGGCCCAGCAGCTGCCGCCGCGGCTGTTTGGGGTGATCCCCAAGTCGTGGATGTGGGTCTTTCTCAAGCCCTTCTCCAACAAGCTGGGCATGCGCCTGATCAATTGGGCCAAGCAAACCAGTGGCCGCCTGCTGGAGCACGGCAAGCGCTACCGCCAGAGCCATGGCGCCTTTCACTTCTTGCTGGACTACGTGCCCAACTGGAAGTTCATCTACAAGCCCCACGGCATGATCCAGCACCAGATCTTTGTGCCCAAAGCGCAGGCGCGGCTGGTCTTTCGCCAGGTGCTGGAGCTTGAGCACCGCCATGGGATGCCTGCGTTTTTGGCAGTGATGAAGCGCCACCGCGCCGACCGCTTCCTGCTGACCCATGGCCTTGACGGCTACTCGCTGGCCCAGGATTTTCCGGTGACTGCCGGCAATCGCCAGCAGCTGTGGGCCCTTTGCGCAGAAATCGATGCCCTGGTGGCCGCTGCCGGCGGGCGCTTCTACTTTGCCAAGGACGCCACGCTAAAGCCCGAGACTGTGGTCCAGAGCTGGCCGGCAGAGAACCTGCGCGAGTTTGCCCGCTTGCGCCAGCAGCTGGATCCGCAGGGCGTGCTTTCGACGGACCTGTACGAGCGGGCGGTGGCCCCGGCGCTGGCCCAGCTGAGCGCGCAGCCCTGAGCGCGGGGGCGGTGCCAGTTGGCCGCGATGGGATGCAAAAGAACCTAAGTTTTCCAAATTGTTAGGGGCATGAGGGCGCCGCAAGTCGACTTTCGCCTCTTCCGGGGATACACTACCTTGTTCGCCCGCTTGGGCTTGAGGTCGGCTTGGCCCCAACACGGCGCCAACCCCAGTTGCTCGTTGGCAGCGCAGCAGTTGGCAGGCGGGTCACCAAGCTCACTGATCTGGTGCCATGGGCGAAGATTCGCAGCGACGCCCCGGCGACCCAGTGTCCTGAGGTCGGTGCTCTAAGGCCCGTGTGGTGAGGAACCTGAGTAGATGCCCGCCAGCCAGCTGAAAACCATGCCTGTTTCTATCGACCAAGTCCGGCCGGAGCGCGTTGCCCTGGTGCACGACTGGCTGGTGACCATGCGCGGCGGCGAGCGGGTGCTGGACGCGATGTGCGAGCTGTTTCCTCAGGCCACGCTGTTTACCCTGGTCCGCCAGCCGGGCATCGCCACCCCGCGCATCGAGGCGATGAAGCACGTGACCTCGCTGGCTGGGCGTCTGCCGGGTGCGGCCAAGAAGCACCGCTGGCTATTGCCGCTTTATCCCTCGGCTATTGAGCACCTGGACATTGGCGAGTTTGACCTGGTGGTGTCTTCGAGCCACTGCGTCGCCAAGGGGGTGATTCCGCGCGCTGGAGCTGTGCACGTGTGCTACTGCCACACCCCTGTGCGCTATGCCTGGGACCGTACAGAGGATTACTTGCGCGGCAGCTCGGCATTGCTGCAGCTGGCGCGGCCGGCGATTGGCGCGGCAGCCATGTGGTTGCGCCAGTGGGATCTGCGCACCTCCGGCCGGGTCGATCTCTACATTGGTAACAGCCGCAACACGGCAGACAAGATCAAGCAGTTCTACGGGCGAGATGCGCTGGTGGTGCCACCTCCTGCCGACTGCAGCCAGTTTACTCCTGCAGCCGCTGGCGCGCCGGCTGGCCCCCACGGCAGCTACGACTTGGTGCTGGGCGGGATGGTGCCGTACAAGCGCGTCGATCTGGCGGTGGCGGCGTACGCGCAAATGCCTGAGCGCAAGCTGATCATCGTAGGAGACGGTCCCGAGCGCCAGCGGCTGCAGCGGATCGCGCCCTCCAACGTGGTGTTTGCCGGTCGGGCCGCCGAAGAGGACCTGGCTGGTTGGTACAAGGGTGCCAATATGCTGGTGTTTCCCGGAGAGGAAGACGCAGGCATTGTTCCGGTAGAGGCCCAGGCCTGCGGCATTGGCGTAGTGGCCTACGGTCGCGGCGGTGCGCTGGAAACCGTTGTCGATGGCAAGACCGGCGTCTTCTTTCAAGAAGCGACGCCAGAGGCCCTGGCTGCGGCGGTGCGGCGTCTAGCGCAATTGAAGGTCGCCGCTGCGGACTGCCGGCACAACGCCGAGCGTTTTGACCGACCCGCGTTTCTGCAACACATGCGCGACGCTGTGAACACCGCCTTGGCGCGGCGAGGGTAAGGCAATGGCAGCAAAAGCAAAAACCCAGCCCAACCCAGCCGCTGCAGCAGGATTTGCCGCGCCCGCCAGCCCGTCTGTCGCAGAGGCCCCGGAGCGCTCTGGGCCTTCTACGGACATGACCGACGCCGCTTTTCCCCCCGACGTGCACAACAAGGCCGGCCCGTCCAAGCAACTGGCGCAGAAGGACGAGCCAACCGGCCCGGTCTATGTAGCGCCAGCCGAGAAACCGCCGCGCAAACCCGTGCAGCAGGCCATCAAGCGCGCGGTAGACGTCGCTGTGGCCGGATCGGCGTTGCTCATCGGCGCGCCTGCACTGGCCGCGGTGGCGGTGGCGGTGCGCGCCGACAGTCCTGGCCCGGTCATCTACCGGCAGAAGCGGGTGGGCAAAGACGGCAGGATCTTTGACTGCCTGAAGTTCCGCTCGATGACCGTCGATGCGGAGAAAGACGGCCCGCGCTGGGCCCGATCCTTTGACTCGCGGGTGACGCGGGTCGGCGGTCTGTTGCGCCGCACCAGCATCGACGAGCTGCCGCAGCTGTGGAACATCCTGGTCGGAGACATGACCCTGGTGGGGCCGCGCCCGGAGCGTCCGGTGTTTGTTGCCAAATTTCGCCAGCAGTATCCTGACTATGACCTGCGCCACACCGTGCGGCCGGGCCTTTCTGGCTGGGCCCAAGTCAACGGCCTGCGCGGCAACGTCTCGATCGCCGACCGCACCGTCTACGATGTCTGGTATGTGCGCAATTTCTCACTAGCTTTGGATGCGGCTATCTTGGTGCGCACCTTTGGCGCCGTGCTGGCGGGCGAGTAGCGTGGCCGGGTCGGTGCCGCTAGCGCCGCAGATCCGCCGCAGGGACTCAAGCTGGTGCCGCAAGAGCGCGCCGCAGCTGGGAAGGAATCTGTGATAACCCAGCGAATCCGCAGAAATTTGGGCTGGAAGACCATTGGGGTCGTGCTGGAGAAGGGGCTGCGCTTCTTCCTGGTGGCGGCGATCTCCCGCTCGCTGGGCCCCAAGATGTACGGTCAGTACACCTATGCCGTGGCCCTGGCGCTTCTGTTGGTGCAGATGACCGACATGGGCCTGGGGCTGTTTCTGGCCCGCGAGGTTTCTCGCCACGAAGTGCCGCCGGCCAAGCTCATCGGCCACGTCTTCACGATCAAGCTGGCCCTGGCGGTCGCCTACCTTTGCGTGGTGGCGTTCTTGGCCTGGTGGCACTTTGCCGACCCGGGGATGAAGGCGACCGCGACCTTTCACCCGCGGCCAGGCGCCCTGGGTTGGACGGTGGCAATGGCCGGCTTGGCTGGGCTGGCCGCATCGACGATTGAGGCGATCTGGCAGGTATTTCGCGGTGTTCAGCAGCTCGGGCTAGAGGCCAGGTCTTCCGCGGTCTACGCCGGTGCCCAGCTGGCCTGCGTGTCCGTGGCGCTGGCGCTGGTGCCGACCATGCCGGCGGTGGAGGCCGACAAGGGCTACACCATGGCCCTGATTGCCGCGGCGATGATGGTGGCGTCGCTGGTCGGCCTGGCCTACACGTCGCTGCTGCTGCTGCGGGTGGTCACGCCGCAAATGGGCTGGTCGCGGCCGATGCTCAAGCGCTTTACCAATGAGGTCTTGCCATTGGGTGTGGCCATTGTGGCCAGTCTGATCTACTTCAAGATCGACGTGCCGATGCTGCGGGCCCTGGCCGGCGACTACGAGGTCGGTCTGTACAATGCCGCTTACAAGCTCATGGAAAACCTGTCTGTCTTGCCGGCGATCTTGATGGCGGCGACCTTTCCGGCGCTGTCGCAGACCGTAGAGACGGACCCGGCCGCCGCCGCGCGTCTGCACAGAATCACGCTGCAGGTCCTTGTTCTGGGCGGTCTGGGCGGGGCGGCGGTGCTGCTGCTGGTGCCAGACATGCTGATCTTCATCCTCAATGGCAGCGAGTACGCGTCGGCCGCGCCGATCCTCAGGGCGCTGGCGCCAAGTGTGATCTTGACGTTTATCAACTACCTGGAGACCCACATGCTGGTCGCCATGGGCTTGGTCAAGGCCCAGATGGCCTTTGCTCTGGCGCTAATCGCCGTCAATGTCGCCGCCAATTTCGCCCTGATCCCGCTGTGGGGCGGGGTGGGCTCGGCTGTGGCCACCGCCTTGACCGAAGTGGTTCTGCTGGCCTTCTGCATGCCTTTGGTCCATCGCGAGCTGACCAAGAGGGTCAAGGCGCAGCACTTGGCTCAGCTGGAAGCGCAGCTGGCATGAGCGCTGCTGCTCCGCTGCCCGCGTCGGTGGGACCGGCGCCGCTGGGTCGCCTGGCAGCGCTGGCTGGTACCGCCGTGGCCGGTCTGCTGATTGCGGGCCCGCTGGAGTTGCGCGACACCCTGGCTGCCGGCCCAGTGCGGCTGACCACGACCGAGTTGATTGCTGCCCTGGCGGCCACCACGGCGCTGGCAGCCGCGCTGGTGGCGGTGAGGCAAATTCCTAGCGAACGCAAACGGTTGAGTGACTCCCGCGGCCGGGCTGCCGTGCTGGTGCTGGTCGGCTGGGCGCTGCTGCACCTGGCAAGCGCGCTGTGGGCCGACGCGGACCGCGGCGCAGTAGTCAAGTCGGCGCTGCGCATTGGCGGGCAGACTGGCATGGCAGTGCTGTGCTGGTGGTGGGCGGCCCATGGGGTGTTTCGCCAGCGCTTGGTCCGCGGCGCGCTGACCGGCCTGGGGATCATCACCCTGCTGGCGGTGGCTGAGCGCATGCTGGGGCAGCGCATGGAGCACGTTCTTTCGCAATTTCGAGACGAGCCGACCTGGATGCTGGGCGAACAGCGCTTGGCCACCGTGTTCTACCACGCCAATACCTGCGCGGGGTACCTGGAGTGGCTGTCGCCCCTGCTGCTGGTGGGCTGGTTGGCGCCCGGCCAGACCCGCTGGAAGCGCTGGTTCTTTGGGCTGTGGGCCCTGCTTGTGGCGGTGTTGCTGTCGCTGACCTACTCGCGGGCCGGCCTGCTGGCCGGGGCGGCCGGAGCGTTGGCCTTGGCGTGGGCGGGTCGGCAAATGCCGCGGGGCCGCTGGTGGATCGTCGGTGCAGCGACCTGGGCGGTGGTGGAAGTCGGCGCCTATGCCCTCAACCCTGAAATGCGCGCGCGGGTCGGCTTGGACGAGCGTTCCTATCAGCCGCAGTACGTGTTCTTGGACGGCTGCGCCGGCCATGCGGGCTCCAAGACCACCGTGCGCTTGCAGGTGCGCAATCGCGGCACGTGGGCCCTATCCAACCGCCAGGCGCCGGCCAAGGTCACCCACTCTTTTCTGACCGTGCGCGGCCATCCCGTCGACGATGTCTGGATCGGCCAACGCCTGCCGGCCATGCCGCCTGGCAGCAGCGCCGAGCTGGCTCTGGACCTGGATCTGCCGTCTCGCCCCGGAAAATATGCGCTGTGTGTCGACATTTTGCGCGACCGCGTGCTGTTTCTGTCAGAAGTGGGGGCACCGCTTGGCTGGCTGGGCTGCGAGGTGGTGGCGCCAGGGATGCCGTTGGTGGCCGGCCCTCCCGCGCACTTTCAGCCCGACGATCTCTCGGCTGTCGCTTCTACCCGGCGCATGGACCTGGAGCGCCGCCACTATTGGCGGGCCGCGCTGCTGCTGTGGGAGCGCAAGCCCTGGCTGGGCTGGGGCTCAGACCGTTTTCACCTGATTCACCGCGAGTACATGCCGCCGCAGACCTATGACAGCCGCGCCCGCGCCCATTCGCTGTGGCTGGAGACGGCGGTGGACCTGGGGCTGTTGGGCTTGGCGGTGCTGGGCTGGACTGCTTGGATCCTGCTGAGGGCGGGCCGGCTTGCTTTCCGCCGCGGATGGACGTCAGATCGCGGCACGGCGCTGGCCCTGACCGCCGGGTTGGTGGGGGTGGCGATCCATTCGACCGTCGACTTCTTCTTTGCTTACACGCAGTTTTCGGTGATCTTTTGGCCGTTGCTGGGCCTGCTGCTGGGGCTGACCCGCACCAGCGATCCGTCGGCCAGCCCAGCGCCAGAGCCGCCGCCACCGGCGACCGCCGGCGCCCCTTCTCAGCCAGCCGCCGCTGCAGCGGCCACGGAGCCGGCATGACGCCTGAATCTTCCGCCCCAGCCCAGGGAAATCTGCCCGCCGGGCCGGCTATCAGCATCGCCCTCAACGGCGAAGTCCGCCAATTCAGCGCCGGCCTGACGGTCGCGGGCCTGCTGGCCGAGCTGGGGGTAGCCTCCTTTGGCGTGGCCGTCGAGCGCAACCGCGCGGTCGTTCGCCGGGCCGAGCACAGCTCCACCGCGCTGGCTGAAGGAGATGTTATTGAAATCGTGCAGTTTGTTGGTGGCGGTTGAGCCAAGTGGCCGCTGACCTGCGTAGAATCCTTTAGTCGCTTTTGGAGCTTTGCATGAATTCCCCCGTTTTGAGCCAAGACACCTGGACGCTGGCCGGTCGCACCTTTACCTCGCGCCTGCTGGTGGGCACCGGCAAGTACGCGGACAACCAACAGGCTAAAGCAGCCATTGATGAATCGGCCGCAGAGATCGTCACGGTTGCCGTGCGCCGCATCGACTTTGGCGCCAAGCAGACGGTACTGGATGCCCTGGACCGCCAGCGCCACACCCTGCTGCCCAACACCGCAGGCTGCTACACGGCCGAAGACGCGATCCGCTACGCCCGCCTGGCCAGAGAAGCCGGCATGGGCGATCTGATCAAGCTGGAGGTGATCGGCGATCAGAAGACCCTCTTTCCCGACAACCAAGCGACCTTGGAGGCGGCCAAAGTGCTGATTGCCGAGGGATTTGTTGTGCTTCCCTACGTCACCGACGATCCGGTCCTGTGCAAGAAGCTAGAAGAGATGGGCTGCGCCGCGGTCATGCCCCTGGGCGCGCCCATCGGATCCGGGTTGGGAATCCGCAACCCCTACAATCTGCAAATTATTCTGGAGCAAGCCCAGATTCCGGTGCTGGTGGATGCCGGGGTGGGCACCGCCAGCGACGCCGCCCTGGCCATGGAGCTCGGCTGTACCGCAGTGCTGATGAACACAGCGATTGCCAGCGCCCAAGATCCGCTGCGCATGGCCCGTGCCATGAGGCTTGGCGTGCAGGCTGGGCGCGATGCCTACCTGGCGGGGCGGATTCCGCGCAAGCTATACGCCAGCGCGTCCAGCCCCATCACCGGTATGTTGGGCTAGATGCAGGAAAATCTGCCTCCGCGCTTGATTGCCATTGCGGACGCGCCGCTGTGGCGCGAGCGGGCAGGGCGGGCTCCGCTGGCCTTTGCCGTGGGCCGGTTGGCGGCGGCCTGTCGCGGGCGGCCGTGGCGGACCGGCCTGCTGCTGCGCCAGCACAACTGGAGCGTTGCCCAGTGGCTGGACGCGCTGCAAGAATTTCAGTGGTTTGGCGAGTTTGGCATGGCCCTTGGCATCTCAGCCCCCCGCGACGGCGCGGGGCTGGAGCAGCGCGCGCTGTTGGCGGGGCAGGGGGTCAGCTGGGTGCAGGTGCCAGAAGGGCAGGCCGCCGCTTGGCATTTGGCCGGCGCTGGCGACTTTGTAGAGGCGGCGCCACCGCTGGCCTGGGCCCGGTCTTGCCATGACCTGGCGGGCGTCGCCGCGGCGCTGGCGGCCGGAGCACCGTGGGCCACGCTGTCGCCGGTGCTGCCGACCCCCTCCAAGCCAGCAGCAGCGCCCCTTGGATGGTCGGTGCTGACCGAGGCTTGCTCCCTGTATCCAAAGCGTATTGTCGCCTTGGGGGGCATGGAAGCGCTGGCTGCCAGCCAGGCCCTGCGCTGCGGAGCCGCCGGCGTGGCGGTGCTGCGCGCTTGGCAAGAGCAGCCTCGGGCCCTGGCCGACGCGCTCAGCGCTGCCGACGCTGGCGGCGCGGGCACCTAGCCATGGTTGATAACTAGGGGAATTATCGCAGACACCCTTACCTGCTGAGCGGAGCGCAGCCGCGGCCAACCACGCGCGTGGCCAAGTCCAGGGCGGCCAGGCCCGGTCCGCAGGGCCGCGGGCCGCCCGACCGACGGCGCCATCGCCACCGGCGCGGGCAGCGATTGCGGGGTTGGACTGAGCCAGGAGCTTGGGTTGGCCGCAGGATCTCTGGCCGGGTGGGCCTGCCCTTATTGACGAAGCGCGCGCGCTTGCTCAGGATACCATCTGGCAGCAGGCCGGAGAGCGCAGAGATGCGCCGCCGATGTCGCCGTCAAGACCGCTGTCGCTGGGTATTTGCCAAGCGATGCCATGCGGTTGCCCCTGTTGCCTGCCCGGGGCGATGCCTCGCCTGTGTGGAGCTTGCATGTTCGCCATTACGATCCGGGAACGGAGCGGTCAGGTCTACACCTTCCACTTCGACAAGCCCGAGGTCCTCATCGGCCGCGTCAAGGGCAATGACGTCATCCTGCCCAAACAGAACATTTCCAAGCGCCACACCCTGGTCAAGGCTGAGGGAAAACGCTTCATTGTCGAAGATGTCGGGTCTACCAACGGCACCTACGTCAACGGTCACCGCATCGCCACGGCGGTAGAGGTGGGCGCGGATGACAAGGTGTATATTGGCGATTTTGTGATGAATTTCACAGATCTCAGCGACATGGCCGGTGCTGCGCCGCCCGACGTGCCGGTGGGAATGGACGCCACCTCTGGGCTGGAAGATTTTCCGCCGATGGACGACCAGGCGATCCAAGAAGCTGGAGTCGTGCCGTTTGGCGGGCCGCCACCGGTCATGGAGGCGGCCCAGAGCATCCGCGCGACTCAGCACATGCAAGGGCCGATTTCTCCTCCGCAAGCCCATGAGCCAGTGCCGCGCGGCCATTTGGATTCCGGTTTTGGCGATGGGCTTCTTTCCGATCTGCCGGCCGTTGAGCCGCTGGACATGCCCAACGAGCTCGTTCAGATCCAAGGCGAATCGCAAGAGCCCGACTATTTTGAGCGCCTGACGGGCCCGGTCGATGCCATGGCCCAGGCGGCGCAGCGCCAAGGTGCGGCGGCGGCGCCCGCGCTGTTCGGCTCGGCCCTGTCCAACATTCCCGGGCTGGCCGGAGCGATCAAGCCACCGGCCACCGGGCCCAAGCCGGCGGACGCGTCGGGCAAGCCGGCGGCGGTGCCCGTTCAGTTTGGCGTGGCGGACAGCGATTTTGGCCGGACGGCCGGCACCCCCGAGCCCAAGCCCAAGCCGGCGCCCGCAGTGCTGTTGCCTGTGGCCGCAGCCTCTGGATCCTCCTCCGCCGCAGGGGCCGAAAGCGAGGCGGCGCCGACTGAGCATCACGACCAGTTGGCCCTGCTGTTCCGCAATGCGATGCGCGACTTGCGGCCAGCGCTGCCGTCCGACGCCTCGCAGATGTCGGACAGCGACTGGGCCGAGATGGAGGACCGGGTCACCGCCTTTGTCGATCAGTGCAGCGCCGCAGGAGAAATCCCGGTGGGCGCCGACATTGCGCGACTGCGCCTGGAGCTGATCTATGAACTGGCGGGCCTGGGGCCGCTGGAAGTCATGCTGGACGATGGCGAAATCGAGGCCATCGAAGTCAATGGACCCACCCAGGTCTACGTGGTGCGCCGCGGTCGCCGCCAGGCAGCCGCCGAGCGCTTCAGCTGTCAGCAAGCGTTGGCGCTGGCGGTGGATCGGCTGGTGCGGGCTACCGGCCAAACCGGTCGCTCGGGGTCGTTCTTGGAAGGCACGCTGGTCGACGGCACTTCGGTGTTTGTGGTGTGGCCGCCGCTGTGCCCGGCGGGCCCGGCGGTGCTGCTGCGCAAGCCGCGCGTCGATGCGCCGGATCTGGAGCAGTTGGTGGCGCGCGGGGCGGTCACTCCCCAAGCTGCAGAGACCCTTGCTGAACTGGTCGCTCGCAACCGATCGATCGCGCTGGTGGGTCCGCCCAAGGCCGGCAAGCGGACGGTGCTCAACGCGCTGAGCAACCTGATCCAGCCCGAAGCGCGGCTGGTGGTGCTGGAAGATGGTCAGCGGATGCGCTTGCGCCACGAGCACGTCGTTCGGGTCGATGCGGCCTGCTTCAGCGACGGCGCGGGGACTTCGCCTCTGCGGGTGGTTCAGCGCCTGCGGCCAGACTGGCTGTTGGTCGGCGACGCTGCGGCCATTGGCCCTGACGAGCTGTTTGCGGTGCAGGCCGAAGGCTTGCCGCCGTGGCTGGCGGTCTTCTCTGCCGACAATGGGCCGGACTTCTTGGAGCGCGCCAAGCACGCTTTGCTGCTGCGTTATCCGGGGTTACCTGAGGCTGTGGCAGAGGCCCGCTCGCTGCGCGGGCTGGACGCCGTGGCCGTGTTTGTCTCTGACGGCGCTGGCGGCTGGGTGCTAGGTGAAGTGTTTGAGGTTGCCCGCCACCGCACGGGAGGCCGGACTCTGGTCGACCTTTCTCCAGAAGCGGTGCGCGGAGCCCTCTAGTATCCAAAACCGCTGTTACGCTCCGGGTTGCCCCCGGCATTTGTTCACGGGTCTTGGGTGCTGCGGCTGGGTGATTTTCGGTGCCCCACTTCAGTTCTGTTCCGACACGCGGAGCGAACCTTGGGTCTGGGGCACTAGCGACGGGCGGGCAGGGACACCAAGGCTGGCACGGCGGAGGCTGTAGTTGTTCACGCTGATCATCGAGGACAAACACGGCGCGCTGATCGGCGAGTACTCGTTCGAAGAGGGCGAGTTCATCATTGGCCGCAGCCAGCAGGCGGACATCCAGCTGTCGGCCGACAACGTGTCGCGCCGCCATGCGCGGGTCTTTACCCAGGATGGCCGCTGCTACATAGAGGACCTGAAGGCGGCCAATGGCGTTTGGGTCAACGGCCGGCGCATCCACGCGGTGACCGAGCTGCCGCGGTCGGCCCAGGTGCGGATCGGCGACTTCTTCTTGCACATTGAAGGCGCGGCCTTTGCGCGGCCCATGACCTCGCCCGTCTACGCGCGCCTGTTGCCCATGCCCGGCAGCATTGGCGAGCTGACCGAGTTGACCCAGCCCACAGTGCTCATTGGCCGCGGCAAGGACTGCGCGGTGGTGCTGCAAGACGTCTCTGTCTCGCGGATCCACGCCAAGATCACCCAGGATGACGCCGGGCGAGTGGTGGTAGAGGACCTGCGCTCTTCCAATGGCACCTATGTCAATGACCGCCGCGTTGACCTGCAGGAGCTGGGCCACGGCGACCGGATCCGCTTTGGCAC
>CAIXGW010000158.1 GCA_903919145.1 uncultured Myxococcales bacterium
AATATTTCGCCCGCCTGGGCGCTCGCAAGACGATCGCCCTAGGACCCTGTCGGATGCTGCGGCTGATTCAATAGTTTTAAGGAGTTATCCCTAGGCGACGGCATTACTCCGACAGGCTCCTAGTGCCTTGCCGCGGCTCCTACCGGTGCTGCCCAGCCGGGCCAAAGACAGGAGCCTATGGATACACTGACCTTTGTGGGGCTGCTCATTGCCTGGATCGCCGTGCAGACCTGGGTGCTGCCGCGCTTGGGCGTGCCCCCCTGAGCAGTGCCTCAGCCGCGCCGTGTTGCGCGGAGCCCCCAAGACGGCGCAGCCGAGCCCAGTGCCGATAGCGAACCCCCTGCCAGCCAAGGGCCTTCTTCGGGTTGCGGCTGTCGCTGATCCGCGCTTGACCCGGCCGGCAAGAGCTTGGATTTGCGTCCCAGCTGGCTTGCCCGACAGAAAGAACCCAAGAACGCCGCCATCTGCAGCTGGGGCCGGCTATCCCGTTGCGCATGACGATTTTTCGCTTGCGTACAGGCAGCTTGCCCCCTATCGTACTTCGGCACGGCAACCGGGGGCGATGATGGGCGGGCACCTAAAAAAGCGGCACAATTCTCTTGGTCGGGCGGTGGGCATCTGCTCTGGCTTGGCAGCCCTGGCCGCGGGCGCGCTGGGGCTAGTCGGGTGTGCGCAGTCGCAGCCGCAGACGGGCGTCGTCCAAGCTGCTGAGAGACAGTTGGATCCCGTTGCAGCGCCAGGGCCATTGCCAGTCTCTCCGGCCGCAGGTCCGCTGAGTCAGCCTCAAGCTCAGCCGCAGCCCCAGCCAGCCTCTCAGCCGCAGCTTCGCACCGTGGCGACCTTGCCGTGGGGCGCGCAAGCGCGGCAGCTTGGCCGGGTGCTGGGCGGCGAACAGAACCCCGAAGGGCCCATGTCTCTGGATGCCGACGCTGCTGGCCAGGTCTGGCTGCTGGACCAGGTCAACCAACGGCTGGTGCGCCTGGGTCGCCAGGGCCAGTGGCACCAGATCGCTGCGCCGCGGACGGCCCAGGAGCTGGCCATCGACGACCAGGGCCAGCCGTGGGTCCTGGACCGGCTGGTCGGCAAGCAGCTGCTGCGGCTGGATGCGCAGAGCGGCGCGCAGCTGCAGCACATCAGCCTGCAGGCGCCAGACCAAGAGCCCTGGCTGATCACGGCACTGCAGATCCACGGCGGCGGCCTGTATGCCGAGTACGAGCACAGCGAGCTGCGCCGGCTCACCGGCAGCGGCGCAAGCGTGCTGCAGGGCCGGCCTACCCGCGATCAGCAGTGGTTGCTCAAGGCATTGCGCGTGCCGCCTGACAGGGTAGCCGTGGCTGGCAGGGCGGCGGGAGAGGCTGCCGATGCCGCGCCCGGGCTGGCGATCCAGACGCAATTCGACAAGCCGGTAGCACAGTTGGTAGAGCTCGCTGCCGTAGAGGCCCAGCGCATCTGGCTGGTGGCCGACCTGGTGCAGCTGGACCCAGAGGGCCGGCCCAGCGCGCGGTATCGCCAGGCCGTGGTGCTGGACAGCGCCGGTACCGTGGTGCTGCGCCGCGATCTGTGCGCTCCCTACGGCCCCGAAGAGCAGTTGCGCAGCGCGCGCCTGGGCCGCGACGGCCACCTGTACAACCTGTGCCTGGGCGCGACGGGTGCGACCATTGAGGAGGTGCTGCCGTGAATGCAAGCCGCCTCTGCTTGGCCATTACAGCCGCGTTCTTTTGCTTTGGTTTCACAGCGCCTGCGCTAGCGGCTCCGCAGCCGATGACCCGCGATGCCATCGTCGCCCTGGGCAAGACGGTGGTCGGATTCTCCTACTGGTGGGGCGGCGGCAAGTGGCTGCCCGGGGCGGCCGACAAGGGCAAGTGCATCCCCCAGGGCGGCAACGGCTGCCCCGACTGCACCCACACCGGCGCCTATGGTGCGGATTGTTCTGGCTTTGTTGCCAAGGCTTGGCAGATCGACAAGCCCTCGCCGCTGGAGCAAGGCTACCACCCCTACAGCACCTGGCACTTCGATACCTACAGCTACTGGTGGAACAAAATCCCCAAGGGAGAGGCCCAGCGCGCCGACGCGTTCAACTACAACAAGAACGGAGCGGGCCACATCTTCTTGTATGACAAGGGGGATCCCTGGGGCAGCGTCTACGCCTGGGAGTGCAAGGGCTGCAGCTACGGCTGCGTCTACAACCTGCGCAGCGTGTCTGCCGACTACGCCGTGCTGCGGCGCAAGCTAATTTCTGAGACGCCCAAGTGCACGCCCCACTGCGAGGGATCGGTGATGGTCGGCGCCGACTGCGGCAAGGGCGACTGCGCGGCCTACGGCGCCACCTGTGCCAACGATGACCTGGGGCTGCGCTGTGTGTCGATCTACTGCCCGCCCAAAGGCACCACCGCGACTTGCCTACCGGACCCCAAGGGCGGCAAGATCGCCACCTGCAAGAACGGTGCGCTCAGCGACCCCGGCGACTGCTCCGTCTACGGCGCCTTCTGCTCGACCAAAGCCGGGCCTGCGGCCAAGTGCGTGTCGGCCTTCTGCGCGGCCTCGCCCAGCGTCGCCCCCACCGCTGGCGCCCTGTGCTACCAGGGCAAGCGCTATGTCTGCGCCAGCAATGGCGATGTTAGTGAAGCGCCATGCCCCAGCGGCCAGCCGTGCCAGACCGTTGCTGGCCAAAGTGGCCCCGGCAGCGGCAACTGCGGCCCAGCGCCCTGCGCCAACTGCGACGACGGCAATCCGTGCACGGCCGACACCTGCAACAATGGCAGCTGTGTCCACACCCCCGCGGCCGCCAGCTGCAGCGACAACAACCCCTGCACCGAGGCGGACTCTTGCAGCGCCGGCAGCTGCGCCGGTCAGACCAAAGACTGCTCTGACGGTTCTGCTTGCACCACAGACAGTTGTCAGGCCGGCTCTTGCCAGCACGCCGTTGTCGATGGCGGCTGCGATGACGGCAACGTCTGCACCAAAGACGCCTGTGGGCCCGGCGGTTGCACTCACGTCAACCAAAGCGGCGCCTGCGAAGACGGCGATGGCTGCACCGCCGGCGGTGGCTGCATCGGCGGTCTCTGCACAACGGGCGGCCAGAAGATGTGCGACGACGACAACACCTGCACGGCCGACTCGTGCAAAGACGGCACCTGCCTGTACCAGCCGCTGCCCGGCGGCTGCGACGACGGCGACGCCTGCAGCGAGGGCGACTACTGCGCGCAGGGCCAGTGCCTCTCTGGGGCGACCAAGGCTTGCGACGACGGCAAGGCCTGCACCGTGGACAGCTGCAGCGACGGCAGCTGCCAGCACCTGGCTGTAGGGTGCGCTGACGCCGACCTCGACGGCGCTGCTGCCGGCGGCGATGGCTCCGCGGGGCTAGCGCAGGACGCCTCCAACGGCACCGGGCTTGGCTCGCTGGACGGCGGAGGGTCTGGCGCGGCCGGCGCCAAGAATGTGGCCCCGGCACCGCCGGCTGGCTGTACGGCCGGACCCTCAGCATCCACGGGTAGTTGGGCGGCCCTGCTGCTGACAGCCGCGGCCCTGGCCTGGCGCCGGCGCAAAGGGTCTACTGATCCGGCGGCGGTAAGGGCAGCCACCGTCCCCGCGCGCTGAGAGGCGTTTGTGGCTGGCCTGACCGATAGCTGAATAGCTTGGCGATCTCTGCTTGCCGGCCCGCAGAAACGCAGGCTGGCGTTGATCAGTTGGCTTGGGCGATCCTGCGCAGCATCTCCATGTCCAGAGGCTGGGTCTCGCGATCCTGGTCCACCGCTGCCAGGGGCCGGCGCGCCACCCTCAGCAGCCCGCGCTGGGCTTCCTGTAGGGTCTGGCGCAGCTCTTCCAGCTCAAAGCGCAGCCGCAGCACTTCGTCGCGTTCGGCCTCCATGGCCTGGCGCAGCACCGCAATCGTGGCGGCCTGCTCCTCGGCGATGCGCTGGGCGGCGCGGCGGTGCTCCGCTTCTGCGTGCAGCAGCTCCACGACCACCCCCATCGGCACCAGGTGGTCGCGCTGCGCCAGCTGAGCCACGGGAGCGGACGACTTGCTGTACGTCGCCAGGATCTCCGCCTCGCTGCGCAGCCTGGGGGCGACCAGCGGAGTTTGCAGCTCCTGCTTGGCTTCGGCTTTGGCGAGTTCGCGGTTGCGCCACTGCTCCAGCGCTTCGGCGGGGATGCGCCAGGTAGGGCTGCCGTGCTTGCCCTGCACGGAGGTGGCGCCGGGCAGCTGCCCTTCTGCCGCACAGCGCCTCAGCAATTTGGGTTGCACGCCAAGGAGATCCGCAGCCTGCCGCATCGTATACATCGCATTCTCCCCATTCAGGCCTTCAGGCTAGATCCATGGGGGGCAACGTCAAGTTTTCAAGCCACCGTGCGCCCCCGCCCGGCTGCAGTCCGCGGCCGCAGCCGTCGCTTGCGCCCGGGCCGCCCCTCCCCGTAGGATCGCCGCCGCAGCATGAGGACACCGTGGCGCACAAATCGACCGCAGATCGTGTGAAACCCAGCGCCACTGCGCGCCTTTTTGAGGCGCTGCACGCCGGTCAGGCGTTGGCTGGCCAGCTGGCGCGGCTGACCGAGCCAGAGCACCGCCGGCCGCTGCTGGCCCAAGCTCTGCGCGAAGCCGGCGAGGCTGGGCAGGAAGTGCTGTCTTTGCTGGCGAGCAACGGCTGGCGCACGCCGCCAGAAGAGGTCGAGCGGCGCTTTGCCCACCTGCTGGCCTCCAAGAATCTGTCTGAGTATGGCGTAGACGCCTTTGGATTTGCGCCTTCGGAGATCCGCAAGTACGTGCCGGCATTCGAGTTTCTGTATCGAGTGTGGTTTCGCGCAGAAGTGCATGACATCGACCGCGTCCCAGAAGGGCGCTGCCTGCTCATCTCCAATCACTCCGGGCAGTTGCCCTTTGATGCGGCGGCGATTGGCGCCAGTATGCTGCTGGACCGCGAGCCGCCGCGGATCGTCCGGTCGATGGTCGAGAAGTTTGCCACTGCGCTGCCCTTTTTTGGCACGCTGTGCAACCGCTGCGGCCAGGTCACCGGTCTGCCCGACAACTGCCGGCGCCTGCTGGACGCCGACGAGTGCGTGCTGGTGTTTCCCGAAGGGGCCCGCGGGATCAACAAGACGTTTCGCGAGCGCTACCGGATGACCCCGTTTGGCCACGGATTTTTGCGGCTGGCCCTGGAGACTCGCACGCCGATTGTGCCCGTGGCCGTTGTCGGCGCCGAAGAGCAGACCATCAACCTGTTTGACTTCAAAGCCCTGGCCAAGCTGGTGCAGTCGCCCTCTGTGCCGATCACGCCGCTGATGCCGCTGCTGGGGCCGCTGGCGCTGCTGCCGGCACCGGTCAAGTATCGGATCTACTACGGCGAGCCGATGCTGTTTGACGGCGATCCCAACGACGACGACGCAGTGGTTGCGGTCAAGGTCGCGCAAGTCAAGTCCGCTATTCAGGATCTTCTGGAGCGCGGCCTCAGGGAACGGCGCGGCGTGCTGATCTGACCGCCCCCCCACCGCACAAGAGGTACCGATGAAGCGCAGGCAGATCGCAGTCATCACCGGCATCGGCGGCCGGCTGGGCCAATTGCTCACCCGGCGCCTGCACCGCGAAGAGTCTTGGAAAGTCATTGGCATTGACCGCCGGCCGTTTCCGCGCCGCCCGGCCGACGTCGAGCACCTGCGCATCGACATCCGCCGCAAAGCCTGCGAGGACCTGTTTCGCACCCACCGCGTCGATGTGATCTTCCACCTGGGCTTGATGCACGATCCCCGCCAGGGTACCGGCGAGCATCACACTTGGAACCTGTTGGGAACCAAGCAGGTGCTGGAGTTTGCCCAGCGCTATGAAGTGCCCAAGGTCGTCATTCTCTCGACCGGCGACGTCTACGGGCCGCAGAGTGACAACCCGGCCTTCATTGGCGAGGACGCACCGCTGCTGGGGGCTCAGCGCTTCTCCGGCATGCGCGACCTCATCGCCGTAGACATGTTTGCCCAGTCGTATTTTTGGAAGAACCCAGAGATCGAGACGGTGGTGCTGCGGCCACCGCATATCCTGGGTGGCGTGCGCAATGCCGTGTCCAACTACCTGCGCCTGCCGCGAATTCCAGTGTTGCTTGGCTTTGACCCCCTGCTGCAGGTGCTGCACGAAGAGGATGCCGTGTCGGCGATTCTGCTGGCGGCGCGGCCCGGCTTGCGCGGCGTTTTCAATGTGGTCGGGCCCGATGCGTTGCCGCTGCGTCAGCTGGTGGCCCTGACCGGCAAGCCGACGCTGGCCCTGCCGCACGTGATCCTGCCGGGGCTGGCCAAGCGGTTGTTTCAGTTGCGGCTGGCCAACTTCCCCGCGGCCGAGCTGGACTATATCCGCTACTCGGCGACGCTGGATGGCCGCCGGCTTCAGGAGTTGGCTCGCTGGCGCCACGCCTACTCCGTGGCCGACTCGGTGTCCGCAGCGCTGCGGCGCGGGATCTTCGACGGCCACCAAGCCCCCGTCGCTTTGCAGGCGGCTGGCTGATACCCAAGGGCGCTAAGTCCATTCGGGCCGCCGTGGGCTGTTGGTTGCCGGCTTTGCGCGCCGCTGCTGGGGTCGTCTAGGGGCTGGGGGCTGCCTTTGGCCCGCTGCCTGCTTCCAGCAGCTGGGCGGCGCGGAAGCGCCCGACCTCGGCAGCGCGGCCAGGCCTCTCTGGCACGCCCGCGGTGATGCCCACGGCCCACGTCACCAACACGGCAAAGGCGGCCAGGTACTGCTGCCACGGCCGCGGCGTGGGCGGCCGGCTGGGGTCGGCAGTCCGCCACGGCCACAGCCACAGGCTGGCCGCCAACCCCACAAAAACCAGGGCGCTGGTTGTTCCACCCAGGCCGAGCCAGCTGCCCAGGCTGGGCGACCACGCGCCCACGGTGATCAGCGGCACCGCCAGCTCTAGCACCGGCCGCTGGACTTGCTCAAAGTGGTAGGGAAAGGTCGCCACCGTGGGCAGGTGCAGCAGCGAGCCGGCCAGTAGGCTGGCGACAACGCCGCCGCGCACTACCGCCGGCAGCGCGGCCGACCACAACGGCATCAGGCCCCAGCCAAGCAGCGGCACGATGGGCAGCAGGTGGCGGGCACCTGCGCAGTCGCCGGCTGGCCAGTCGGCAAATCCAGCCACAATCAGCGCATAGAGGCCACTGACCAGCAGGGCGGCGGCGGCGTCGATGCGCTGGTGGCGCGGGCGGTCGCTGCGGCTGGCCAGCCACCACAGACCGCCGATGGCCGCAGCCAGCCACGGCGCGTGGTAGAGCAGGCCGCGGCGCGGCGTCAGCCACAGGCCGACCAGTGCCTCGGCTTGCGGCGCGCGAAAGCCCAGAATTCCGGTGTCCATGATCGCCGCCAGCTGGCGATCTCCTTTGAACTGGTAGGTGAACAGCAGCGGAGAGCCAAGGACCCAGGTGTTGTAGGTTAGCTGGGCGGCCAGGCCCAGCGCGATGCCAGCCGCAATCGGCCAGACCTGCTGCAGACTGAGCCAGCCGGCGCGCAACGGTGCCTCGCCCGCCGGCCAGCTGCGCGCCCAGGCGTGCAGGCCGATCAATGCCGCCAGGGCGAAGACGGGCGTGTCCGTCAGCCCGGCGTAGCCCAGCGCGATGCCAATGGCCCAGGCGCGGCGCCGGCTTAGCTTGGCCGGCTCACTGCCCAACAGAGCAAAGAAGGCTCCACCGGCGCAAGCAGCGGCCAGCCCATGGCCAAAGTACAGGCTGGCGTAGACCAGCAGCGGCGACGCCGTCGCCATCGCCACCACGGTCAAGTGGGCCGCCTGCGCGCTGCCAAAAGCAGCCAAGTTGCGCAGCAGCAGAACGAGCATGGCCAGCAGCGGGGCGGCGACGGTCAGCAGGGTGGCCAGGTAGCCAAAGCGCCACAGGTCGGTGCCCTTGACCCGCGGATCTACGGCGCTGGCTGCCGCGTAGATGGGCAGGCCAAGGGCGGATAGTCCGGGAGCTTTGTCCATGTAGATGTGGCCGCCATGTTCGCTGCGGTCCACCGGCATGCTGCCGTGGCGGGCCACGATGCCATCCAGCTCGGGCTGACCCGTCTCTACCACGGCCTGCACAAAATACAGGCGCATCGACTCGTTGGCTGTGTGCAGGTAGGGCCAAAAGTGGCAGTACCACGACCAGATCAGCGCGACCAGCACCAGCCACGGCCAGAGTCGGTGGGCTGGCGGGGGGGCAACAGACGATTGGGTTGGCGAACGGTACTCCACGTCAGTACCGTACGGGGGCGGCGACGATTCCGCAACCAGGACGCGCAGTGCCACGGTCGCGCGTCGGCAAAGTCGCCGGCCATGCCCGTCAATGTCGCGCTTTCGCTGCGCATGGCCGGAGCGACCGCTGGCGTGGCCGGCGCAGCGCGGTGCCACCGGGCGATCTTGCAGCGCCACCGCCGTCGCGCCAAGACGACCGTTGCAAGGCCTGGGGGCCTGAGTTAGCATCATCAAACAGTCGCGGGTGTGGTTGCCAGCAGGTTGAAAGCGGCTGGCGGGCAACCGCCGCAGCAGCCAGCCGGAACTCTCAGCCTCGACTGCCAATTCTCTCGGAATCAACCCAGACGCAAGAACTGGTGCTCGGCACGCAAACACGGAGACATGATGAGTTTCTACATTCAGCGGGACGGTCAGCCCAAAGAGTTCTCCATCCAAGCGCTGATCGACTTGGTCAAGAGCGGCGGCCTGCGGGCCGACGAATTCGTGTTTGACGGCCGCATGCAGAAGTGGGTTGGCTCCACTCAGGTTGCTGAGCTTGCAGACGCGTGGAAGTCCGTCAAAGGTGGCCCTGCCGCCGCGGCTCCGGCGATTGCTCCTGCGGCGGCCCCAGCCCAGGCCGGCGACAAGAAGCGGTCCAAGAAGTTCAGCGAGACTTCCTGGTTCATGTCTGCCGTCACCTACGAAGAAGGTGGCCTGACCCCAAGTGAGCTGGCGCCGATGGAAGCTGGCGACAAGTTTGAGAACCTGCCGCCCGTTCCAGACGAGCTGCGCAAGAAGTTCTCTCTGTCGATCGCTGACTTGGACGACGGCGGCAAGAAGAAGTAGTCGGCGCCGCGCCACAGCTAAAGGATCCGCTGACCGGGTCAGCGAACCCGCGAGCGAGTTTTCGCCCTGGGTTCCGCTGACCCGTTCTGCTTTTTGCGGCTCACGCGACCGTTGACTCGCCGCCGCACGGGATAGGCCATGCAAAAGCGCAAGCTGGCGGGAACGGAGCTGGACCTCAGCGTTGTGGGCTTTGGCTGCTGGGCGATGGGAGGCTTGTGGTGGGGCGACGATGTGCGCGATGCCGACAGCGAGGCGGCTGTGCAGCGCGCCTTGGACCTTGGCATCAACTGGTTTGACACCGCGCCGCTGTACGGCCATGGGCACGCCGATGAAGTGCTGGTGCGGGCGCTGGGTGACCGCAAGCGCGAAGTCATCATCGCTACCAAGGTCGGTGTCCGCTGGGATGGCGAAGGCGCACACGCCCGCAGTGATCTGACCGCGGACCACATCCGCAGCGACGTAGAGGCCAGCCTGCGGCGCCTTGGGCTAGAGCGCATCGATCTCTTGCAGATCCATTGGCCCTGCCAGCTCGACACGCCTCTTGAGGAGACTCTGGGGGCGCTAGAAGACCTGCGCAGGGCCGGCAAGATCCGCTATGTGGGCCTGTGCAACTACTCGGCCGCCCAGCTGCAGCACGCCGCAGCGCTGGCCCCCATTGACAGCCTGCAGACCCCCTACAGCATGTTGCGCCGCGAGTACGAGAGCGAGCTGCTTGGCGCCTGCGCTGGGCTGCCCGCCGGCCCCGGTCAAGCAGGAACGCGGCCGCTTGGGGTGCTAGCCTACGAGCCGCTGTGCCGCGGACTGTTGACTGGCAAGTTTGCGGCCACCGCGCGCTTTCCAGAGAGCGACCTGCGCGGCCGCGACGACCGCTTTCAGGGTTCGCGGTTTCTCAAGGCCCTGACTATCGTCAGTCGCTTGCAATTGCTGGGTAAGCGCCTGGGTACGCCGGTGGGACCGCTGGCGATCGCCTGGGTGCTGCGGCAGCCGGGGCTGACTGCGGCGATCGTCGGTGCCAAGAGGCCCGAGCAGATCGCAGAGAGCGCCACGGCGGCAGCCCTGCTGGATCGCGACCTGCCGTGGGATGAAATTGACAGAATTGTCGGTAGCTATCGCGGCTGATCGGCGGCCTGGTTCTTGTCTGCGAGCTCTGTTGGCTGCGGCGGCGCTGAGGCCTGCGCGGGAGGAGTTGCTGGTGCGACCCAGCTCTTGAGCAATTCTGCGCGCTGGTCGGCGGTGCCGCCGCGCAGCCACGACCACGGCTGCTTGGCCAGACGGCGCAGCAGCTCCATGCGGCCTGCCAGTTGGCTTGGACCCGGGGCCAGATCGTCGATCACCCAGCGGCGCAAGCGGCCATAGCGGTCCACCAGGTCGGCGATATCAGCGGGCAGGCCGGAAAGTGCTTCCTGCAGCAGACGGCGCGACAGCCCCGGTGCCGTGCCGCTGGTGCCCACAGCCACGGTGAGCGGTCCGTGCTGGGCCTGGGCCATCAGCCACGCCGTGCACGCCTCGGGGACGTCGGCGCTGTTGCACAGGATGTGGCGTTTTTCGCACTGTGCAAACACCTCCAGGTCCACCCCCTCGCGGCCAGTGGCAGACAGGACCATCAGCCGGCCAGCCACGTCTTCTGCGGCAAAGGGCCGCGGGATCCAGCGCAACAGGCCGTCTTGCGCCCACTGCCGAACCTGCTGGCAGGCCTGTGGGGCCACCACATCAATGACTGCCCCGCAGCGCAACAGCTTTTCAAGTTTTTCGGCCGCCACCGCCCCGGCGCCGACCAGCAGCACCGGCTGGCCCTGCAGCCGCAGGCCCACGGCCAGGACTGGCCACTGGCTCACAGCGCCTCCCGGGGATCGCCCATGCTCTCTCCTAGCGCGGCAACGGCACCAATCACCGCCACCGATGGGCTGTGCAATTCAGCATTATCAAAGTCTTTTAGGCAGTCGCGTACCGTGGTGCGCAAGACGCGCTGCTGCTGGCGGCCGGCCCAGGTCACCCAGGCCATCGGCAGGTCAGCGGGATAGCCCAGCGTGACCAAGCGCGGCACCCACTGGGCCCGCGACGCCACGCCCATCAGCACCACCACGGTGGTTTGCTCGTGGAACCAGGGCAAGCTGGCGCAGGCCTGCCCGTCGCGGCTGTGACCGGACACCACGCAGAAGGCGTCGGCAATTCCGCGGTGGGTCACGGCAATCCCGGCCAGCTGGGGGCCGGCGATGGCTGAGGTGATGCCCGGCACAACTTCACAGGGAATGCCAGCGGCGGCCAGGGCCTGCACTTCCTCGCTGCCCCGCCCCAACACAAACGGGTCGCCGCCCTTGAGCCGGACGACCGCCTCGCCGGCCTGGGCCAATTCGACCAGCAGCGCCTCGATCTCGCGCTGCGCCATGCCGTGGTCGCCAGCGCGCTTGCCGGCGTCGATCAGGCGCGCCTGGCACTGGTCGAGCAGGTGCGGATCGACCAGGGCGTCGGCCACCACCACGGTGGCGCTGTGCAGTAGGCCCCAGCCGCGCAGGGTCAGCAGATCGCTCGAGCCAGGGCCGGCGCCGACCAAGTACACCCAGCCGGGGCGGGCGCGGCGCAGGGCGGGCAAAGGGGGCAGGGCGGCATCGGCTGGCTGGAAGGTGTTTGTCATCGCCGTGACAGGATAGCGCGTCAGCCGCGGGGCGAAAACTCGCGCGATCGCAAGCGCCGGCTATGCTTGCGAGGCTCGCCGCGGAGGTCCCTTGCCAGCCCCAGCTACCGAAATTCAAGCCGATGCCAAGTCCCAGGTGCTGGCGACGCTGCTGGCTGCGCTGACGATACCGATCAATGGGCTAGAAGCAGTTGGATCGCTGATGATCTTTGCGACCACCGCGCTGTGGCGGGCTCGCAAGCGGCCCGTTCGCTGGGCGGTGTACCTGCAGCAGATGGACTTTGTCGGCGTGGGGTCGCTGGGCATCATCGTGCTGACCGGCGCGTTTACCGGTGCGGTGTTTGCCATCCAGACCAGCGTCGCCTTTGACATCTTCAACGCCAAGAGCCTGATTGGCGGCTCGGTCGCGCTGGCGCTGGTGTTGGAGCTGGCGCCGACCATCGGTGCGCTGATGGTCGCAGGGCGGGTGGGCTCAGCCATGACCACTGAGATCGGCACCATGCGCGTCACCGAGCAGATCGACGCGCTGGAAACCATGGCCGTCGATCCAATGCATTATCTCATTGCCCCGCGCATCGTTGCCTGTACGCTGATGATGCCCCTGCTGACGATCGTCTTCAATTTCGTAGGGCTGATTGGCTCTTATGTGGTGTGCCTTGGCCTGCTGGGCGTGGACCACGGCGCCTTCTTCTCGCGCATCTACGAGTGGATCGGCCCCTCAGATATCTTGTGCTCGGTGGTCAAAGGCACGGTATTTGGCGGGCTGATTGGCAGCGTGGCTAGCTTCAAGGGGTTTTATGCCTCGGGTGGTTCGCGCGGCGTCGGTCTTGCCACCACCAGCACTGTGGT
Organism: uncultured Myxococcales bacterium; assembly: GCA_903919145.1. Classification (GTDB taxonomy): domain Bacteria; phylum Myxococcota_A; class UBA9042; order UBA9042; family UBA9042; genus SXRM01. Next base: position 12,508 of record CAIXGW010000158.1, read on the forward strand.
TACGGCCAGCGTCGCAGTGCTTGTGGTCGACTACGTGATCACCAGCGCGTGGATGGTGCTGTTTCCCACCGGCACCTAACCGCCGTTCACGGGGCAACGCCGGTGTGTGAGCCGCCGGCGCGCGGCTGACAGGTTGGGGCACACCTGCTAGAGTCCTGGGCCCGCTGGCTTGTACCAGCTTCCTATCCACATGCGAGGAACCCATGGCAACTATTGCCGAACTACGGTCCTGCGCAGCCGCCATCGACGATCGATTGGACGCGCTGCGCAGGAGTCTTTGACGTCGACTCCAAAGTAGAGCGCCTGGATGAATTGGAAAAACTGAGCGGCGAGGCTGATTTCTGGCTCGACGGCGACAAGGCCCAGCGGCTCATGAAAGAGCGCAACGACTGTGCGACCTCGATCGCCACGGTCGAAGAGCCGGCGGCCGTGCTCCGCGACGTGCGAGACATGCTGGACCTGGCTGAGCTTGAAGATGATCTGGGCTTTCTGCCCGAGCTCGAAGCCCAGCTGGATGCGGTTGCCATCACCTTGGACAAAGCCGAGTTTGCCCGCACCATGTCCTCGCCGACCGACCGTTCGCCGGCCATTTTGCAGATCAACGCTGGCGCGGGTGGCACGGAATCGGCCGACTGGGCACAGATGCTGCTGCGCATGTACTCGCGCTGGGGCGAAGCCCACGGCATGACGGTCGAGCTGCTGGACGAGGTGCCCGGCGAAGAAGCTGGAATTCGCAATGCCGTGCTGCGCATCGAGGGGGACTTCGCGTTTGGCTGGCTCAAGGCTGAGAACGGCGTGCACCGGCTGGTGCGGATCAGCCCGTTTGACTCGGCCAAGCGCCGCCACACCTCGTTCTGTTCGGTCTTTGTGGTTCCCGAAGAGGACGACTCGATCCAGATCGACATCGACGAAGGCGACCTGCGCATCGACACCTATCGGGCATCGGGCGCGGGCGGACAGCACGTCAACCGGACCGACTCGGCCATCCGCATCACCCACATCCCCACCGGGGTGGTGGTGGCTTGCCAGGCCGAGCGCAGCCAGCACAAGAACAAGAGTTTTGCGATGAAGATGCTCCACGCGCGGCTGGTGGACCTGGAGCGCAAGAAGCGCAGCGCCGTCAAGGAAGAGATCGAAGCCGCCAAGATGGGCATCAACTTTGGCAGCCAGATCCGCTCTTACGTGTTGCAGCCCTACCAGATGGTCAAGGACCTGCGCACCGGCTGGCAGACCAGCAATACCGCTGCGGTGCTGGACGGCGATCTCGACGGCTTTATGCGCGCCTATCTGCTGGCTGCCGCCAAGGGCGAGCCGCTCAAGGCCCTGTCGGACGACGACTAGTAACCAAGACCGCTAGTTCGATCCGGGTTACCCCCCGGTTCTTGTTCACAGGTCTTGGCTACAACTGCTGGGTCCCCTTCCGTACCCCAAACCGTGTCCGTTGCGGAACCCGGAAAGAACTTGGGGGTTGGGGTACTCGTCAGAACGGCGCCAAGCCCAACAGCAACAAGCCAAAAACGAACCAGCCCGCCAACTACCAGAGCTAGTCTGGCAGCGGGCGGGCTGGTCGGGATTGCCCAATCGGGCGTCCCCAGCGGGATTCGAACCCGCGTTATCGGCGTGAAAGGCCGGTGTCCTAGGCCAGGCTAGACGATAGGGACGACGATGCTGTGGCGGGCGAACCCGACCACTGCGCAGGGCAATCACCGGCTGGGACATTCAGCCGGGGTCTTGGTGGCAGCCGGTGTCGGGACCGGTTGCCGGGTCACTGGTCCGCTCCGATGCACGCACAGTGCGGTGGAACGGCTGGGTGCAGGACGGAACCTGTACCCTCTAATCAGCCTTGGGTTCGCCTTCCGGCAGAAAGCGTCCCTTCGGCGGTGGGCCGGGAGGGAATCGAACCCTCGACCAACAGATTAAAAGTCTGCTGCTCTACCGACTGAGCTACCGGCCCGGTCGGCGGCGCGCAGTCTAGTCGGACTGCGAATCGGCGTCAAGAGGGACGCTGGCGGGGCCGTGCAGGGAAACACCGGCCCGGCGCGAGCTAGGCGTGGGGGTCGCGGCCAAGCTTGTCTTTGTGCTCGACTTCGACCTTGGGCGTGGCGTCCACTTCGGTGCGCAAGGCGGCCTCTTCGCCGTCCTTTTTGGCCTTCTTGAAGTTGCCAATGGCTTCGCCAAGGCCCTTGCCGAGCTGCGGCAGCTTGGCCGCGCCAAACAGCAGGACCACCACCGCCAGGATCGCCAGGATCTCTGGGGTGCCCAGCATGGCGCGGCCCACCGACAGGACGGCCGACTGAATCGGAAAGTCAACAACTACGTAGGCAAACATCAAGGCTCCTGCACCAAACCGTGCGCGGGCGCCACAGGGCGCCAAGCTCTTCTAGGTTAACGGTTCGCCATCGGAAACGCTACCGCTGCTGGACAGCGCGTAGACCATCGGCGGCATGCCTACGGGGCGGGCGCGCAAGCCGCTCGGGCGGGTCACCGGCGCCTGTACCAGAGCGGCCAGCTCTGGCGTCGTCGCACAGGCATCGGCGACCATGCGGGTATAGAGCGCCTCGGCCGCAGCGAATTCAGCGGCCTTTTTGCTCGACCCCTCGCCCTGGCCTTGCAAGGTGACTTCGCCGATGGCGGCGGTGGCCTGGGCGCGGAAAGTGGGCGCGTGCTCGGGTCCGGCGTCGCTGACAACGGCATAGGTCGGCGGCGGATAGCCAGCGCGCTGCAGCAGCTCTTGCACGGCGGTCTTCCAGTTGGCGGTGCCCGCCGAAAGCGCAGTCGGCAGCGCCCCCAGTTCTTCGACCGTAAGCGTGGCGTCGACCAGCAATTCGCCAAAAAGATCGCGGACCATGGCTTGGACAGCCATGTAGCCGCCGTCTTTGAACACGGCACCCAGCACCGATTCAAAGGCGTCAGCCAGAATCGACGGACGCTGGCGGCCACCGCTGAGGTCCTCGCCGCGTCCCAGGCGCAGGGCAAGGCCAATGCCCAGCTGCTGGGCAAGGTTGGCCAACATGGACTCGCGCACCAACTGCGACTTCAGCACCGTCAGCTGACCTTCGCCGCGCTGGGGCAGCTGGTCGATGAGCGCCTCAGTGATCGCCAGGCCCAAGACCGCATCGCCCAAGAACTCCATGCGCTGGTTGTCAAACGCGCACTCTGGGTGTTCGTTGCGCCAGGAAGGGTGGGTCAGGGCCTCTTCGAGGAAATCGCGATTCTTGAAGCTATAGCCAAGGTTGCGCAGCAGGGCCGTAGCGCCGGCCACGGCGTCGTGGATGGGCATCTGCGGGCGCGAGCTGCGCCGGCCAGCTGTAGGGGTATCAACCATGGGCTTCCTTGGCGGGGCCCCGGGCCGAGCGGATGACGCCGCCGCCGAGCACCTGATCTTGAATCAGCACCACACCGCTCTGGCCGCGGGCGGCGGCCTGCAATTCGCCGCGGATGGCCAGCCGCAGCGTGCGGCCATCGGCACTGACGTCAATGACGCCACAGGGCACGGCTTGGCCGCGATGGCGGATCTGCACGGCCAGATCCAAGCCGGCCTCGGGGGGAGTGCCGCTGATCCACAGGCAATTGCCCAGCTCAAGCTCGGCGACCTGCAGCTGCGCTCGGTGGCCCACCACCACTGCCCCGTCGGCGCGCTTGTCTACCACAAACCAAGGCTCTGCCTGTGGTCCTTGGGGGCGCAGGCCCAGACCCTGGCGCTGACCCACGGTAAAGCCCGTGACGCCGGCGTGCTGGCCAAGGCGAGTGCCGGCGACGTCAACCAGCGGCCCAGAAGTGGCGCCGTAGCGCTTCTCCAGCCAGGCCTGGGTCCCCTCACTGCCGACAAAGCAGATGTCCATCGACTCGCGCTTGGCGGCGGTCGGCAAGCCCAGTCGCTCGGCCTCATCGCGCACCTGCGGCTTGGTCAGCTCGCCAATGGGAAAGCGCAGAAATTCAGCGGCGTCAGCGGGCAAGGGGTAGAGGAAGTACGCTTGATCCTTGGCGGCATCGGCGCCGCGCAGCAGCGCTGGACGGCCATTGCGCAGCTCCAGCCGGGCGTAGTGGCCGGTCGCCAGGGCCTGGGCGCCCAGGTCGCGGGCCATCTCGACCAGCCGATCAAACTTGAGGAATTGGTTGCAAGAGACGCACGGGTTGGGGGTCTCTCCGCCCAGCCAGGCTTGGGCAAAGGGTTCGATCACTGCTTGGGCAAAGGCTTCGCGTTCATCGACGGCGTAGTGGCGAATCCCCAGGGTTTGAGCGACTTCGCGGGCGTCGCGGGCGTCTTCTGGCGCACAGCAACTGCCGGCGCGGCGCGCTGCCGCAGGGTCCACGTCGTAGAGGCGGGCGGTCAGGCCAAAGACGTTGTAGCCGGCTTCGGCCAGCAGGCCAGCGACACAGCTCGAGTCGACTCCCCCGCTCATAGCGACGGCAACGGTCGCCCCAGGTGGCAGACGCATGGCCCGGCGCACCATGGCGCCAATGTCTGGGGTGAGGGCAGCGGTGGAGTGCGGCAAGGGCACGGGCATGGGCATGGGCAAGGCTCGGCGCCGCCAAACCACAGCGGCCAGGAAACTCAGCAGAGGAGCAGGACAGAATAAGGGCTGTGGCGTCACTGGTCCACACAAAACCGTGTCGCGTCAATCTGGCGAGCGCATTCGCCCGCGCAAGCGTTCAATCGTAGAGCGGATCCTCTCGCCTGCCAGCTCGATGTCCTGGGTGGTCAGCCCAGGTCCTACCGAGAAGCGGACCGTGGCGCGGCGCAGGGTCAGCCACTCTGCGCTGCTGTCGCCAATGGCCTGCAACACGGGCGAGGGCTGCTGTGTTCCTGACGCGCACGCAGAGCCGGCAGAGGCTGCTACACCTGCGAGATCCATGGCCATCACCAGTCGCGGAGCCTCCATTCCAGGCCAGGCCACGCTGAGGATGTGGCCGCTCTCTTGGGCTTCTGGCAGCGCGGCGTGGCGGTGGACCGGCCCACTGTCCTGCAGGATGGCCCACAGGCGATCGCGCAGAGCCCGCACTTCCGGAGCCAGCGCAAGACGGTCGCCGATGGCCGCGGCAGCTGCGCCAAAGCCAATCAGACCCAGCAGATTCTCCGTGCCGCCGCGCAGCCCCTGCTCTTGGTGGCCGGGCTGCACGGCCTGTAGCCGCACCCCGGGCTTGATCCACAGAGCACCGGTACCTGAAGGAGCGCCGATCTTGGCTCCAGAGACGCTCAGCAGATCGACCGCCATCGCCAAGACGTCCAGCGGCAATTTTCCCCAGCCCTGGGTGGCATCGCAGTGCAGCAGGCCGCCGTGGGCGTGCACCAGCTGCGCCGCCTCCGCCACGGGCTGCACGCTGCCCAGCTCCTGGTTGACCCACTGCAGGCTCACCAGCGCCACCCGGCGGTTGCGCAACTGCAGCTCTAGCTGCGCCAGGTCGATCACACCCTGGCGGTCCACGGCGATGGCCTCAGCGCCAAGACCTTGGGCCGCTAGGGCTTGGGCCACCGCGCGCACCGAGGGGTGCTCTACCGCGCCAAACAGCGCCGCGGCCGGAGCTGCGGCCAAAAGCGGCGCCAGCACCCCGCGCCAGGCCAGGGCGTTGGCTTCCGTGGCGCCACTGGTCAATACCAGCTCGCCAGGCCGCACGCCCAGCGCCGTGGCCACCTGGCGGCGGGCCCGGTCCAGCGCGCCGCGAGCGAGCTGACCGCGGCCGTGGACCGAAGAAGGGTTTCCCCACACGTGGTGGGCAGCGTCGACCACTGCCTGCCGTGCGGGTTCGCAAAGGGGGGCGGCGGCGGCGTAGTCCAGGTAGATCAAGCTGGCGGCGGCGGTTTCGCCGGTGCGGGCTGGGGGCGGCTTGGGCTGGGCGGAGTCAGTCATGGCATAGAGGTTGACGCGCACACCGCAACGACGTCAAATGCGGGCTTTGTTGCCGGGCGAAGCGACCCGCAGCAGCCCTTCGCACAGGAGCCAGCCGACCATGCCCGTTGAGACCAAGATCTTGCAGCGTCAGCAGCTTACGCGTCGCCTCCAGCGCACTTCGTGCTGGCGGTGGAGCGTGGCCGGTCTGCAGGTGTTGAGCTTGGTGACCGGCCCCGTGGTCGTTGCCCAAGAGCCGCCAGCCACGGTAGAGGGCGACAAGCCGGCAGAAGAACCCGCCAAGCCCGCAGCCAAGGCCGCAGAGGCTGGGCCAGCCAAAACAGAGCCAGCCAAGTCTGAACCAGCCAAGGCTGAGCCCGCGGCCGCCGGCAGTTCGCTGCTGGATCAACTGGACGATGGCAGCCTGCCCGCCGTGGCCCCGGCGCCGCCGCCGCCAAGCCCCTTTCAGCTGGAGTGGCACGGGTACTTTCGCTTTCGCCCCGACTTGATCTCCAATGGCCACCTGGGCCAGGCAGAGACCTCTAGCATTGCGCCGTCGCTGCCGCTGTCGACCAGCGCGGTGCCGCCGCCGCTGTCGCTGTGGCCTGCCAACAACGACCCCAACATCAATCCGCAGGCCACCAAAGTTGGCAAAGACAATCAGGAAAACTCGTTGTCGGGGGCCTCGATCCGCTTGCGCCTGCAGCCGACCATCACCATTGAGCGCGACGTGCGGATCGCGCTGACTCTGGACGTGCTCGACAACACCCTCCTTGGCGGCGACCCGGACTATTCCGGCGTGCTGGCCCGCCCAGATGTGCCGCTGGTCGGCTTTACCATGGGGGCCCGCCCCGGGACCATCGCGGTCAAAGAGGCGTACGGAGAGTGGAAAACCATGCTCGGCGTGCTGCGCGTTGGCCGCCAGGCGTCCCACTGGGGCCTGGGCATGCTGGCCCACGGCGGCGGCGGCGACGGCTGGGACCTCAACCGCCCCACGCTGTGGTATGGCGCCCCTCGCCGCTCCTGGGAAGGGCAGGGCTATGACGTCGACGGCGGCAATTTCTCCGATCGCGCGGCGTTCATCACCAAAATCCCCAAGGCTGGCCTGTATCTGAGCCTGTTCTACGACTACCTGGCCAACGGCATCCAGGGCTACGACCCGGCGCGCATCGACGTGCAGCCGCGCAACCTGACCAGCAGCGATGACGTCCGCCAGTACGGCCTGGTGCTGATGAGCCGGCCGATGACCGAAGACGACGCAGCTGAGCGCCAGCGGGTGCTAGAAGATGAGCGCAAGGGCGTGCTCGACTGGGGGCTTTATGGCGTGTACCGCAGCCAGAAGCTCGACTTGCAAGAAGGCAGCAAGGCCAGCTCTTCTCTGACCCTCAATGACGCTGACGACGCCAAGCTGATGGAGCGCGACGCCAGCGCTGCGATTGCCGACGCCTGGATGCGCTATGAGAAGCGCCTGTCGCCGCTGCGGCGGGTGGTCGTAGAGGCCGAGCTGGCGGGCATCTTTGGCTCGGTGGGCGACACCAACAAGATCGCCGGTCAAAACGCCAAGACCAGCGACATCGCCATGTGGGGCGGCGCGATCAAGTCGGCCTTTCAAGACGAGGGCATGGGCTACTCGCTAGACCTTGGCATTGCCAGCGGCGACAACACCCGCTGCTTTGGTGTGTTTGGCAACCCCGGCTGCTCCTTGGCCACCGCCGACGGCCAGGTCAACAAAGACATCACCGGCTTTAAGTTCAACCGCAACTTCCACGTCGACTACCTGCTGTTTCGCGAGATCGTTGGCAGCGTGACCAACGCCATCTACGCCCGCCCGGCGGTCAGCATCAACGCTTATCCCTGGTACGGCGCCGACATGCTGGGCATCGACCTCTCGGCCATGTACGCCCTGGCGGTCGACAAAGAGGGCACCCCAGGCGGCGGCAGCAACATCGGCGCTGAGCTGGCGGCGCGGGCGTTCATCGGTCGCCGCGGCCAGGCCTTTGCCGACGTGGTGTTTGCCTACGCCCTTCCCGGCGACGCCTTTGCTCTCAAGCAGGGCTGGAGTGGCGCCACGGCCGACAAGGTGGCAGAGAACGCGTGGCGCCTGCTGGGCCACGTGGTGCTGACTTTCTAAGCATGGACTACTTCAATCGGATATCTGGGCGGCTGTGGGCCGAAGACGTGGCCCTGGCCGACGTGGCCAAGGCGGTCGGCACGCCAGCCTATGTCTATTCGCGGGCCACCATAGAGCGCCACTTTCAGGTCATGGACCTCTCCTTGGCGGGCGTGGACCACCTGGTGTGCTTTGCGGTCAAGGCATGCTCAAACCTTGCAGTTTTGCAGGTTCTGGCCCGTCAAGGCAGCGGCTTTGACATCGTCTCTGCTGGCGAGCTGGCGCGGGTCCTGCGCGCTGGCGGCGACCCGGCCAAGGTGGTGTTCAGCGGCGTAGGCAAGCGCGATGACGAGATCGCCGCAGCCCTGCGCGCCGGCATTCTGTGCCTCAACGTCGAGTCGGCGGGAGAGCTGCAACATATTGCCAGCGTGGCCCAGGAGCTGGGGGTGCGGGCGCCGATCAGCTTGCGGGTCAATCCCGATGTCGACCCCAAGACCCACAAGTACATCGCTACGGGGCTCAAGACCAGCAAGTTTGGCGTGAGTTTTGGCGAAGCAGAGCAGCTCTACCTGCAGGCCTCGCAGCACCCCCACCTGCAAGTTGTGGGCATCGCTTGCCATATTGGCAGCCAGATTCTCAAGGTGGCCCCCTTTGTAGAGGCGATCGAGAAGGTGCTCACACTGGTCGACCGGCTGCGCAAGGCTGGCGTCCACCTGGACCATATCGATGTCGGCGGCGGCCTGGGCATTGCCTATCGCAATGAACGGCCGGCGCTGCCAGCGGAATTGGGCCAGGTCATCGTCGGCATCACCCAAGGCCACGGCTTGAAGGTGCTGATGGAGCCGGGGCGGGTCATTGTTGGCAACGCTGGGGTGCTGCTGACCCAGGTGATCGGGACCAAGTCCAACGAAGACAAGCAGTTTGTAATTGTCGATGCCGGCATGAATGACCTGCTGCGCCCCTCCCTGTATGACGCCTACCACCAGATCGAGCTGGTAGAGGACGACTCCGGTCGCCAGCGAGTCGCGGTCGATGTGGTAGGGCCAGTGTGCGAAACCGGCGACTTCTTAGCCCTGGACCGCGAGCTGCCAGCGCTGCAGCGCGGCGACCTGCTGGCCGTCAAAGGGGCTGGCGCCTACGGCTTTGCCATGGCCTCCAACTACAACAGCCGGCCGCGGCCCGCCGAAGTGCTGGTCTCGGCGGGGCAGTTTCAGGTGGTGCGCCAGCGCGAGACGCTGCAGGACCTCTGGCACGGCGAGACGTTGATGGAGCCCGGCCTGGCTAACCAGCCCGATTCTGCTGGAGAGCTGCCGCGTTAGCCCGCCAAAGGTGTGGCTCTCTGGCTGCGCTGGCAGCGCTGGCTGGGCCGTCTGTGTCGCCGCAATGGATGCCCGGCGACGCTCAAGCCGCCGTCCCCACCTTTGTTCCGCTACACGGGTGTCTGCAGGGCCGGCTTGCTGTGGCCGCGACCCCTGCGGACTTTGCTGCGGCCAATAGCGCACGATTTGCGCAGCTACACCGCGCTGGGTTGGGCAATCGGCAGCAAAGGCGCAATGATGGACAGTGGCACAGTTGGCACACTCCTTGCTTCCCTGTCTGTGTCGGGATTGCCCGCAGCCGGCGCCAGCGTTGCGCACGGGCCACGCCAGGAGGTCAGAAGTTGATGCTGCCAAGGGTGCCAGCACAAGTCCGGGGCTCGACATTGCTTGAGCTGATGGTTGGCTTGGTCATCTTGATGATCCTGGGCACCATCGCCGCCCCCAGCATTGGCGCGCTCACCCGCAATCAGCACCTGCGCGGCGCGGCGGATGACCTGGTGTTTGCAGTAGATCTGGCCAGATCGCATGCCATGGCCAACCGCCGAGCCTACGGGATTGTGTTTGATCAGCCCAAGCCGTCGGGAGCGTTCTCTTTCCGAGTGTTTCAGGGCATGGACGCCACCTGCGGCTCGGTGCTGGCCGGCACCCAGATTCGCGAAGTCGACTACGGCCCCGGCAATGCCAAGAAAGACGCGGTCATCGCCATTGTCGACGTCGCCCCCAAAGAGCTCAAGTCCGGCGTGGCCTTTGCCTGCTTCAAGGCCGATGGCCGGATGATCCGCGGCGACAACGGCCGGGCCTTCTCGCCGCCGCTGGGCACCAAGCTTGGCGCTGGCGACCTGGTGGTACAGATCCAGCGCCTTGAAGGCGGCAACTGGCTGGGTACGCCGCTGCAAGTTCAGATCGGCTACAACGGGTCGGCGCGGGTGGTCTACGGCCGGCCCATCGACTCGCTGCAGGGCTCTGGCGCGGGAGGTCTGTGATGCGCCAACAGCGCGGGTTTACGCTGATCGAAGTGATGGTGGCGGGCGCCGTCGGCGTCATCGGCCTGTATGCCACGCTCAACCTGACCATGATGGCGCTCAAGGGCAACACCGCGCGCCGCGACACCCAGGCCGCCGGGCAGCTGGCAGAGCACATCCTGTCGACGGTGCAGGCCGAGGGGACGCTGTGGACCGGCGACGGCAATCCGCACCCCAGCTTGCCCTACCTCGGAAAGCTGCCGACGCCGCCGTCGGTTGGGACATCGACGGGCTGGCTCAACGGCCCCACCTTGCCGCTGTCGGCCGACAAGCGGGTGGGCCCGATGGGCGGCGATGTCAAGTATGATCAGGGAATCCTTCAGGAAATTCCAAGCGACCGCGGCACCCGCTACTGTGTGCACTTCCGCTTGACGTGGCTGTCCAATGACCTGGTGCGCACGGAAGTGCGAGTCAGCTGGCCGCGGCCCATCACCCCGGCCGACAAGTACCAAAACTGCCCGGTGGAGATGTTCCACGCCGTTGCAGAGGTCAGCAGCCTGTCGCTGCCGGCACTGGTGCAGAGGAACTCCAATGTCCAGTAGCGGCCCCAACAAAGCGCCATCGAATGGCGGGCTGGGCGGGCGCCGCAGCCAGGCCGCCGCCTGCTGGATGCCCCGGGGGGCCACGCCGATGACGCGCCAGCGCGGCTTCAGCTTGATGGAACTGATGATGTCCATGGCGATTGCCACTGGCATCTTTATGGGCATGGTGGCGTTGTTCGTGCAGCAGAGCAAGGTGATGCAAGAGCAGAACGAGCTCATCCTGCTCAACCGCGAGTCGCGCTTTGGCCTGGAGCACTTGCGCGCCGACCTGCAGTCCTTGGGTTCCAACACCACGCCCAATAGCGCAGTGGATCCATTGGTTTGTGTCAAGCCCGATCCAGTATTGCGCATCTTGACGGCAGATATCGCCAATTCTCACGTCGCCGCGCCCGACCTCAATCCGCACGTCAAGCCGGTAGCGCTGACCCTGTTTGGCAGCCTGGACGTCAAAACCCGCTACAAGACCGCCTCCATTGACGGCAATAAGGTCGTGCTGTTTGACGATGGCACCTTGCCGCTGACCCAAGACGACTTTGAGGCCGTCTTTGCCGCCGGGCGCTTTCTGCGCATCGCCAGCGCCAGCGGCCAGATGATGTTCTACCCCATCACCTCGGCCAGCCAAGGCGATCGCAGCGTGACGGTGGCCAGCGCGGTCCAGCGCATCGGCAACGGCGCCACCTGTGGCTACAGCGGCCTGGGCGCCAACTACGACATCGACGTGCAGAATTTTGTGCGCTACCGCATCGCCCCAGACGAGCGGCCCGGAGCGCCCTTGGTGTCGGGCAAGCCGATGCAGAGCCTGCTGGTCAGAGAGCGCCTCTCTACAGACGGCGTCACCGTACTGGGGCAGCTGCTATTGGTAGAGAATGCCGTGGATCTGCAGCTCTATGACATCGGCATGGACTTTGATACCAGCCCGGAGCTGGTCAAGCTCAAGGTTCTGCCGCTGTCAGAGGATGTGGTGCAGGCCAACGGCGAGGGGTTCCTGGGCTCTACGGCGGCGGCCCATCCCGAGGCGATGCGGTTCCTGACCGTCAAGCTGTCGGTCCGCTCTACCTGGCCGCAGCGCGATCTGCTGCACCGCGCCCGCGATGTGTCATGGCAGCCGCTGAATACGTGGCTGCTGCCTGGAGAAAACAACGGCGCCCACACGGTAGTCACCGCCGCCAGCCGCGTAGCTCTGCCCACGCTGGTTTCGCGCAACCTCTAGAGGTATTTGCTGATGTTCGTTCGCCCGCCCCAGCCCTCTGCGCCCGATGGTGTCGCCCCTGCGCCCTTGCCGGCTGCGACTGTGCTGCCGGTTGCGACGGTGCCGGCGCGCCAGCGGGGCATGGTCATGGCGGTGGTGCTGGCGATGATCACCATCCTGGCGCTGTTGGGCAGCGCGGCGGCCTTGAGGACGTCGATGGACCTCAGAGAGGGCGGCGCCGAGCGGCTAGCGCGGGCGTCGTTTCGGGTCAGTGAGACGGGGGCCTACGCGGTCGTGTCGCTGGCCGCACAGATGCAAGGAGGTTTTGGCGATTTTGTGGCGGCCAAGACCGGCAAGACCCTGGCTATGCTCGATGTCGGCGACGCCGTGCTGCAGCTCTCTGGCAAAGACGCGTCCTTTGGCGCCGAGCTGGCCGCGGTGGGCGAAGTGGACTTTACCACGGTGGTGGGAGAGGCGGATTCCGCGGCATCCCCGGGCTATGACGCCGGTCGCTATTGCTTTCGCACCTATCGGATGGTGACCACGTCGCGCATTGGCGCTGCGAGCCCAGCCAACCTTAGAGAATCCATGGTCTCTGGCCAGACGCGCCTGGCGTCGACGCTGACTATCGGCCCAACGGCGTGTGGCAATTGAGCCGGAGGTTCCCCGTGTTTGACCGTTCGAGCGTGCGCGGGAGGTGGCAGATGACCAGTTCCAAGCTGCGGATCTCTAGCGCTGGGCTGCTGTTGCTGTCTGGCTTGGCCGCCGTGGCTTCGCGGTCGGCCCAGGCCGCCGACGGTTCGCTGCCAGAAGTGCTGTTGGTGGTCGACAGCTCGGCGTCCATGCAGAACCGCCTATTTGCCGACGAAGCGCCCAAGTGCACCAACACCAGCGGCAGCGGCGACCAGCGTTCGCGCTGGACGGCCGTGCGCGAGATGATCTCGGGCACGTTCTTGGACTACCGGTGCTCTACAGAAGCGCTGGCGCCGACCGCCGAAGAGGTCACGCCTCTGGCCCAGACCAATGGCACCTATCAGTGCATTCCGGGGGTTCCCGCTCTCATCAACCCAAGCACGACCACCTACGTGCCGCCGTCGGCCAACCTGCTGACAAGCACGGGCACCAGCAGTGCGGCGATGCTCCGGTTCACTCCTGCCAATTTGACCTCAAGCCAGACGATTCCCTATGTTTCTGTAGACCTTGCCAGCATTCCCAGCGGCGCCCTGACGGCAGGCCAGCTCGGCATTAGGGTCAGCTCCAACACCTACGGTGCCGCGGATCCCACTACACTGGTGCTGGTGCTGACGACCCAAAACCCTGCCATCCAACAGGACAAATTTCGCTGCTTGGCCAGCGCGACTGACCGGGTCTACGCCAGCAATGCCCGGGCGATAGGCGGGGTGGCGGCAGGTGCGACCGTGCAGTTCACCTTGAGCAAGGATGGCTTGCAGGGCCTGCAGGCGGCAAAAGCGACCGGCCTGACCCGAGTCTGGCTCGCCGTGGCCCACGCCACCAGCCTCAGCGTGGGCTCTGGCCAGTGCAACGGCAACTCGGCAGTGTCGCCGGTGATGACAACCGGCAAAGTCCTGCAATTTACCAACACCGGTACCTCGACCAAGCTGACCCTGACCGCCGCTACCCAGTGCCCCGGCGAGGGCCCAAAGACCCACAGTCTGGCCTGGGGCATTGACGGCGACGGGTTGGCTTCGCAGCAGCCGCACGGCCTGGACGGCTTGATCGACGTGTTTGGCCCCAGCGCCAAGTTTGCCCTGCTGACCACCGACGCCGTGCTCCACCAGGGCACCACCAGCGCCGCGGGGTATTCTTATGGCAGCGTGCTGACTTCTGCTTGGGGCCCAATCAACCTTGGCATCCGCGATCCTTTTGCGACGGGCAGCGGCAGCGTTCGAGTCACCAGCAACGAAACCTTGGCCGACCGATCGGCGACCCATGCTGGCATGTTGGCGGCGCTGCTGGCCCAGCGGCCCAACGGCCCCACGCCCCTGGCGATGCAATTGCAGGATGTGTTGGAGTATTTGGGTCCTGGAGCCTTCATGGAGCCGCACTTCAAGTCGACGACCCAGGACCCCGTCAACGGCGACCCCTACCTGAGCTGCCGCAAGCGCATGGTGGTCCTGTTCAGCGATGGCGGTGCCAATCTGCACGACGGCAACTCCAATGGTCGGTCCCTGGCCATCCAGGCTGCGGCCACGATCTGGGCGGCCAAAATACCGGTCTATGTTGTTGCCGTGGGCTTTCCGGCGGACGGCGCCAAAGGGCCCGCCGCGGCTGACTTGACCTTTCTCAACGACTTGGCGGCAGCCGGCGGCACCAAACAGGCCGTAGCCGCCTCGACGCCACTGGAAACCGCCAAGTTCCTGGCCCCAGTCATCTTGGGCGCCCAGCTAGACAAATCCGCCTACGGTCGCCCCGCCGTGACCTCGGCCACCGGCATCCTCAGCGACCTGCAGCACGCGGTGCGCAGCCTCTCTGCCTTTGACATCGCCCAGCCGCTGCGCACGTTTGGCGTCATCGAACAGCGCATCTTCTCTTGCGCCAACAGCTGCAAAAACGCCAATGACCCCAACTATGCGCAGGTGTGCGAGGTGCTGGACTACGCCAAGCAGCTTCTCACTCGCACCGCGCCGCGGCGGCTGTACACCCAGCTTGTGGGGGCGCGACTCCCGTTGAGTAGCGCGGCGATCCCTGCCACCGACCTGGGCATTGGCACCGTTGGCCTGCAGCCCAACCTGCAGATCAACGCGCTGGGCGACTGCTCAACCAACGGCGGCTTTGATCTATCCAAGACCGCGGACAGAAACTCCTATCGCGACCATCTGCTGGCGACGGTGAGCGCCGATCCGGCGACCTGCCGCGCCGGCAAGCCTCTGGGGGCGCCGTCGCGTTCGCAGCCTGCCATTCTTGAGCCGGCCGACCGCACGCCGCTGCGCGAGCCGTCCTACAAGACGTATGCCAGCGCCACGGTTCCCAAGACGGCCAGCTACAGCGCCCTGGTGCCTCCTGGCTCAGCGGGCCGCCCGACCATGGTGTTTGCTGCTACCCATGACGGCCTGCTGCACGCCTTCCGCACCGACCGCAATCCGGCGATCAAGACCAAGGACTTGGTGCAGGCGGGCGATGAGATGTGGGCCTGGCTGCCGCGCTTTACCTTGCGGCGGCTGTCTTCGCTGAAGCTGGTAACGAGCCCAGCGTCCTCCTATCTGGGTGGATCTATTGCCGCACAGCACGTACAGCTCCACCGCTCTGCCAGCGACAGCTTGGCCGAGGCGGCGCGCAGTTGGCGATCGGTGGTTATCGTCGGAGCCGGCGAGGCGGGCACAGGGTATGTGGCGCTGGACGTCACCGCGCCGGACGATCCGCAGATGCTGTGGGAAATCAACCCAGAGGCCCACTGCATCGGCCCCAATGTTCAGCTCGGCGGCGTACCTGGTCCGCAGTGCTTTGTGCTGCCGACCTTCCTGAACTTGGGCCGTTCTAGGGCCAAGCCCACGATTGCCAATGTGTTCTACTCAGCCAACCCCGCAGCGCCGCCCAGCCAACACGCGGCCGTGGTGCTGCCCTACGGTATGCCCGCCTCCATGGCCGGCGTCGCCAACCTGGGGGTAGAGGGCCTTGGCGCCCGCGGCGTGATGGTGGTGGATCTGGAGAGTGGCTTTATTATTAGAAAGTTTGAGACCAATGACCTTGACCTGACCGGCATGCCCCAGACCTTGGGCAGCAAGAACGACCTTGGCTACTTCTATGCCGACCCGGCCTGCTATGACGCTACGCCTGGGCAGCTGGTGTCGCGGTGCTTTTTGGGAGACAGCCGCGGCATGCTGTGGCGCCTGGACCTGACTTCCAGCAAGCCCAGCGAATGGAAGATGCAGTTCTTTCACGATGCGTACGGCGGTCCGGGCTCTCCGGTAGGTCTGCTGCGGCCGGTGGTGTCGCCAGACCGCGCGCCGGTGGCCTCTGCTCCCAGCGTCTCGACCAACCGCAACGGAGAGCTGGTGGTGGTGTATGGCACCGGCGACCCGACCGACGGGGCATCGTCGACGCGGCTGCACGTGGTCTACTCCTTGACCGAGCAATTTGCCGTCGGCGCAGGCGGAACGCTGAACGGCGCGGCACCCAAGGCGACGCTCAATTGGGTCAAGGCCATGGGGCCGTTTGAGCGGTTTGTGGGGCCGCCGACCATCTTTGCCCTGCACGCCTACTGGGCCAGCTGGAGCCTGCAGCAGCTGGGCGCCTGCCAATCCGGTACCGCGCGGCTGTGGGGGGCTCGCTATGAGAAACCCCAGTCTGCGTCCGATCCTACGGATCTGCAGGGGGCCTTTGCCAACCCCAATTCACCGGCCAACAAGGCATCCAACCTTGACTTTGTCGACATCGGCAGCGACCGCCCTTCGCCGGTGGACGTTCAGGCCATTCCGGCCTGCCGCGGCAACTGCAACCCCACCGACCCCGCGTGCGTGGCCCAGCTCGGCGCCAGCGCCCAGGCCATTGGCGCCTCCAAGCCGCGGTTTGAGCTCAGCGTGTCGTCGGGCAATGCCACCGCCCAGTCTAGCAACCAGACGCCCAAAGCCGGCGCCGCCCCCTCGGTGGGCTCGGTGGCCCACGACGTTCCGCAGCCGCGCACTGCTGCAGTGGTGACCGGATGGGACCTCCTGGTCGATTGACGCCCGCCCACCCAGCGCTGCGGCGGACTGCGGCCCTGGGGCACCTGCTGCTTGGCGCGGTGGCTCTGGCAGGGTGCCAGCAACCAGGGCCTGCCCCGGTGCGCCGGCAGCTGCGCCCTCCACAGGCAACGGCCGAGCCGCTGGCGTGTCGCGGCGGGCTGCTGTGCGAAGATCCGCAGACTCTTGCCGGCTTTCGCGTACCTCTGGGCTGCCACCGCACCTATGACGGCCGCTACACCAAGATCTGCGTAGTGTCTGGCATCCGCCCGGCGCGCGCGCTAGAAGAGTTCTTGACCAGCCGCTATGCCGCTGCCGTGGACGGCGAGTCCTGGCTGGTGCAGCAACCCGACTTAGGCCAGCTGCGCGTATTCCTGCGCGGCGAAGTCGCTGAGTTTGTCGCCATGCCGGTAGACCCGACACCGGCAGCGCCAGCGCCGGCTGCTCGCTAGGGGCGCGCACCGGGATGCGGTGGCGGGCTGCGCAGGGCTCGGGCAAGGTGGGGCAGGGCTGAAGGTGGTTCGGCGCAAGCTCTCAGCGCACTCGCCTCCGCAGGCAATACTAGCGCAGGGTCAGGGTCGGCAGCTCGTGCAGGTTCTCTACCTTGCCGGGGAAGGTGGCGTAGAGCACACAGCCGCGGGCCGTAAACGGTGCCTGGGTCATCCCCGGCGGCACATGGGCAAAGGCCCCGCGCTCCAGCAGCTGGCCGTGGATCTCGACCTCGCCGTCAATCACAAACAAGTCCATGCCGGCGTGGGCGTGGTGGCGCGGATAGGTCGTGTCCGGCGTCATGTGAATTAGCACTACGCCGGCGCCGCTCTCTGGGTCAAACCGCAGCGACTTGTAGGAGACCCCTTGGGTCGGCGCGCAGGCCCACGGCATGTCGTCGGTGGCGCAGACGTGGGCCTGGTTGCTCTTGTAGGTCGCCATTGCAGTTCCCTCAAAGATGAGCCCCGTTGGGGAATTCAGCAGGGACCGTTCTTGAAGTCAAAGCCCTTGCCGTTGTAGCACTCGGCCTGGCAGCCATTGGTGTACGTCAGGCCATCGGCGCCGCAGACCGGCTGGGCAACGTCGGTGCAGTCGCAGATGCACGGGCCCAGGTACTGCTGGGTCCACTTGCCGTCGCCTGCGGTCAAGCACTTGAACTCTGCGGCGTTGCGGAAGGTGACCCAGGTGTCCTTGGCTTCGGGCTTGTCAGCCTGGCGCGAGGCGCACACCTGCTTGATGTCGGCGGGGCCGTACTTGACGTCGGGGCAGCAGGGCTTGGCCTTGAAGAAGCTGGCCGAGCACAAGTCCTGGTTGGTCGTGGAAATTCCGGTGCAGTCGCCGACCTTGGCGCCGGCGTTTTCCGCCAGGCACTGGTTGCGGAAGCTCTGGCCCTTGCCGATCTTGGTGATGCCGCACACGGGCGTGCACTCTTTGGGGCAGTTCTTGGCGGTGTCGCTGACCTTGATCGCGTCGGCAAAGCACTCGCCATCGCATTCCTTGGTCAGGGTGTTGGCGGTGCAGGCGCTGGTCTTGGCCGTCTCTCCCAACCCATAGCAGCCAGCCAGGTCGCAGTGGTTCATGGCGCAGGCGGTGGCGTAGCTCTTGCCGTCTTCCTTTGCGCACACCGGCTGGTAAGCGTCCATCGGGCAGTTGCCGCCGGCGGGCGCAGGCTGCGAGCAGGTCGACTTGCAAGCGCCATTGGTGACGTTGATTTTGGGATCGACGTCGATGCAGGAGGCCATGCACGGCAGGTTGATGGTGACTTTGGCGCCGGACTTCAAGGTGGCGCACGCTTCAAAGGCGGTGAGGCAGTCGGCCGCTGCGCTGCAGCTCTTGGATCCGTCTGTGCACTTGCCGTTTTCGCACTTGGCGCACAGCTTGGTCTGAGTGTTGCACTTGGTAAAGGTGGTGCCGCAGGCCTCGCAGTCTGGGCAGGCCTTGGGCAGCAAGGTCTTGGCGACTTTGTCCAGGCCGTCAAACGCCTGCAGCTTGCAAATGGCGTCGCAGTCATTGGCAAAAGTGGTGCCGTCGACACAGATCTGCTGCACCGGGCACTTGGCGGGGTTGAGGCAATTGAGGCAGTTGCCCTGGGCGCAGTCGGGCAGGGGCAGCTTGGGCTTGACCACCGCATCGGCCGCATCGGGGCTGACCGCGTCGCTGCCGGGGGTCACACTGTCTTGATCGCTGGCGTCCGCTGCGGCGTCGCTGCCACTGGCGGTGTCACCCGGCGAGGTCCCATCGGTCCCGACTGGCGCATCGCCGTCGGTGCCAGCGGTGGCATCGGCGTCGACTGCCGCGCTGTCGCTTGGGCTGCCGTCGGCCACAGCTGAGTCGCCCGGTCCCGAGGCGTCGTCGGTCCCGTCGGCTTCTTCCGTGTCCTCTTGCGCGGTGTCTGGCTTGGCGGCCGGGGGTTTTTCCTCAGTACATGAGGCCGTGACCAAAGCAAGCGCCATCAGCGGGATCGCCGCCCACGACCAAAGCTTCCAGCCCAACTGCTTGCTGCCCATCTGTTCCTGCTTCGAATCCTGCATCCAAGCCCCCCAGCGCAATACGCATACCAGCTTGCGAGTATGCAGGATTCCCCGGCAGGTGCCAACTGCTGGCGGTCCTTTGCCTGGGGAATCGTCTGCGCCCGCCGGCCTGAGGGAATGCTCCGGCTCAGGCAGAGCGCGCTGGTGGCGAGATAGTGCAAGTAATACAGTGGTTTGGTTGCCCGCTTGGCCGCCTGCGTCGAGGTGCCGGGTCGCCGCGACGCCGGGTCGAGGACCTGGGAACCAACGTCTGGCGCCTGCCCAAGCCCTGAGGCTCGCCGCGGCTGCCCTGGCAGGGCGGCGCAAAATCTGCGATGCTTGCCGGTCTGCGTTGGGCCGGCCGGAGTGGTCAGCTGGCGTCCAGACCCTGCAAGCCAAGCACGTCGCGGTTTCGGTGCCGCTGCTGCCTCCGAGTCGCCGCCGCAGGACGGCTGTCCCTATCTTGAGGAATCCCGATGAAGATTGCCCTGAATTCCGTGGTTGCCATGGATTACGAACTGCGCATTGGCGAGGATGACGACGTGATCGACTCCTCCGACGATGGCTCCTTTGTGTTCTTGATCGGCCACGGCAACGTGATCCCCGGCCTGGAAGAGGCGCTGCTCGGCCGCGGTGCAGGCGAGGAAATCCAGGTCAGCATTCCGCCAGAGAAGGGCTACGGCATCCGCGACGACGGCAAGATGATCGGCTTGCCGCGCTCCAACCTGCCGCCGGACTTTGTGGTCGAAATCGGCCTGCCGCTGGAGCTGGAAGACGAGAAGGGCCACAGCTTTCCGGTGTGGATCGCCGGCACCCACGGCGATGACGTGGTGCTGGACGGCAACCATCCACTGGCGGGCGAAACGCTCAAGTTCTCTGTCAAGCTGCTCTCTGTGCGCGTGGCCACCGAAGAAGAGCTGTCGCACGGCCATGTGCACGGCCCCGACGGTCACCACCACCACTAGCACCTAAGCCCGCCGGCACCCAGGCCTGCCGGTACCCAGGCCCGCTGGTACTCACAGCCTCAAGGACCCACAGCCGCCCAGTCGTTGCCCGCGGCCCTTGGTTCTTTCTCGCGCTGGCTCTGGGTACTGCCGCTTGGCCCTCTCCGCGCCCCAAAACCAGCTGACCTGGCAGGTGGTCCAGACAGTGACTGCACCAGCGCCGTCTGGCCCGCCGCGCCGGCGGTCTGCCGCAGCGGAAGCCAGCCAGCCCGCTGCGCTTTTGGGCTGGCCGGCGGGGCCGCCGTTGCCACCTTTGCCCGGGCCCAAGGGGGCCCCGCTGATCGGCAGGTGAGGCATGGCAACCCCAGCCAAGAGCCCCTGTAGCGCCACCGGTCTTGCATAGCCGCGCCTCTCCACCTACAACGCGATATTGGGTTGGTGTAGCAATGTTTTGCCGCCCAACTTGCCGCGGTGAACCCACCGCAGACCGGGTGTCCCATGCGCGACATGAAAAAACTCCACCGCGGTGCCCAGCAAGCTCAAGCTAAGCCTGGGGAAAGCGCCAAGAAAGCGGCTCCCCATGAGCAGGCGGCGCCAGCGCCCATGCCCGCTTTGGGCGGCGCGGGCGATCCCCTGACTGGAGCGGCCGGCGGTGAAGCGCAGGCGGCGGAGAACGACCCGGCGGCCATGGCCGAGCAGCAGGCAGAGCTGGCGCGCGTCAAGTCGCTGCCGTCGGGGTCGCCCGAGCTGGAAGCCTACAAAAAGCCAGAAGCCATGGGGGCTTCGGTGCCTGAAGGGCCGGGGCAGACCGGTCAGGCCAAGTCGCAGTCAGAGGGCATGGGCCCCAAGAAAGAGCAGGCCGCGCCGGCCACCGTTGGCCCCAACGCCCAGCAGGTCAAGACGGCGCTTGGCGGCGCGGATGTCAAGGTAGAGAAAGTCGAAGTTCCAGCGCAGGCGCCCAGTTCTGGCCCCGCCAACCAGGCCGTGGCCAACGCCGGCAGCCCCGTAGCTGCGCCCGCCGCGCCGCAAGAAGTGGCCGCCGAGCCTGCCGCGGAGCCCAGGGCCGACGAAGTGGCCCCAGAAGCAGCCGAGAAAAAGCAGCCCGAGCAGGCTCCGACCGCGGCTCCGGCCGAGGTCAAAGCCGACGCCAAGCTAGCGCCAGACGTCGAGCCGGCAGCGGCTCCGGTGGCGACGCCAGAGGCCCCCAAGGCCGGAGACGCCACCGCAGACGCCAAGGCTGCGACCAAGACTCCTGAAAAGTCTCCAGAAGTCGCGCCCCAGGCCGTAGCCGCGGGCGACGTCTCGGCGCCCGAGGGGCAGCTTGAGGCTCCGCCCGAAGCCAGCTTGGCCGCGCCTGAGCAGGTGGCCGACCTTGCTGTGGCAGGCGCGGCGCCTAGCGAAATCGCACCGGCGGCCATTGCCGCCCAGCCGGTCGAGCAGCAAGCGGTCGCTCCTGCTGCCGTGCCCGAGTCGATCGCCGGTGAAGCCCCCGCCGTGGTGACGGCAGAGGTGGCCGCGGCCCCCTCTGGCGGCGCAGAAGTCGGTCTGGGCTCGGTGCCTGCGCTGTCTGGGGCGGCACCCGCCCCGGCCAAAGAGAACACTCCGGCTCCCGCCGCGGAAGCCTCAGTGGCGCCGATCCAGCCCGAAGCGGCGCGGGTCGAGTCGGCGGCGATCGAAACGGTAGACGAGGTCAAGTTTGAGCCCGCCCAAGGGGCTGAGCCGGCGGTAGCCGCGGGTGGCGCTGCAGAGGCCCCGCAAGGCGTCGTCGCGGCCGAGCCAGCGGGCGTTCAGGTGGAGGCAGAGAGCCAGGCGCCAGACGCCACCCAGGGGCCAGAGGGCCAGGCCCCAGCGGCAGCCGGGCCGGCCACCCCTGCAAGTGCCGTGCCCACCGCCGCCGGGCCAGCGCCCTCGCTGCCAGTGCCCGTGACCCCAGTCGGCGTCGAAGCCGCTCCGGCGGCCCCGGCGAGTGCCGTCGCCCTGGACGGCGCGGTTCAGCAGATTACCGAGATCGGCAATCAAAACGCGGCGGGCGACCTGGGCGACCAGCTGGCCGGCCAAGTCGCGGCCGGCGAGATGAGCGCCCCAGTGTTTGGCCAGACCGCTGGCGACGCCGCCGAAAACGCCGAGCGAGCGCCCCGCGGCATCGATCCGTCGGCCGTAGAGACCATCTCTAGCGTAGCCGGCGACGCTGGCTTGGATCCCAAGCAGCTGGTGTCGGAGAAGACCGCAGAGCTGAAGGGAAAGATCGACGACCTGCTCAAGGCCGGCGACCGCGCCATGAAGGGCGTGGGCAAGCTGCAGATGCCCGATACTATGCAAAAGGGCCTGCAGGGCGGCAAGGGCCAGATCGACGAGTGGCTGGAGAAGGGCGAAAAGGCCGGGCAAGACCTGCTTGGCAAGGGCAAAGACATCCTGGACCAGGGCGCTGGGATGCTGGGCGAAGCCAAGTCACTGGCCACCGATCCGGGTGCCGCCGTGGCGCCGATGCTGGGCAAAGGCAAAGAGCTGCCCGGGCAGATCCGCCAGAAGGCAGAGCAGTCGCTGGGCATGGACTTCTCGCAAGTCAAGCTGCACGAGGGCGAAGGCGCCAAGGGCCTGGCCGACCGCCTGGGCGCCAATGCTTTTGCGCAGGGCAAGGACATCGTCTTGGGCAAGGCCGCCGAGATGGCCGGCGCCGACCGCGAGCAGATCCTGGCCGAAGAATTGGTTCACGTCGCCCAGATGAAGGGCAAAAGCGCCGCCGACCGCGGTGCCACCGGGTTGTCGGTCGCCAGCGACCGGGCAGAGAAGTCCGCGCGCAAAGCCGCTGAGAAGGTGCTTGAGGGCGCCGAAGTCCAAGCCGAAGAAGTGCAGGGCGAGCAGCGCGCCGTCTACCGCAACGACGGCGCCTCGGCGACCCAGCAGCCAGAGATGCCCACCCAGGTCAGCGTCTCGATCGGCGGCAAGAGCCAAGTGGTCAAGCTGCCCAAGCTGACCCCCGGCACCACCAGCAAGATGGTGTCTCTGCCTTCGCTGGGCATTCAGGGCATGTCCTTTGAATCCCAAGCAAAAATGCAGTTCGACGCCACCACCGGCAAGTTCACCGGCGGCAAGGCCTGGGCCAGCATCAAGGTCGGAGACGCGATCAAGCTGGAAGACGCTACGGTGACCATCGATCAGAGCGGCGCCATGAAGGGCTCGTTCCCCGGCGCCACCCTGACGGTCGGCACCCTGATCAACGACACGATCACGGCCGAAGTCGGCGCGGCAGGCGTGTCTGGCAAAGGCACTTACGAGTACTCGAAGCTGCGCGGCGCCAAGCTCGACACTTGGCTGCGCTCGGGCTCTTTGCAGGTCAACGTGGCTGCGGACGGCGCTGTCAGCGGCAGTGGTTCGGTCGGCTTTGAGGCCCCGCCGTTTACCGCCGGCACCATCAAGGCGTCGATTGCCGACAAGGCCCTGTCTGGCGACGTGACCATTGACAACAAGAACACGATCTCGCTGGGCAAATCGTCGGTGTCAGAGGGCCAGCTCAAGGGCAAGCTCACCGCGTCTGAAAAGATCGACGTGTCGGGCTCGCTCAAGCTGGAGATCCCGTCGCTGGGCGCTGGCAAGGGCACTGGGCAGGTCTCTTGGGACAGTGACGCGGCGCTGCTGGCCGGCGAGGCGGCGTTTGACAGCGCCAGCTCGTCGACGTGGGGCAAGGTCGCGTTTACCAAGGCGACGGTCACTGGCGCGATTGCCGAGACCAAGCTCCCCAAGGTCAGCGGCAGCGGCTCCGCCGTCTACGACAGCCTGTTCAAGGGCAATTGGAACGGCGACCTGGACTTGGAGGCCGAAAAAGCCTCGTTTGAGCTCGGCGGCGAGCTGGTCGCGCCGATTGTCCAAGGCGAAGTGCAAGTCAGCAAGGGCAGCCTGACCATCAAGGTAGAGGAAAGCGAGCTCAAGTCGACGGCCGGCAATGTCGACTTCAAGCTGGGGTCTTTCCTCAAGGGCACCGCGGTGTTGGAAGAAGGGACCAACGCCAACATCATCAACGCCACCGCCACGGCCGAGCTCGTCAGCGCCCAGACCTATGACGATGTGACCCTTTCCAAGGGATCGATCACGGTCAAAGTCCGCGGCACCACGGTCGAAGTGGTCTCAGGCTCGGTCGACGTCGACTACAAGGGCGTGGCCAAGGGCCAGCTTGAGCTGGGCAAGTCCAGTGATATCCGGCGCTTTACCGGTAGCGGCAAGGCCAACATCCAGGCGCCGCAGCAGTGGGGCGACATCAAGGTGCTCGAAGGCGCCATCGACCTGTCACTCAAGGACAACATCGTCGACAAGGCCCAGGGCAACGCCAAGATCGGCTACCTGGATTTTGTAGAAGGCCAGCTGGCTTTTGACGCCACCAAGGACTTCAGCGCGATTGACGGCACGGCGACCGCCAGCCTGGTCAAGGCCAAGGACCTGACGTCGCCCCTCAAGCTGGAGGCCGACGCCGAGAAGAAGTTTGACCTGCAGTTCAAGAACAGCACGTTCAAGGACTTCAAGGGTGCGTTTTCGTGGAGCTATGAGAAGTTCAAGGGCGAGCTGAATGTCGCCACCGCCACCGAGGACTTTGGCCTGGTGACTGGCACCGGCAAGGCCGACCTCAGCGAAGACCTGCCGATCGGCACCCTGGGCTCGACCAAGCTGATGGGCAAGGCCGGCGGCAACCTGACCGGCAAGATCGAGGCCGGGCGGTTCTTGGGCGTCTCTGGCACGCTGAAGTGGGAGTACGACGGCTTCTTGGCCGGCGACGCCACCATTGCTGAACCGCGCACCTCGATTACGGAAATTGATGGCACGCTGGCGGCGACGGTCATCGCGGCCAAGAACCTGCCCAACAATGACAAGGTCGAGATCCAGCCGGGCGGCGCGGGCGCGCTGCAGGTCGAGCTGCGGAATTCTCAGCCGAAGCGCTACTCCGGCACGCTGGACTACAAGTACGACGGCTTCCTGCAGGGCCAGGTCACCGTCGCCGGCGACATGCTGGACTTCTCGCAGCTGGGCGGCCAGTCGGCGGGCACCGTCTACGCCAAGAAAAACCTCAAGAACGTCGACATCCTGGAAGGTTCGGGGATGAACGTCGAGTTCGTCAACTCGGCCTTTACCGACTTCTACGGCGCGATTCAGTTTGAGCACAAGGCCTGGCTCAAGGGCAAGGTCGATGCAGCCCAGGGCGGCGGCTCGTCGATGGCCACCGGCGTGATTGGTCCGGTCGAAGGCACGCTGCTCAAGGCCCCTCCGGGCGGCCAGGAGAGCGGCTTTCAGTACAAGGAAGGCGGCAGCATCAAAGCCGATCTGGCCGCTGGCATGGATGTCACGGTCTTCAAGGCCGGCTCTGAGGTCAATTGGCAGTACGACGACTGGCTAGAGGGCAAGATGACCCTGGCCAACCAGGCGACCGTCCTGCGCGCCGATGGCACCGATGCTGGGGCCAAGCTCCTCAAAGAGAAAGAGATTTCGTCGGACAAGAAGGTGGTGTTTCTGCCTTCGACCCTGGGCGTGGAGCTGGTCAATGGCCAGCCGGCCAAGTACATCGGCTCGGTCAAGGCGCGCTACGACCAATGGATCGAAGGGACTTTTGCGATTGCGCCGTCTTCGGGCGCCCAGAACTTTGACGGCGACCTGACCGGCGCCCTGATCAAGGAGATGCCCCTGGAAGGCTCTCCGACCACATTGCAGTCCGGTGGCACGGCCGTCCTGACGGTCAACTCCAACAATGTCACCGGGATTAGCGGTGCATTGGCCTTCAAGTACGGCGAAGGCGAGAAGTGGCTAGAGGGCACCATCAACAGCGCGCAGTCGACCGGCGCTGGCATCAAGTCCATCTCTGGCGACACCTCAGGCAGCGTGATCCTGGGCAAGACCCTGTCTAACCTCGATCTTGAGGTCGGCGGCAGCATCCTGGCCCGCATGGACAAC
>CAIXGW010000159.1 GCA_903919145.1 uncultured Myxococcales bacterium
GACAGGGTCCTAGGGCGATCGTCTTGCGAGCGCCCAGGCGGGCGAAATATTGGAATTCACTTCCAATATTTCTTGCCCGACTGAAAAAAACGCAAAATGGCACGGAGCCTGGCGGGGATTATCCCGACAGGCTCCTAGACCAGAGCGACCGGCGGCGGCGAGCTCGCCATCAGCCAACACGTTGCCGGCCAAAGCATTTTCACCATCCGCCCCAGCCGGGCCGGCTGCGCTTGGCGCCTGCACCCCAGCATCCGAGCAGCCGCAGGTCGCCGTCAGTAGCCACGCTGCCGCTGCCGTAAGCCGAGTCGCTGCCCTGCTACGCCGCCAGCCCAATTGAGCACCCCGCGATGGCCGCAATGCCGCTGGCCGACCCCATCCTGGCCACCCAAGCGAGCCTACGCGCGGCAAAAGGGCGCGTCAACGGCAGCCGGGGGCCGCCAAGCCCTTGCGCCACCCTTGGCGAGACACCCTTGAGCGCTGGCGAAACCACCGGTGATTCTTGACGACGGGCTGGCTTGCCCGGATCTCAGCCCCTGCTGCCCAACCTACCAGCGCCGGGTCACGTTGCGCCGTACCGGCTGGGCGGGCTTGGCCTTGGGTGCGGGCAGCGCAGGTGGCGGCGGCGCCGGGTAGTCGGGCACTTCCAGCGCCGCCTCCAACGTCACCGTCTCTGGAGAGCGGGCGTAGCGCAGCAGCTCGCGCAGCACATCCTGCACAGCAAACAATGGATTCTCTTGCTCTTTGCGAGACAGCGCCCGGGTCAGCACCATCTCTGGCGTCAGCCGCCAGCCGGCCAGGGGCTGGGGACCTTGCAGCGTAGCCAGGGTCGGCCGCTGGTTGACCAGCGGGAGCAGCCGCTCGGGCTGCAGCAGGCCCTTCTCGTGAAGCGTCAGGGCCAGCGCCGCCGGGCCCTGCTCTACCTTGGCCAGGCCCAAGAGCAGCGCCAGCACGCGTACTTGCAACGTCTCTACCAAGTTCTTGGCCACCTCTGGCAGCGGACCAAACCGGTCGCCCAGCAGCCGTACCGCGTCGTCGAGCTCCTGCTCATTGCGCACGCCCGCCAGGCGCTTGTAGGCCATCAGCCGCTGATTGGCATCGGGAATGTAGGTGTCGGGCAGATAGGCCGTCACGCTGGTCTTGATCTCCGGGTCCACCGGGGCCCCCAGGTCCTCTCCGCGCAGCTCGGCCACCGCTTCTTCCAGCAGCTTGACATACAATTCGTAGCCAATCTCATCGATATGGCCGGTCTGCTCTTCGCCCAGCAGGTTGCCGGCACCGCGGATCTCCAGGTCGTGGCTGGCCACCGCTACACCGCTGCCCAGCTCGGAAAACCGCTCGAGCACGGCCACCCGCTGCAGGCCGTCTTTGGTCATGCGCTCGCGCTCGGGCACCATCAAGTAGCAATACGCGCGCACGTTGGAGCGCCCTACCCGGCCGCGCAGCTGGTAAAGCTGGGCCAGCCCAAAGGTATCGGCGCGCTCAATAAACATGGTGTTGGCGTTGGGGATGTCCAGGCCCGACTCGACAATCGTGGTGGTCACCAGCGCATTGGCATCGCGGCGCATAAACGCCAGCATCGCTTCTTCCAACAGCGTCTCATCCATCTGGCCGTGGGCTATCACCGGCTTGACCGACGGATTGATCCGCACAAGGTCGTCGGCGATCTCTTGCAGCCGGCTGATCTTGTTGCAGATGTAGAAGACCTGCCCGCCGCGGCCCAGCTCGCGCTCCAGTGCCTCTGCCATGACCTCATCGGTGCCGCGGCAAACCAGCGTGCGCACAGACTTTCTGTTCTCTGGCGGCGTGGCAATCAAAGACAGGTCGCGCAGGCCCAGCGTCGCCAGCTGCAGGGTGCGCGGAATCGGCGTGGCCGAAAGGGTCAGGCAATCCACGGTAGAGCGCCACTTCTTGATGGCTTCCTTGTGGCTGACGCCAAAGCGGTGCTCCTCGTCAATAATCAACAAGCCCAGGTCTTTCACTTGAACGTCTTTGCTCAAGAGGCGATGGGTGCCGACCACAATGTCGACCTCGCCTTTGGCCAGCTTCTCCAGCACCTCTTTCTGCTCAGCCGCACTGCGAAAACGCGACAGGCTCTCGATAATGAGCGGCAAGCTGCGGCAGCGCTGTACAAAGGTCAGGCGGTGTTGCTCGGCCAGCACCGTGGTCGGCACCAGCACCAGCACTTGCTTGCCGTCCATGGCCACCTTGACCGCGGCGCGCACCGCGACCTCGGTCTTGCCGTAGCCCACGTCGCCGCAGATCAGCCGGTCGCATGGCCGCGGCAGCTGCAGATCCAAGAGCACGTCGTCAATCGCCCGCTGCTGGTCGGGCGTCTCCTCCCAGGGAAACTGCGCCTCCCACTCGCGGTACATCTCGTCTGGGGGCGAGAAGGCGTGGCCCGGGCGCGCCTGCCGCTCGGCATAGAGCTTGACCAAGTGCTGCGCCACCTCGACCACGGCTTTGCTGGCGCGGCGCTTGGCCTTTTGCCAGCGGTCGTGGCCCAGCCGGTCCAGGTGCGGCGTCTTGTGGCCCTCTTCGTCGCTGCCGGCGGCGTACTTCTGCACGCGCTCTAGGCTGGTGACCGGCACAAACAGCTTCTGCTCGTCTTTGTAGAGAATCAGCAGGAAATCCTGCTCGCTACCGGCAATGGTCAGGCGCTGCAGGCCCACATAGCGGCCAATGCCGTGGTCGGTGTGGACGATGTAGTCGCCCTCTACCAGCTCGGCAATGTCTTTCAGCCCGCGGTGGCCCTGGCGGCTCTTGCGGCTGCGCTCAGGCTTGTGGGACTTTTGGCCAAAGATCTCGTCTTCATCGACCACCAGCAGGTGCAGGGCCTCGATGTGGTAGCCCTCGCCCGAGCCGCCAAGCACCAGCAGCGCGTCCAGGTCGCGGCGGACCCGCAGCCCCTCGACGTCCGCCGGACGCAGCGGCCCCTCATGCAGCTCTGAGTCGACGCCGTAGTGGCGCAAGATGCTCTGCAGGCGCTGGCGACCGCCCTCGGAGTGGGCCGCCACCACCACCAGCTGCTGCAGCTTGCGCGCCTGGCGAATGCGGCTGACCAGCGGCCGCAGCCCCTCGTCCTTGGCCCGGGCATCGCGCAATTCCTGAGCCACGTCGCGGTTGGAGCCGACATCGAGCTGAAACGTCGGCGCCTGCCGCCCTTCTTCCAGCAGCGCAAACGGCCGAACATACAGGTGCGGCAGGGCCCGCAGCTGCGCCAAGGCCTGGGCCGGCGACTGCAGCACCTGCTCTGGCGGATAACACATGTGCTTGGCGGCGCGCGCTTCCTGATAGTGCGCTTGGTGCGCCTGCCACGCCGCCTCCAGAGCCAGCGCCACGGCCTCCGGGTTCTCTACCACCACCAGGGGCCGCGACTTGCCGCGCGTGGGGGCCAGCTCGACAATCCCCTGGCGATCCGGAGCAATAGCTGCCACCAGCCCTTCCATGCCCGGCACCACGTGGCCGGCGCGCAGCTCGTCCAGCACCGAGCGCAGCTCCACGTTGCCCACGTCCAGGTGATTGGCCAGCTCGGTCAGGCGGTCGGAAATGAGCGAGAGCTTTGGTGGATCCAACAGCAATTCGCGCGACGGCGGCACCAGGAAGTCCAGCAGCACCCCGCCGTCGTCGGTCGCCTGGCTCTCTGGGTCAAAGAAGCGCAGCGAGCGCACATCGTCGCCGTCCAGGTCGATGCGCACCGGCCGGTCATACAGCGCGCTCCACACGTCCAACCCGCCGCCGCGCAGGGCAAAGGTCCCCGGATCCTCGACCACTGGCACCCGCTCGTAGCCGGCGGCCAGCAGGTTCTCCATCACCTCCACGCGGTCAAAGTTGCTGCCGGTCGAGGTCAGGAGCGTGGTCTGGTCCATCGCCTGGGCCGACAACGTCAGCTGCAGCAGCGCCTCTGCAGGCACCACCACGGCCGCCACGCCCAGCCCCAGATTCAGGCGATAGCCCGCGGCAATCCGCTGTTGCACCACCGCCCGCAGCGGCGCCAGGTGCTGCCACGGCGACACGTCGCTCGGCTGGTAGCTCAGGACCGGCGGCATCCCCGGCCACAACTCGCCCTCAAAAGTTTCAAGCCCCTCTTGCATCGCCCGTGCGCGCTTCTGGTCCGCCACCACCACCAGCAGCGGCCTGTCCAGCCGGTGGCGCAGCGCGCTCAGCACAAACGGCACCACGCCTGCCTCGGCAGTCGCCAGCACTGTCAACGGGTTGTCGTGTTCTAGGGAGAGGAGCAGCCCTTGAAAGTCAAAGCGGCGCGGAGTTGTCGGAGGGGTAGTCATCGCGATGGAGGGTACCCGCCACCGGCGCTGCGGGCAAGGCGAAGGCCGCAGGACAGTCCCCCGGACAGTCCCCTAGGCAATGTCTGATCGGCTTGGCGACTAGGGAATTTGCTGCGTGGCCGTGTGGACGGGCGGCGGCACGCCGTGGAGGCTGGCGGCTAGGCTCTCCCGCGTCGAGCGGT
The DNA here is from genome assembly GCA_903919145.1 of uncultured Myxococcales bacterium. Classification (GTDB taxonomy): domain Bacteria; phylum Myxococcota_A; class UBA9042; order UBA9042; family UBA9042; genus SXRM01. Next base: position 4,466 of record CAIXGW010000159.1, read on the forward strand.
CGTCGGGCAGTCCCCTGGCCCGTCGGACAGTCCCCTCGTCCGACAGTCCCCTAGGCAATGTCTGATCGGCTTGGCGATTGGGGAATTTGCTGCGTGGCCGTGTGGACGGGCGGTGGCGCGCCGTGGAGGCTGGCGGCTAGGCTCTCCGGCGTCGAACGGTCGTCGGGCAGTGCCCTGGCCCGTCGGACAGTCCCCTAGGCAATGTCTGATCCGCTTGGCGATTGGGGAATTTGCTGCGCGAGCGGTTGGATGGGCGGCGGCACGCCGTGGAGGCTGGCGGCTAGGCTCTCCCGCGTCGAACGGTCGTCGGGCAGTGCCCTGGCCCGTCGGACAGTCCTAGGCAATGTCTGATCCGCCCGGGCGGCCACAGACCTTGCGCGCCAGCGCCAAGATGCACTAGGGTCTTGGCGCCTTCGCCGTCGCGGACTGATGGCCACTGGCGGTATCCCCCATGCTGACAACAACTTCTCTTCGCAGTGCCATCGTTGACCGCTTCCTGCACTACGTCACCTATGACACTCAAGCCGTTGAAAATTCATCTACCTATCCAAGCACCCCGGGTCAACTGGTGTTGCTGAACCTGCTGGCAGCCGAATTGCGGGCGCTGGGCCTTCACGATGCCTGCCGCGACGAGCACGGCTACGTATTCGCCACCGTACCGGCGACCTCAAGCAAGCCGAATGTCCCGGTGATTGGCCTGATTGCCCATGTGGATACCTCGCCAGAGGCCAGCGGCGCCAACGTCAAGCCCATCGTCCACCGCAACTGGCAAGGGGACGACATCGTCCTGCCCGTAGATCCGACTGCAGTGCTGCGCGCAGCCGAGCATCCGGCGTTGGCCGCATCGTTGGGTCACGACATCATCACGGCCTCGGGCTCGACCCTGCTCGGCGCCGACAACAAGGCCGGCGTGGCGGTCATCATCGGCGTGGCCCAATACCTGCTGGCCCATCCCGAGATCCACCACGGCGCCCTGCGGCTGGGCTTTACGCCCGACGAAGAGGTCGGCAGCGGCACCAAGTTCTTTGACATCGAAAAGTTTGGCGCACAGTTCGCCTACACCATCGACGGCGAGACGCTGGGGCACCTGGAAGGCGAGACTTTTTCCGCCGACTCGATGACCGTGACTTTTCACGGCTGGAACACCCATCCGGGACTGGCCAAGGGCAAGATGGTCAATTCCATCAAGGTGGCCGCCGATTTCCTGTCTCGCTTGCCCCGCGACCGCCTGTCTCCAGAGACCACCGAGCACGACCAGGGCTTCGTTCACCCCTACGTGATGGACAGTTCGGTCGAGAAGACCACAGTCAAGTTCTTGATCCGCGAGTTCGACGCAGCCAAGCTCAGCGCATCGGAGACCCTGCTGGCTGATCTGGCCGCCGCTACCGCCGCCGACTGGCCGGGCGCCCACGCCCACACCGAAATCACGCCTTCTTACCGAAACATGAAAGAGGTGCTGGACCGCCACCCCCAGGTCATGGAGCACGCCCGCACCGCCATTCGCCGCGCCGGCCTGACGCTGCACGAGTCGGCGATCCGCGGCGGCACCGATGGCTCGCGCCTGTCCTTTATGGGCCTTCCGACCCCCAACCTGTTCGTCGGCGAGCACAATTACCACTCGCGGCTAGAGTGGATCTCTGCCCAGGACATGCAGAAGGCCGCAGAAGTCATCGTCGAGCTGGTGCAGATCTGGGAAGAGGCGGCGTAGAAGCGCTATCGTGCGGCCCTTGGGCAGGCAATGGGAGGCTGTGGGATGGCTGTGATTCGACCTTGGGCGCTGGTGACCGGCGCTTCTTCTGGCCTGGGCGTGGACTTCGCCAGGCAGCTGGCTCTCAAGGGCTGGAATCTGGTCCTGACTGCGCGCCGCCGCGACCGCCTGGAAAGCCTGGCCGAAGCGCTGCGCCGCGATACCGGTGCAGAAGTGCTAGTCCTGGACGGCGACCTGGCCCTACCGCAGTTCCGCGACGCGCTGGTCGCTGCCGCGACGCTGGACCGCAAGCTGCAAATGGTCATCAACAACGCGGGCTTTGGCCAGCAGGATCCGTTCCTGGACGGCGCCTACGCTCGCTGGCAAGACGTGATGACCCTCAACATGACGGCGCTGGTCGATCTGTCTTGGCGGCTGGGCCGGCACATGCGCGACCACGGTCTGCCCTCTCACCTCGTCAACATCGCCAGCATTGGCGCCTACCAGCCGGTGCCCACCTTTGCGGTCTATGCCGCCTCCAAGTCCTTTGTCCGCGATTTCAGCGAGGCCATTGCCTTTGAGCTCGCCGTCACCAACGTGGCCGTGACCTGCGTGTGCCCGGGCGCCACCAAGACCGAGTTCATGGATACCGCGGGTCTCAAGCTCAACCGCGTGGCCCAGCTGGGGCTGCAGTCCAGCGAGGCGTGTGTGCGTGAAGCTCTGAACGCGGCGCTGGCGGGCCGACGGCTGGTGGTCACCGGCTGGCTGAACAAGGTTGTGACCTTCATGACCCGATTTGCCCCGCGCGGGTTGGCGGCACGGCTTTCCGAGCAGTCGATGCGCCCGCCGGGCTAGGACCTGCCCAGGCGTCGCTCCGCCCGGTCTATGCCACTGAATGGGTCGTCAGCTCGCGCCTTGGAAGCCGCTCCGACAGGCCGGTAGGCAATGTCTGATCGATGAAATCGCTGGCCATTTTCGCAGCTGGCCGCGGCCGTGCACCCCCGCGCCCGCGCCCAGCTCTGCTGCCGGCCCGGCTTGGCCCCTGTGTCGGAGCTGCCCTCCAGGCGCAGCGCGAGGTCGCAGTGTCCCATCGGACATTGCCCTGGGGACTGTCTGAAGCGCCGGGACCCCTTTGCGAGCGCCTACTGCATGTCTGCTTGAATTTGCTTGATTGTTAAGGCTTTGCTGTAGATCCGCACGTCGTCAAGATAGCCATTGAGCGGTGCGTAGAAGCCGTCATTGCCCAGATACAGCACGCCAGGGCCGCCCACCGTCGGGCTGCCAAGCGCATCGGTGTGGACCAGCACGCCGTTGACGTAGATCAGCTGCACCGCACCGCTGTGGACAAAGGCGAGATGCGTCCACTGCCCAAGGCCTAGCGCGCCGGTGCCGACCGGTGAATAGTGGTTGGGATCCGCCGCTGTGCCCATCACGCTGATGACGTTGAGCTGCCCCGGGTAGAAGAACTGCGCCGGCGCGCGCTGCCCCTGGCTGCAGCAGTCCCCGCCGCTGGCGTTGGTCTTGTGAAAGGGCGAGACCCAATTGGCGCTGGCGCCAATCACGTAGACCCAGTATTCCACCGTGTAGTCGGCGTTCTGGTTGCCCCAGGTAAACGTAGGGCCGCCCGTGGTCACCGTGGCCATGGCGCCCCCAGAAAAGGCCAGCGCCATGCCAAACTTGCCCTTGACATACGGGGCGTTGTGCGAGCCATGGTTGGCGTTGCCGGACCCGTCCAAGAAGCTCTTGCCAGAGCCCTCGTCAAACTTGTACCAGGCGATGAGGCCTGACAGCGCACACGACCCCGCGGCACACTGGCCACCGGTGCAAGTGGCCCCTTCGGCCAATTCGACGTTCAAGCAACCTTTGGCAGCGTCGCAAGAATCAGCGGTGCAGCTGTTGCCATCGTCGCAGTTGACGGTCTTGCCAACGCAATTGCCGCCGCTGCAGGTGTCTTGGACGGTGCAGACGGTGGTGTCGCTGCAGTCCGCGGCGTTGTTGACGGCCTGGCAGCCCTTGGCCGCGTCGCAGTAATCGGTGGTGCACGGGTTGGTGTCGTCGCAGCTCTGGGGCTTGCCTTTGCAGCTGCCGCCTGAGCAGACATCGCTGGAGGTGCAGGCGTTGCCGTCGCTGCAGCCGTCGGTGGAATTGGCAAAGGTGCAGCCGCCCTTGGGGTCGCAGCTGTCGGTCGTGCAGGGATTGCCATCGCTGCAGGCCAGGAGCTTGCCGGGTACACACTGGCCGCTGGCGCACAGGTCGCCCTGGGTGCAGACCGAGCCGTCTTCGCAAGGCAGCGTGTGGTTGGCAAACTGGCAGCCGCTGGCGCTGTCGCAGCTGTCGGCGGTGCAGGGGTTGCCGTCGCTGCAGAGGCTGGGCGCACCGCCCTGGCAGACCCCGCCTTTGCACGCGTCGCTGGTGGTACAGGCATTGGCGTCGCTGCACGCGTCTGCAGAATTGACAAACGCGCAGCCGGAATTGGGGTCGCAGCTGTCTGCCGTGCAGGGGTTGCCGTCGCTGCAGGTAGCAGGCTTGGCGCCGGTGCAGCTGCCGCCAGAGCAGGCGTCGCCGGTGGTGCAGGCGTTGCCGTCGTCGCAGGCCAAGCTGGCCAGGGTGAACACGCAACCCTTGGCCGGATCGCAGGAATCGGTGGTGCAGCCGTTGCCGTCGCTGCAGGTCTTGGCGGTGCCGGGCGCGCAGCTGCCAGCTTTGCAGGCGTCGCCGCTGCTGCAGACGTTGCCGTCGTCGCAGGGGGCGCTGTTGAGCTGAAAGGTGCAGCCGCTGGCCGCGTCACAGCCGTCATCGCTGCACGGGTTGCCGTCGCTGCAGCCAACGGGCTTTCCCGGCTTGCAGTTGGAGCCCGTGCAGGCGTCGCCGCTGGTGCAGGCATCGCCATCGTCACAGGGCAGCGCATTGGCCACGTTCTTGCAGCCGGCGCCTGGATCGCAAGTCTCGGTGGTGCAGGGGTTTTGGTCGTCACAGCTCGGCGGCACGCCGGCCACGCACACGCCCAGGGAGCAGACGTCGAGCTTGGTGCAGGCGTTGTTGTCGTCGCATGGCGCGGTGTTGGCCGCAAAGGTGCAGCCGCTGGCCTTCTGACAGGCGTCGTCGGTGCAGGGATTGCTGTCGTTGCAGACCAGGGCTTTGCCAGCGCTGCACGCGAAGTCGGCGCAGCTGTCGCCCAGGGTGCAGGCGTCGCCGTCGTCACACGGGCTGGTCGTGCCGGTGTGGACGCAGCCGCCCACGGGCTTGCAGCTGTCCATGGTGCAGGGATTGGCGTCGTCGCAGTCTATCGCCGCGCCGGGGACGCAGCTGCCGCCGCTGCACAGATCGCCCTGGGTGCAGGCGTTGTTGTCTTGGCAGGTTGCCGAGCTGGGCAGGGCCACGCAGCCGGCCTGGCTGTCGCAGCTGTCGTCGGTGCAGGGGTTGCCGTCGCTGCAGCTGAGCTTTTGGCCCGCAGCACAGCCTCCTTGCTGGCACAGGTCGCCGCTGGTGCACGCGTCGCCGTCGCTGCAGGGCAGGCTGTTGGCCTTGAACTGGCAGCCGAGCTGGCTGTCGCAGCTGTCGGTCGTGCAGGGGTTGCTGTCCTCACAAGCGGTCGCGGCTCCAGGCAAGCAGCTGACAGACAGGCAGCTATCCCCGCTGGTGCAAGCATTGCCGTCGCTGCAGTCCGCGCCGTTCTTCAGCGGTACCAGCGCACAGACGCCGGCGCTGCAAGCCGCTGCTTGGCAAGGGCCCGCCGGGCAGGTCGCGGCGGTCACGCACTCTGGGGGGCCGGCCGCATCGACGACATCGCCGTCTGCCTGCACTTCGCCAGCACCGTCAGGCGCGTCGGGCTGGACATCCGGCGCCACTTCAAGATCTGGCGCATCCGCCACGTCAGCCGCTGCGTCGACATCTTTGGCGGGTCCGGTGTCGACCTGGGCGTCGCTTGCGGCAGGTACGCCGGCATCTGGCTGGGTGTCACCAGTGGCGGCGTCGGCGCCTCCCACCGCATCGACGCCACTCGCGCTGCCCCCAATGACCGCGGCGTCCTCGCCACAGGCGCTCACGGTGGCAAGCACCACAACAAGCCGCAGAAAAAGGGCAATCTTCAGCCCAACGCGGGCGCAGGAGGCAGTCATCAGAGCCTTGGATTGCGCTGGCGAATCGCCGAACGGCAGAGAGACCATGCTACCTGCTAAGCGTGGCTGGCTCAAGGTTGACCGGCGGCGAGTTCAAGTTATCGCAAACCTGTAGGCGTCGCCGGCCCGCAGGCTCCCTGCCAGCCCCCGACGGGGCGACCTGTCAGAATATTCCGTAATAATAACATACATCAGACATTGCCTAGGGGACTGTCGGGTCAGCAGTCGGCCAGCGGCAAGCAGCAGACCTGGACCCTTGCCCTGACGACCCAAGGGCTGGCCGTTGGCACCTGGCTGCTGCCCGTCACCGTGACCGACAAGACCGGCACCCAGAGCCGCGGCAGCGCTGCTCTGCTGATTTTTGCCGGCAATCTCCTCAACGTCGGCAGTGGTCAGCCCTACGCCACCGTCGCCGACGCCATCACAGCAGCCAGCAGCGGCGACACGCTGGTCCTGGCCGACGGCACCTACACCGGCACGGGCAACAAGAACCTGGTCACGGGCGGCAAGTCCCTCTACTACGCATCAGCCGGTGGGCCCGCCAAGGCCATCATCGACTGCGCAGGCGCCGGCAAGGTCTTTGACGCCACCGCCAAACTCAACGGCGGAGCGGGCTTTGTGGCCGGCCAGCTGGGCAACCTGTCTGGCGACCCGCTATTTGCCTCGGGACCCAAGGGCAGCTACTACCTGGCGCAGACGGCCAGCAGCCAAGCCAAGGACTCGCCAGCGGTCAACCCGGGGGGTGGCGCGGCGGCCAGCCTGTTTGGCTGGGGCAAGTACACCACGCGGACCGACGGCGCCGCCGATGCTGGCGCGCTGGACTGGGGCTGGCACTAACTGCCCTAAGCACCCAAGCCGCTTCTTGGATCCGGGTCACGGCGCGGTCTTGGGGCACAGCCCTTGCTTGCCCCAGGTGGCAGGCTTGGCGCCCAGCTCCAGCTTGAGCGTGCCGCCCTTGGCCAGGTCGAGGTGGCGGATGCGCGGCTCCGCCAGCGCCTTGCCGTTCCAGCTGGCGGCAAGGATGTAGCGGTCGGTGGGCTGGGCGCTAGTGGTCTCGATGCGCACCACCGCCTTGCCAATGACCAGCGAGCTCTGGCTGAACAGCGGGGTGCTGATCCGCCACCAGTCATCGCCCGGCGCCACGGGATAGAGCCCCAGCGCCGCCAGCGCATACCAGGCTGACGTGGCCCCTGCGTCGTCATTGCCGGGCAAACCGCCAGGATCGCTGGTGAAGTGCTGCTTGAGCAGGCCGTCCAGCACTTCTACGGTGCGGTCGGGCCGGCCATAGTCCTGGTACAGCCACGGCGCGTGGAAGTCCGGCTCGTTGCTCATGTCAAAGTGACCGGCAAAGAACTCATCCAGGCGCTGAAGGGCGGCGGCACGGCCCCCCAGGGCCTCGGCCAAGCCACAGGGATCGTGGGGGACAAACCACTGATAAATCCAAGCATTGGCTTCCGTAAAGCCCAGCATCGAGCTCGGATCAAACGGCTCTACCCAGCTGCCATCGGCCCTGCGCGACTGCGGAAAGCGCTGCGCCGGATTCCACACATTGCGCCAATTGCCTGAGCGCGCTAGGAATTTCTTGGCCGTGGCCGTGTCACCCAGCGCATCCGCTGCCTGAGCCAGGCACCAGTCGTGGTAGGCGTGTTCCAGGGTCATCGACGTGGCTTGGCCGCTGTCGCACTCGCTGGTCACCCAGCCTTGGTCGACGTAGGACGGCGGCGTGCCCTGGTTGAAGTAGCCGCAACCGCCCTTGTCGCCAAAGGGAAACACGTCTTGGGTGGCGCCCTTGATCATCAGGGCCAGCGCGCTCTTGGTGTCAAAACCGCGCAGGTTCTTGGCGATCGCCGCGGCCAGGGTCGCATAGGGAAAGTTGGCGGTCATCACCCGCGAGTCGCCGGTCGCCTGCCAGGTGCACTTGGGCAGAAACCCATTGGCCTCGCCCTGCCATACCAGCGATTGCGCCATGTCCTCTACCACCTCTGGCTCCAGCAGGGTCAGCAGCGGGTGGGTGGTCCGCGCGGTGTCCCAGGCGCACCAGTCGTCGGTAAAGTAGCGGCGCCCCTCGGTCGACTGGGCTTTGGGCGGGTTGGTCATGCCGTTCCAGAACTGCCCTTCTTCGCTGTAGTCGGCGGGCTGCAGCAGGCTGTGGTAAAGCGCGGTGTACAAGCGGATTCGCTCGGCCTGGCCCGCGCCTTGGACCCGCACCCGGTCCAGCAGGCCGCGCCACGCCAACTCACTGGCCGCGCGCGTCTCTTCAAAACTGGCTGCGCAGCCGGCGGATTTGGCGTAGCCGTCAGCCTGGTCTTGAGAGAGCCAAGACAGGCAGACGCAGGCCTCCACCGTGGTCTCCGTGGCGGCGTTGGCGGCGAATTCGGCCCAGCCCAGCAGGTACTGCCCGTCGTCCTTGAGGTTGGCGGGTCCAACCGGGTCGGCGGTGTCCCCTACCTTGCCATTCTTGGCCGTGCCAACCGCGACAATCGGCTTGGAGAACTGCGCCGCCACGTAGACGGTAGCCAAGCCGGTGGCCGGCGAAGTCTGCGACAACAACGTCGAAAGCACCGGATGGACGGTGTAGTCCGCGCGGGCCCGCAAGCCGCTGGCGCCGATCTCCAGGTGGCCGCCGGTGCTGTCGCCGCGGGTGTGGCCCAGGTCCACCAGGATTCGCGGGCGCTCTTGGCCAGGCAGCTGGGCGGCAAAAGTGTAGCGATGGCGCCCACAATGGGCAGCTGCCGCGACCTCAGCGCGGATCTTGCTGGGCCCCAGGGTGGCCGCATAGTAGGCCGGCGTGGCGACCTCGCTCTGGCGGTCAAAGGCCACTGGGCGCTTGGCTTCATCGACCACCAGCGTGCCGGCCTGGGGCAGCACCAGGACCTGGCTGTAGCCGTAGGCCGATCCGCCCGGCCCGTCCAGGTGGGTGTGAGAGAAACCTTGCATCTTGCTGGATTCGTACGCATAGCCCTCCAGACTGCCGCCGCCGTTGGCTGTGTCAGGCCCCAGCTTGATGGCGCCGTGCGGCAGGCTGGCGCCCACAAACACGTTGCCCGGGCCCTGGCTGCCAATCAGCGGGTTGACCCACGCCAGCGGATCGCCTGCCGAGGCCAGGGGTTGGGCCGCCGGCACTGGCGCGGCGGCGGGGGCCGGCGGCTCTTGGGCCGACTGACAGGCCACGGCCAGGGCGGCGACCAGCAAAGGGGCGACCAGGGCTCTGTTCTGGCAAGACATGCGGCTCATGGGGGCTCCGTTGAAAGGCTAGCGACGTTGCGGCACAGCGCCTACCGCACAGGTCACTGTGGCGGATGGGTCAGCGGGCAGTCGATCATCCACTGCACGCCAAAGCGATCGGCAAACGACGCATACAGCGAGCCCCAGAACATCGGCACCAGCTCAGACTCAATGACGCCACCCGCCGACAGTGCGTCAAACACCCGGCGGGCCTCGGCTTGGCTGTCGGGATGCAGAGACAAGTAGACGTTGTTGCCGGCGTGCAGGCGGTAGCCCTGGCCGCTGACCGGGTCGGCCGCCGGCGTGTCGCTGGCCATCAGCACAAACTGGTCGCCGATGGGCAGCTCAATGTGCATCACCCGCCGCAGCTCTTCGGGCGTTCCGGTCATGCCGGGGATGTCACCAAAGCGCCTGAATTCGCGGATTTCTCCGCCAAACACAGAGCGGTAGAAAGCAAAGGCCTCTTCGGTACCGCCGGCAAAGTTGAGGTAAACGTTGACTTTGACCATGGAGACTCCTGGCGGCTGGGTGGTACTGGGTGCTGTTGAGTGATGGAGGGTGCTGTTGGGCGCAGAGAGGGGGGCGCTGGGCTAGGAGGCGCGGCCGCGCCGCCGATCTGGCCAGCCGCGGCGGTTGGCGTCAAGGGGCGGCGGTCAAGGGCCAAGGCGGCGGCGCCGTTTGACGGAGCCGACCCGCCGACGTAGCCTCCACAGGGGCCGTTGGGCCGCTGGCTGCCTGCCTTTTTTGCCGCCTAGAGGGTACCATGGCCATGATCCACTTTATCACCTCGCGGGTAACCCTGGCGGCCACCGCCGCCGTCGTGGGACTTTGCGCCGCCAGCTGCAGCCAAGAGGGCACCAGCGCGGCAGCAGATGCCAAGGCCGACGGCGGAGCGGATGCCGGCGACGCCAGCGGCCCGCCAGCCGCGGCCGATCCGCCGCCCGCCGCCTGGCAGGCTGCCACCACCCCCGACCAGTGCCAACCCCTGGCAGCCTCTTGGGATTGCCTGTACCCGTGGCCGTCCGACTGGTACCGCGCCAGCCCCGCCGGCGGACCGCGCCTGCACCTGCCGCCCAAGCCGGCGCCGCAGCGCCCCAACCCCGACGACGCCGCCCTGCCCGGCACGCCCATCGACTTCATCAACGACTACGGGGCAGATGGCTTTCCGATCCTGCCGCAGATCGGCGTGCGCCTGCCCGCGGGGGTCACGGCCACCAACCTGACGCCGGGCTATGTGGGCGATCAGATCAACCCCGATTTCTCGACTTCTACCCAGCCCGGCCACCCCACGCTGCTGGTCGAAGTCAGCACCGGCAAGGCGATCCCGCACTTCTGCGACGTCGACTCGCGGCCGCCGCAGGTGCAGGACCGGGTGCTGATCCTGCGGCCGGTCGAGCCGTTGCGCCCCGGTCAGACCTACGCCGTGGCGCTGCGCGCCCAGGGGCCCCAGGGCGGTGTGCTGGGGGCCAATGGCACCACGCCAGCCCCGCCGGCTGGCTTTCTGAGCCTGCGAGACGGCAAGCCCCTGCCAGAGCTGCAGAAACTGGCACCCGTGTGGGAGACCCAGGTGTTTGCGCCGCTGCAGAAGGCCGGCGTGGCCCGTCAGGATCTGCTGCTGGCCTGGAGCTTTACCACCCGCACCCAGACCTCGGCCGCTGGCGACATGCTGCGGGCGCGGGCGCTGGCGCTGCAGCAGCTGGCCGAGCTGCCGATGCAGGCCACCCTCACAGAAGTGCTGGTGAATCCCACGTCGCACATCGCCCTGCGCCTGTCTGGCACGCTGCAGGTGCCGCTGGTGATGGAAGATGCAGCCGCGGGGGCGCGGTTGGCGCGCGACAGCCAGGGCCAGGTCCGCCTCAATGGCCTGACCAGCGTGCCTTTCTCTTTGGTGATTCCCCACAGCGTGGCCAGCGGCGCCAAGCCGGCCCCAGCGCGGATCCTGCAGTTTGGCCATGGCTTTTTTGGCTCGCGGGCCGAGCTGTATGAGGGCTTTGTCGGCGAATTCCTCGACCACGCCGGCATGGTGGGCATGGCGGTCGACTGGTGGGGCATGTCCTTTCCCGACGCCGCCTTTCTGGTCGCCGACCTGCTGACCGCCCCCAACACGGCGCCGCGCTTTGTCGAGCGCACCCACCAGGGCATGGTCAACCAGCTGGCCCTGAGCTGGGCGGCCCAGCACGGCTTGTGGCAGCTGCCCCAGGCGCTGCTGGCCGGCAAGAGCGCCGCCGACAGCAGCCAGATCTACTTCTACGGCTTGAGCCAGGGCCACATCCTGGGCGGCACCCAGGTGGCGCTGAATCCGCGGCTGCAGCGCGCCGCCCTGGGCGTGGGGGGCGCGGGCTTTGGCCTGATGATGTCGCGGGCCGCGCCGTTTGACACGTTCTTGGGCCTGCTGGAGGGCGCCACCGGCTCGGTGCAGGGCTCTACCCGCGTGGCGCTGCTGCTGGGCACACCGCTAGAGCGCATTGACCCGATTACCTACGCGCCGTGGCTGATGGAGTCGGCGCTGGGCTACACCGGCCCACTGCCCGGCAACCCGACCCAGCGACAGGTCCTGATGCACGCAGGCCTCTCCGACACCCAGGTGCCCAACCTGGCCACCCACGTGCACGCCCGGGCGCTGGGGCTGCCGCTGTTGACGCCAGCGCCGCGACCAGTGTTTGGCTTGGTGGGCAAGGCCGGCCCGCTGGCGGCAGCACTGGTCGAATTCGACATGGGCTACAAGCCTTTAGACAAGCTTGGCATCGGCGCCGATGGCGGCAATCCCGTGCACAACGGTCAGCGCGGGCTGAAGGCTTCCATGAACCAGGTCGACCAGTTTCTGCGACCCAATGGCCAGGTGGTGCAGACTTGCGACGGGGTCTGCGATCCTGAGTAGGGGTCGGGTAGACAGGGGTCAGGCCTGCCCTGGTGGTCTTGGGTACAACAGGGCCACAGGGTGGGAGTGCCCTTGGGCGGCCGTTGTCCCTTCTGGCGCGGCAACCTACATGGCCTCCACCGTCGCACAGGCTTCTATACACGACTTCCAGCCTGAATTATCCCTGACATGCAGACATGCGGTGTATGGGCCTTTCACATCAGGCCAAAAAGCGGCATCGCCTTTGGCCGGCCAGACGTCTGCCGGGCCTGCTCGACCGCGTGATGAGCCAGCTCGGCATCGGTCAGCGCCACCTGGCAGTCGTGACCTGCCGGCTGCGGCTTGTCCCGCCGGCGAGGAGCCAGCGCTCCGGCCTGGACCACCAGCGGGCGTAGCTTGGCGTTCGGGGCAAAAGCGCCAAGTTGCACCAAAGGTGCACTACCCAGCCAGTGGCGAATAGTCGGCTTGCCCGGCAGGGGAA
>CAIXGW010000160.1 GCA_903919145.1 uncultured Myxococcales bacterium
CTGACGGCTGGCATGGTCTTGGTCAGGGGCCCCCTGGCGCTGACGGGGCGGTCCAATGGGCGGTCGGGGTGTTTGGGGGACCTTCGCATTGGACGCAAGACCGGCCAGAATCTGACCTTTAGCTCAATGGCTTGCGGTGGCGAGAGAGGCAACTGTGGCATCACAATTCGGTTGGCAGCACTGGTTCGTCGGCTTCGCCATCGCTTCCGTGGCCCAAACCTCTTGCACCCATTGGGCCGCTCAGCGGTATTACGGCGATGCCGTAGAGGTCGCGCGCCGGCCGCTAGGTGCCCCGCGGATGCTGGACCACACAGAGACGACTGCGAGCACTGGTGAATTGCGCGTGTACCGACCTCTGGGCCGCGTTGGCGTCGAGGCCAGTGCGGGTACCGGTCAGGTCGATACACATAGGGAGCGCTACTGCGCCCAGCGCGTTGAAATCACGATGCAGCGCCCGGTAAACACGGTCCATGACGTTGCCGGCCGGCCCATGGACGTGATTGCCTCGCTGGGTCTGATGGCGGCTGGGGCCACCAGTCTGCTGATCCACGGGGCTCAAACGGCTGACTACGAAGAGCTCAAAGCGTTTCACGACCAGCACTTCAGCGATCCCTTCTTCAGCGGCACTGAGCCGCAACCACCCGGCAATGGGGCCGTTTTCGCAGGGGTGGCGTTGATTGCGGCAGGGGCAGTGTGGGGGCTGGCTTCGCTGCTGGTTCTACCCACGGGTCCCCAGCCTCCGCTGGCTGTTTCCAAAGACCGGTTCACGCTGCAACGCAATGTGGCGTCGACCGGTTGCAGCCCAGAGGGCGGGGTAGCGCCTGAAGCTGGGCGGTCGCCAGCAGCCCAAAAGCTCGAAGAGCTCAAGCGCTTGCGCGACCAAGGTCTTCTGACGGAAGAGGAATACGAGCGCAAGCGCCGCGCTGCGGTCGAAGGGCTCTAGCGCCGCAAACCCGAATTGCGCGTCGGGTTTGCGGCACGCCGCTGTCCAATGTTTGGGGGCCTCGCCGGCCCCTCGCGCGCCATCGCGCTTCACCCCGCAGTACGCCAATTCGCCGCTGGGAACTCATTGCGGACTTCGGAGTTGGCGTACGAGGGGAAGACCCCTGGGCATTGTCAAGCCCATGCCATGCATGATGAATTCGGCGACCGCCCACTCCAGGACAACGCGCTTGGCTGCAGAAGCTTGGCCACGGACGCGCGCGGCGCTACCGGGTCTACGGCTTGGCGACTTTGTCCGGCACCGCGATGCCCTTGGCCGCCAGCGCGCGCCGGCACACGGGGCACAGGTCATCCTCGCGGTCGGTGGTCGCGACCTTGCCGTTGGCGTCCTGCATCAGGCAACCGCTGCTCGGGCAGTGCTCCAAGTTGAAGGTATGGCCGGCTTCGTGCACGGCCACTCTGGCCAGCCGGTCTCGCGCAGCCAGGGCGCTCACTCTGCGCGCGGTGCGAAAGGGCGAGATGACGCAGCTCCTTCCGTCCAAGCTGCCAAGGCCAATTACGCCCCAGTCCACCACCGTGCCGTGGCTCGGCCGACAGTCCCGTAGGCAATGCCTGATCAGCTCTTTGGGTCAAGCGATGGTAGCCCGCGGAGGCAAGGATGAACTCACGAGCGCCTTTGGTGTCCGCGCCGCTTGGCCGCCGACAACCTGAGCGAGGCCCGCGTTGACCGCCTTGGTCTGGCCATGTAACCTCAAAACCGAAGTCTAGGCTTGGGCGGCACTTGGGAAAGGCGGTGGTTGGCAGTGGCAAGCGGGCGGGGACCTAGTTGGAGCGGTGTACTGGCCATGGTCGCGGCGGGCGCTCTGGAGTGGAGGCTGGCAGCGGCAGCAGCAGCACCCGCCGCACCGGAACATGGTGCATTGCCTGCCGATTACGTCATACCAGCTGGACAGGACGCGCTGGTGGCGGAGCTGCTTGGGCAAGACCGGGGGCTGCCAGGCGGCTGCAAGCTGCAGAATGGCGCCATCGAACAGCGGATGGTGGTCGCGCACTACAAGTGTGACGGCGATAGGGCCTTGGTCCTGGAGCTGCACCATCGGCACGCGGTCACGGCCGCGGCCATCACCAGCCAGCACTTTGCCGTGACGGTTCGCAGCGGCGATCCCTCTGTGGTTCTGGCCACGCTAGAGGGCCTTATTCGAAAGAATGAAGCTGAATTCAGATGGGTTCTGCTGCCTCCGCCCGCCAAGCCGCGTGCAGTACCTGTTTTGCTGGACGCGCCGCCGCCGAGCCAGGCCGCCATCGACGACCCCAAGACCGCCCCCATCTTTCGCCAAGCTGTAGCGCTTCACCGCGCGGGCGACTATCAAGGCGCCCTCGAAGTTTTTGTTGAGCTGGCCAGGACCAAGCCCAAAGCGATTCTCGGCCACATCGTCGACTCGCTGGCCCGGTCGGGCCTGACCGCGCAAAAAGCGCAAGATCTGCGCGATGAGGCCGACTTGCACCGCGACGATGCCCTGAAGCAGTTTGTCGCGAGCGTCGCCTCACACTATGCGGCACACAACAATGCGGTGGGTGAAGAGGGCAAGCCAGACCTGTACCGCGCTGCGCTGCGCTACTTGGACCGCGCCGCTCCGGAATTCCAGAGCGAGCCTCGGCTGCATATCTATCTGGCTGTCAGCCACTTCCGCTTGGGCCAGCAGCGCGAGGCGGAACTGGCCATTGAGCAGGCGGTGGCCATGGGCGCAGAGTTTGACCCTGACGCCTTCTACTGTCGCGCAGAGATATTTCAGAACAAAGACTTGGACCGCAGCATCGCCGACCTCGACCGCTACATCGCCATGACCGACCCCAAGCTGAGCCACGGCGACGCACCGAGTCCATCTAAGCAGCAGCGGGTCCGCCACATGCGCGAGCACCTGCTGGCCGTGCGCGAGAAGAGGGCAGCGCCTACTGAGCTTTTTGACCCCGGCTCTTTCCTGCACCAGTTGTTGGCGCCCAAAGCGTTTGCCGCCATGGTGGCAGGCGTCGCGACCTTGGCGTGGACGGCGCTGGGGCTAGCGCGGCGAAGGCGGCGCGGATGAGCGTCCTGCAGCTGCCTGCTGAGCTAGTCTCGCTGCTCCACGCAGCAGTGGCGGTGCTGCTGCTCGGCTTGTCATTGGTCGCCTTGCCGCTGGCCTATCGCCGGGCGTGGCGGCTGTGGCGGGCTGAAGAGCCACTGCAGGAGCGCTGGAGTGCGGCTGCCCTGGTTGTCGCCGCTGTGCTGCGCTGGGCGGTGGCTCCGCTGTGGCTGACCATGGTGTTCATTGGCTACCGGATGACCGAGACCGCTATCCAGCTGGTACCCGTCAACCACTACGGCATCGGCGCGTCTGCCCTGTACCACATGGCTTTTGCGATGTTGCCCCTGGACCACCGGTCGCTGATGGCCGTCAACTCCCTGGTCGGAGTCTTGGCTTTGCCGTTGCACGCGGCGCTGGCGCTGCAGCTGCTGGGCAGCAAGGTGCGGGCGGTCCGATTCCTGTGGCTGCTGGCCGCAACGCCTCTGCTGATTCAGCTGGACAATTCTGAGGCCAACCACGTGCCGACCCTGTGGTGGCTTTCTGGCGGGCTGCTGCTGTGGCTAGAGTTTGCGCAGACGCGGTCGCGCCTGGCCCTGTCTGGCAGCTTGGTCTTGCTGGTGCTGGCGATGACCAGCCGCGTAGAAATGGTCCTTCTGGCTCCGCTTCTGGCCTACTTGGCGCTGTGGACCGTGCGGGGTGAGAGGCCACGTGCGCTGGGCCGGCCAACCCTTCCCACCGCGCTGTTGTGGCTAGGCACGGGGACTCTGCTGGTGCCGCAGCTGATCAACCTGATGCAAGCCGGGCTGCCGCTGCTGCCGGAGCCAGCGGCTTTGGTCGGTCGGTTGGGCATTGCGCTGACGCTGTCCAACGTCCTGCTGCGGCCATCGTTGTTTCCGCTGGGGATCTTGCTTGTGGCCCTGCCGGCATTGCGCGAGCGCAAGCTGTGGCCCCTGGCCGCGATGGCAGTAGTCTGCGTGCTGGCCGTGGCGCCGGATGTCGACCGCGGCAACATGGCGCGCGTGCAAGCCCCTGCCGCGCTATTCGTGTGCATGCTTGCCGCGGCTGGCTTGGACCGGCTGGTTCAGAGCCGCATGGGGTCGGTGGTCGGGCGCTCCCGCGTGGCGCTGGCGACGTGGGCGGCAATGGCGGTTTCTGCAGCCTTTACCGTCCCCTTTCTGTGGGCCCCCAGCAATGAGCGCGCCGAGGAGCTCTTCCTTCGCGATGCCCTGACCCATCTGCCCGCCGGTCCCTACACGCTGATCCGCTTGAGCACCGAGGACCGTGTGCCCAAGCAAGTCGGCCGGGAGTCCACCACCCAGCTGCACTTTCCCGACTACCTGGTCAAGCCGCCCGTCGGCCAAGCGCGGTTGAGCTCGGTCGCAGCGTGGCTGGAGAGGCCAGACCCTGGCCATCCCACCTACTTCTTTGCCGGTGTGCGCTGTTTTGCGGCGTGGCGGCCCGACGGGCAGCCGCCCCCTGCGGGGTTGAACGAGCATCCAGCCTGCCGGCAGCTGCGAAAAAGTGCCAAGCTTGTTCCTGTGTTTCAGCGGACGGTGCCCAACCATGGCGACGTCTGGCTCAACAACTACGGCGACGCGGCAGAGTTGCCTTTGGCGCTCTACAAGGTGGAAGCTCGCTAGGTCCCTTGGACCTTGCGGTGCACCAAGCCGCGTCTGCTTAGACAAAGCTCAGCGATTTCAGCGATCAGACATTCCCTACCGGACTGTCGGGACGGTCCGTCACGTCAGTGCCGACGCTGGCATGCCTGACCAGGGACTCGGCAGTCGTCCAGACAAAGCTCAGTGATTTCAGCGATCAGACATTCCCTACCGGACTGTCGGGCCTGTCCGTCAGGTCAGTGCCGACGCTGGCATGCCTGACCAGGGACTCTGCAGTCGTCCAGACAAAGCTCAGCGATTTCAGCGATCAGACATTCCCTACCGGACTGTCGGGCCTGTCCGTCACGTCAGTGCCGACGCTGGCCTGCCTGACCACGGACTCGGCAGTCATCCAGACAAAGCTCAGCGATTTCAGCGATCAGACATTCCCTACCGGACTGTCGGGACCAACCGGCGCGCCTACCTCTCGGGCCTGCGACCCAGCTGTGGCGGCCTCGTGGGTCCGCCGGGGTGTGGGTGCACCAGGCGGCAAGACCCATTGGACCCTAACCGTCGACGCCAAACCTGAAGCTCAGTAGACTCGACTCAGGGGGTTCCATGCCATCGATGCATCCAAAGCCGGCCAAGGCCGCGGCCAAGCCAACCAGCGCGCCTGCGGGCGCAGCAGCCAAGCCCGCGCAGCCAGTGAAGCCCGGAGCGGCTGCTGGCTACCAAGCGCAGCGAGCAGAGGTTCGCCCCAAGGAGCAAGGGGGCGGCTTCTTTGCCCGCCTGTTCGGCGGAGGCGGCGCGGGCGGCGGCAGTTCGGGCAACATTCAGTCCCGCGAGCTGAAGGCCGCCATCGCTGGGGCCAAGGGCAATCCCGACGGCATTCTGCGCGCCCGCCAAATGATTGAGGAAATGGGCGATCGGCTGCCAGCGGCAGAGCGGTCCGAGGCCTACCGTCAGCTGGCGGCGGCGCCGAGCTACCGCAACCAGCGCGACAACGCCCAAGACCCCGACACCACCTGCAATTTCACCAGCCAAGCGATGGCCTTTGAAGCGCTGGGCCTCAACTACCACGAGGCGGCGCGGGGCAAGCAGGCCGAAGAGCAGCTGTACGAGCGCTTCTACGCCAAGGGCATGGGGTCGCGGACCGACGAGAAAGCCCGCCTGAAGCTGGCCAGAGACCAGGGCCTGCAGGCCGAGCACATCGACACGCCCGCCTTCAGCTCGGCCGCCGACGCCAAGCAGTGGTTCCTAAGCATGGCGCTGCCGAGGCTGCAGTCGGGGGCTTCGGCGACCATGGGCATCCAGAACGGTGGATTCCGCCACGTGGTTCGCGTTCAGTGGGTGCAGGGGGACGGCATCTTGACCGACGACCCCTGGGGATCGCCCGTCGGCAACGCCCAGGGGGAGTTTGGCTACAGCAAGCTCAACGACCGCGGCGATGGCAAGAAGAGCTTGGGCAAGGACCAAGAGGGCGTAGGCAACGACAAAGTGATCCCGTGGGCGACCGTGGCCAAGATCATGAGCAACCGCTATGTGCAGTTCTACAACGCGTCCGCCGCCAAGCTGGCGCAGAAGCGGTAGGGGATTGCTGCGCCAGGTGTCCTGCCCAAGCCGGCTCGAGGGCCGCAGCTAGCCATTGGTCACGCGCATTCCGCTATTCTGCAATGACTTTCAGAGAGCAGAGCGTTCGTTGAGCGGGCGCCCGCGTGGAGCTTCGACCCCGTGGCGTAGCGGGCTAGGCGTGGCTGACAAAGTCGACCGCGCGCGCCATCGCCAAAACCACATCACTGAAAAACCCACTGGGCCCAAGCGGAATTCGGCGTGAAAGGCCAGATCAAGCGGGCCTTGCAGCCGTAGCCTGTGGGGCCAGCGTCACACTGCCGTGTTGCTGACCGCCGCCTGCTTACCCTTGGATTCCTTGCGGGTATAGGCGGCCAGCTGCTTGGCCTTGCTCTTGTCAGCGCCCTTGGCGGCGCCTTTGCCAGCGCCCTTGGCCGCGCCCGCGTGGCTGCCGCCCTCTGCGTGGGTGCGGCCCAGGGTGTTGTCGCGGACCATGGTGCCGCTGGAGTCCTTTTCGCCTTTGGCCGAGTTGAACCAGTTGGACACCAAGCCATTTTGGCCAGTGTTGTGGGCCTTGTTGCCCTGGATGGTGTTGTCGTTCGAGGCGTTGGATACGCGCACCGGGTCGCCGCCCACCGTGTCAAAGGTGTTGTTCTGGACCACGTTTTTGGACGAGCTGTCTCGCAAGTACACGGCGTGGAACAGGTGGTTGCCGCCCTTGCTCTCGCTGGTGGCGTTGCCCTTGTCGTCGGTGTTGTTGTAGGTCATCTCGCCGTTGGTCAGGCCTTCAAAAGAGCAATTCTGCACCGTGGAGTCCTGCACACCGCGCATCATCACCCCGGCCGCGCCAAAGCGCAGGTTGTTCCACACCCGGTCTTTGCGCGCGGTCTTGGCGTTGCCCAGATCCTGAAAATTCACGTTGTCGATCATGGCGTCGCTGACAAACGCCTGCAGCCCGCCGTCCCACTCGTTCTGCTTGCCCGCCAGGATCTGCGGCGAGATCTCAATGCCGCCGGCCTCAAAGCCGCGAATGCTCAGGTTGCGCACCTCCAGGTTGGCCGCGGCCGGCGTCTCTGCGGTGTTCTGCTGGCCGATCGCCGGCCGGTAAGACAGGAAATAACCCATCGAGGGCCGGCCGTTTTGCAGTCCGGTCACGGCTGCCCCTTGGCCGTCCAAGATGATTTTCTGGTTGGGCTTGTAGTAGTGCCAGGTGGTCTGGGCGCTGACGTCGACCTGGCTGCCCGGGGTCGCCTGGATGACGATCTGCGGGTCCGCCGGCTGGGCGGCCATCAGCCAGTCGTGCACTTCTGCCAGGGAGGCAAACGGCTGGCCGTTGACCAAGAAAGAGCCAGGCGCGCGGGGCTTTTCCTTGCTGGCGTCCTGCCCGGCAGGCTTGCCTTGCTCGCGCTCTGGCCGGTTGTTGATAAGCGTAGCGCCTTGGGCGTGAATTGGCTTGCCAGCCGGCGATTGGGCCTGCTGCTGGGCCCCATATCCGCCGGCCTTGGCAGCAGCCTGACCCGGCTTGGCGGCCGCCTTGGCGGAGGGTGGCTGGGCAGGCTTGTGCGCTGGGCCTGGCGCGGGCTTGGAGGCTGCCCTTGGCGCCGGCTTGGGGGCCGGCTTGGCAGCAGACCCAGGGCCTTGCTTCGCTGCAGGTTTGGCGGCTGCCGCCGCCGGCTTGCTGCCCGGACGCGCCTTTGAGTCTTGCGTAAGCACTGAGTCCTCCTTCGGCTCTCGCCACCCGCAGCAAGGGTATACCTGCCGGACCGGTCCTGACAACCCTGTGACCACTGTAGCGGTTTTGCCATTGAGCGGGGGCTGCCGCCAGCGCACAATCGCTTGGCAGGGCGAGCCAGAGCTTGCCGTGCCCGTCCTGGAGCCACCGCAGATGCCCACCGCCAACGCTGACGCACCCACCGCAGCCGTCTCTGACCAGACGCTTGCTGTCCTGCCGGGCTTGCAGCGGGTTACCGCTTTCATTGGTCCATTTGGCAGCGGCAAGAGCGAGCTGGCCCTGGCTATTGCCGGCTTGGCGGGGCAGGACCTGGCGCGCCGTGGCCCGCAGCAGTGCGGCTTTGACCGCGTCCAGCTGGCCGATCTCGACGTGCTCAAGCCGTACTTCCGCTCGCGCGAAGCGGCGCTGGGGCTGCTGGCCCAGGGCGTGGGTCTGCTGCAGCCTCCCGCGGCGCTGGCCGCCAGTGATCTGCCCATTCTGACCGCAGAAATGCGCGCCGCCATCGCCGAACCCACGACTCGCCTCATCCTGGACGTTGGCGGAGACCCCACGGGCGCCAAGGCCCTGGGCTCGCTGTCTGACGTGATGAACGCGGCCCCCCACGACCTGCTGCTGGTGCTCAACCGCAATCGGCCCTTCATGAATTCGGTCGATCGGGTGGTCGATGCCGCCGGCCGGATCGCCGCGGCCGCGCGGGTGGTGCTGACCGGCCTGGTGTCCAACAGCCACTACCTGGACGACACCACGCTGCAAGACGTGTTGGGCGGCCTGGAGTTCACCCGCCTGGTAGCCGCGCAGCTGGGCCTGCCGGTGGTGATGGTCGGGGTGACGGGCAGCTTGCTGCAAGAGCTAGAGGCGCTGGGCGAGCTGGCGGGTCCGCTGCCGCCTCTGCTGCCCGTTCAGCGCCAGCTCAAGCCAATGTTCCAGGGCGGCGTGGTGTTTGCCAGCCAGCCCGCGCAGCCATGAGGATGTCATGAACCACGTGCATATCGACAAAGACCGCTGCAAGTCCTGCGGGTTGTGCATCGAAGTCTGCCAACACCACCTGCTGGATGAGGGCAGTGACATGAACGCCAAGGGCTATCACCCGATTGGCATCCACAACGAGGAGAAGTGCTCAGCCTGTGGACTGTGTGCCCTGATGTGCCCAGAGGGCGGCATTGCGGTCTACAAAGAGCAGAAGGTCAAGAGCTAGCCAGGTATAGGCCTACAGTTGGCCACTCAACGCTGCGAGGAATTCCATGGGCTACGACGCCAATCTTCCGGTCGACCAAGCTGTGCCGTCGCCAGCGCCCGAGCGGCTGCTGATGAAGGGGGCAGAGGCCATCGCCGAGGCGGCCATCCGCGCGGGCTGCAAGAACTTCTTTGGCTACCCGATCACCCCGCAAAATGAGATTCCAGAGTACATGTCGGCCCGGCTGCCAGAGGTCGGCGGCACGTTTGTCCAGGCCGAAAGCGAGGTGGCGTCGATCAACATGCTGTACGGCGCCGGATCCGCCGGTGTGCGCTGCATGACGTCGTCGTCCAGCCCGGGTCTGTCTCTGATGAGCGAGGGCTTTTCTTACCTGATTGGCTCGGAAGTGCCCACGGTGGTGGTCAACATCATGCGCGGCGGCCCGGGCCTGGGCAACATCGCGCCGTCGCAGGGCGACTACCTGCAGATGACCCGCGGCTTTGGCCACGGCGACCAGAAGGCCATAGTCCTGGCCCCCGCCAGTGTTCAAGAAGCGGTGGACCTGATGAGCCTAGCCTTTGACCTGTCAGAGAAGTACCGCAACCCGGTGGTGGTCATTGGAGACGGGCTGATTGGCCAGATGATGGAGCCGGTGACTTTTGCGCCAACCGTGCAGTCCACTACCGAAAAGCCGTGGGCGACCACCGGCAAGCCGCCGACCCGCAAGCGCAACATCATCAACTCGCTGTACCTGGATGCAGAGACGCTAGAAAAGCACGTGCTGCACCTGTTTGAGAAGTTTGGCCGCATGGAAGCAGAAGAGCAGCGCGCCGAGCTTTATCTGACCGACGACCAGCCAGAGATCGTCATTTGCGCCTTTGGCACGACCGCCCGCATCGCCAAGAGCGCCATCAAGGTGTTGCGCGCCCAGGGGATTCGCGTGGGGCTGTTCCGCCTGATCAGCGCCTGGCCGTTTCCGCAACAGGCGTTTCAGACGCTGGTAGAGCCGACCAGCGCCTTCCTGTCGATCGAGATGAGCATGGGCCAGCTGGTGCAGGACATCCGCACCCAGGTCGCCGGCCGCAAGCCGGTTGAGTTCTGGGGCCGCACCGGCGGCGTGGTGCCGACGTCAGAAGAGATGGTCGCGCAGGTTCAAAAGCTGCACCACAAGCTGGTGGCCCAAGGCTGAACGGAGGGGCAGATGCCTAATATCAAGACGGTGTTTGAGCGCTCAGAGGTCCTGACCTCCAACCAGTTTCACTACTGCCCTGGCTGTACCCACGGCATTGCCCATCGCCTGATCGCCGAGGTCGTGTCGGAAATGGGCATCCAAGACCGGACGATCGCGGTGTGCCCGGTCGGCTGCTCGGTGCTGGCCTATGAGTACTTTGACCTCGACGTGGTGCAGGCGGCCCACGGTCGCGCGCCGGCGGTGGCGACGGGCTTGCGCCGGTCTTTGCCAGAGGATCGCTACGTTTTTGCCTACCAGGGCGACGGTGACCTGGCGTCGATCGGCATGAGCGAGATCATCCACGCCGCCAACCGCGGAGAGAAGATCACCGTGATCTTTCTGAACAATGCCATCTACGGCATGACCGGTGGCCAGATGGCGCCGACCACGCTGCCCGGCATGGTGACGACCACCTCGCCCTATGGCCGCGACACCCTGCAGTGCGGTCACCCGGTGCGCATGTCTGAGATGCTCAACACCTTGGTCGATCCGGTGTTCATCGCCCGCGGTGCGCTGAGCCAGCCCAAGCACGTGATCAAGGCCAAGAAGCTGATTCGCCAAGCGTTTGAGCTGCAGCACCAGGGCTTTACCTTTGTAGAGCTGCTGAGCACTTGCCCCACCGGCTGGGGGCTGACGCCCACGGACTCGATGCACTGGCTGGAGCACAACATGGTGCCGTTCTTTCCGCTGCAGGTCTTCCGCGAGCCGGGCCATGCACCCGAGGCGGCGAACCACTACACCCCGGACCTCAAGGTCCACGGTTGAAAGCAACGCTAGATGGCGGGGATCCGGTCGGCGAGGATCGCGACAGGCTCGCAGGAGTGGGTCATGACGGATGATGTGGTGATGGCGGGATTTGGCGGCCAGGGGCTGATGGCGATTGGCAAGATCCTGGCCAAGGCGGCCATGCAAGACGGGCGGCATGTCACCTGGCTGCCGTCTTATGGGCCAGAAATGCGCGGCGGCACAGCCAATTGCGTGGTGGTGATGGACGACGAGCCGGTCGCCTCGCCGGTGGTCCAGCACGCCCGCGCCGCCATCGTGATGAACAAGCAGTCGATCGACAAGTTTGAGCCCACGCTGGTCCCCGGTGGCCTGCTGGTGGTCAACAGCTCGCTGATTGATCGCCACGCCGATCGCACGGACCTGCGCGTGGTCGAGCTGCCGGCCAACACCCTGGCCGAGGCCGCCGGCAGCGAGAAGTCGGCCAACATGGTCATGCTTGGGGCCTACGTCGGCGCCAGCGGCGTGGTCAGCGGCGCGTCAGTCGAGCACGCCATTGAGCTCAACTTTGGCGGCAAGAAAGCCGTTGCCGAGACGGCCTTGGCGGCCTACCGACGCGGCTTTGAGCTGGGCAGGGCGGCGGTGGCCTAGGCCCCCTGGTCATCCTGGGCGAGCCCCCAGCCCAAATTGCTGACGCGCCTTGAAACCTGTGGCGACCGGCCTACCTTGCGGCCAGGAGGTCACCATAATGTTTCATGCCGTCCGTCCGCCGGCCGTCGCCGGAATGTTTTACCCCCAAGATGCCCTGGAGCTAGCCGGGGATATCAACGCGATGCTGGCGTCGGCGCCGGAGCCCCACGTGTCACCCAAGGCGCTGATCGTGCCGCACGCGGGCTACATCTACTCGGGGCCGATTGCCGCCAGTGCCTATGCCGCCCTGGCTGCCCGCCGAGACGAGATCCACCGCGTGGTGCTGATGGGGCCCGCCCACCGGGTGGCCATTGACGGTCTGGCCGTGCCCAATGCTGACGCTTTTGCCACTCCGCTTGGCATTGTAGAGATCGACCACCCCGCCGTGGCAGCTGTCTTGGCCCTGAGTCAGGTCAAGCGCAGCGATGCCGTTCACGCCAACGAGCACTCGCTGGAGGTGCAGCTGCCGTTTCTGCAGTCGATCCTTGGCGATTTCAAGGTCGTGCCGCTGGCCGTGGGCCGGGTGACGGTGGCCGAAGTGGCAGAGGTCCTGGAGCTGCTGTGGGGCGGGCCGGAGACGCTGATTGTGGTCAGCACCGACTTGTCGCACTACTACCCCAACGGCGAGGCGCGCCGGCTGGATCGCGCGACTGCCGACGATATCCTGGCCCTGCGCCGGCTGTTCAGCCCAGAGCAGGCCTGCGGGGCCACCCCGGTCAACGGCTTGCTGGAGGTGGCCCGCCGCAAGGGCCTGCACCCGCAGCTGCTGGACCTGCGCAACTCTGGCGACACCGCCGGCGATCGCTCGCGGGTGGTCGGCTACGGCGCTTTTGCCTTTGCCGAGGCCTGAGATGGATGCAGCCTTGGGTCAGGCTTTGTTGGTCAGGGCGCGCAACGCCATTGCCGAGGCCTTGGGGGCTCCCTGCGCGCCAGAGCCGGACCATCCGGCGCTGCACCGCCGCGGCGCCACCTTTGTGACCTTGACCCGCCACGGCGAATTGCGCGGCTGTATCGGCACATTGGAGGCTCGGCGCGACCTGGACGCCGATGTCCGCGCCAATGCCGAGGCTGCTGCCTTTCGCGATCCGCGCTTCCAGGCGCTGTCCAAGCCTGAGCTGGCCCAGACCCGCGTAGAAGTGTCGCTGCTCAGTGCCCCAGTGCCGATGGAATTCACCAGCGAAGCCGAGCTGTTGGCCCAGCTGCGTCCGGGCGTGGATGGCCTCATCTTGGAGGGGTACGGCCGCCGCGGCACCTTCTTGCCGCAGGTGTGGGAGACCCTGCCGACCCCGCGGCGCTTCTTGGCCCATCTGAAAGAAAAGGCAGGATTTCCCCAAGATTTCTGGTCACCTGACATCAAGGTCTACCGCTATGAGGTCGAAAAATGGAAAGAACCGCCCATGCCTCAGGATCAGCCCCTCCACTGACGGGGGCCCCAGCGCGCTGGTGGCACGCCCTGCCAACCGACGACCACGGCAGCCGCATCCAGTGCGACCTCTGCCCCCGCGACTGCAAGCTGCGCGACGGCCAGCGCGGGGCCTGCTTTGTGCGCGCCAACGGCGGCGGCCAGATGCTGCTGACCACCTACGGTCGCAGCTCGGGCTTTTGCATTGACCCGATTGAGAAAAAGCCTCTGAACCACTTCTATCCGGGGTCCAGCGTGTTCTCTTTTGGCACGGCCGGCTGCAACTTGGCTTGCCGCTTCTGCCAGAACTGGGACATCTCAAAATCCAGGCAGATGGACACGTTGCAAGACGCGGCGACCCCCCAGGCCATCGCCGGCGCCGCCCACCGCAGCGACTCGCGCAGTGTGGCCTTTACCTACAACGACCCGGTCATCTTTGCCGAATACGCCATGGACACCGCCGATGCCTGCCACGCCCTTGGCATCCAAACCGTAGCGGTGACAGCCGGCTACATGCACAAAGAGCCCGCCAAGGCCTTCTACGCCAAGATGGACGCGGCCAACATCGATCTGAAGGGCTTTCGCGAAGATTTTTACGTCAAGCTGTGCGGTGGTCACCTGCAGCCCGTGCTAGACACCTTGACCTACGTGCACCACCACACCGACTGCTGGCTGGAGATCACCACGCTGCTCATCCCCGGCTACAACGACGACGACCAGCAGCTGCGCGAGCTGACCCACTGGTGCGCCAGCGAGCTGGGGCCCGATGTGCCGCTGCACTTCTCGGCTTTTCACCCCGACTACAAGATGACCGACGTGGCCGCGACGCCACCCGTTACCTTGCGCCGCGCCAGGCAAATCGCCCTGGACGCTGGGCTGCGCTACGTCTACACCGGCAACATCCACGACACCCAGGGCGGCACCACCTTTTGCCCGTCGTGCCGCCACCCGGTCATCCGCCGCGATTGGTATGAGCTGCTGGCCTATGACCTGGACAACGACGGCCTGTGCCTGCACTGCCACTCGGCCATCGCCGGCCGCTTTGGCCGCTATGAGCCGCCGTTTGGCGCCCGGCGGATTCCGGTGCACTTGGGCCCGTAACGCCGCTTGGGCCACCCCATGGGTCTGGTGGATGCGGCCACAACGGCGAATCCGAGCTACGGGCGATAGTTGACCGCCGCCGCCATCGCGTGCAGGTCGTGGACGTGGCTCTCTTTCAAGCCGGCGGCGGTGATGCGCACAAACTGAGCTTGGCGCAGGTCGGCCAGGGTCGCGGCACCGGT
Organism: uncultured Myxococcales bacterium; assembly: GCA_903919145.1. GTDB lineage: Bacteria > Myxococcota_A > UBA9042 > UBA9042 > UBA9042 > SXRM01. The sequence goes on from CAIXGW010000160.1 coordinate 14,408, forward strand.
GTAGCCCATGCCCGCGCGCAGGCCGCCCATCAGCTGGTGCACCAGCTCGGCCAGCGGCCCCTTGGCGGCCACCAGCCCCTCTACGCCTTCTGGGACCAGCTTGCCGGCGTCTGAGGTGCTTGCTTGAAAGTACCTGTCTTTGCTTCCCAATTGCATGGCGCCCACCGAGCCCATACCGCGGTAGCGCTTGTAGGCTTGGCCACTCAGCTCTACGCGCTCGCCCGGTGCTTCGTCGGCCCCGGCAAACAGCGAGCCCAGCATCACCGCATCTGCGCCTGCCGCCAGGGCTTTGACCAGATCGCCAGAGAAGCGGACCCCGCCGTCGGCCACCGAGCCCAGCCCCAGCTCGCGGGCAGCGGCGGCGCAGTCGAGCACGGCCGTCAGCTGCGGCATCCCCACGCCGGCGACCATGCGGGTGGTGCAGATCGACCCCGGGCCAATGCCGATTTTCACAGCGTCGGCGCCGGCTTTGGCCAAGGCCTGGGCCGCTTCGGCGGTGGCGATGTTGCCGGCCATCAGCGGGACATCGGGCCACAGGTCGCGCAGCCGCCGCACCGCCTCGATCACGCCGTGGCTGTGGCCGTGGGCTGTGTCGACCACCAGCAGGTCGCAGCCGGCCTGGACCAGCGCGCTGGCTCTGGCAAGCCCTTCTGGACCGGCGCCCACCGCGGCAGCCACCAGCAGGCGGCCCTGGCTGTCCACCGCCGCGTGGGGATCCCTAGAGGTATCCAAGGCTTTGACCAAGCTGACCTGGGCCGCCTGGGCCTGCACCGTCTGGTTCTTGTGCAGGACCCCAAGACCGCCCAGCCGGGCCAGCGCCGCCGCCAGCGCGTCCTCTGTCACGGTATCCATCGCCGCCGCCAGCACGGGCAGGGGCAGGGCCACGCCGCGACACAGCAGGGTCCTGACCACCACTTGCTGGGGCAGCACGCTGCTGGCCGCGGGCACCAGCAGCACGTCGTCAAAGGTCAGCGCCGGATCGGGCTGGGCAAACCGCTGGGCATGGCGTTGCATCGCGGTGCCTAGAGCTTGGACGGGCCGCCGTCGGCGGGCAGGGCGGCACTGTCGATGCGGCGGCGGTCCGAGATCTTCTGGCTGGTGCCGCGGCGGTCGCGCTTGATCTGGGTTGCGTCGTCGTCGCCGGTGGCTTCGCGGTGCTTGGTGCTCTCTTCGGCAATGGCCCTGTCGATCTCTACAATAGCGCGGCCAAGCATGTCCTGCCGCCAGCGGTAAGACTGAAACGCCGACTTGAAGCCGTTGACCACCACTTCGCGCAGATCAGAGACGCTGGGGTCAAAGGTCTTGATGTACAGCATGTACTCGTCGCAGATCGTGGTGTTGGTGATCAGGCGGTTGTCGGTGTTCAGGGTCACCCGCACGCCGTAGTCGTGGTAGAACTGCACCGGGTGGGACTCGATGCCATCCACGGCCTTGGTCTGCACATTGGACTTCAGGCAGATCTCCAGCGGAATGCGGTGATCGGTAATGAAGTTGAGAAGGTCGCCATCTTCGCGCAGGCGCGTGCCGTGGCCGATGCGGTGGGCGCCGCAGTCGTGCAGCGCTTGGTGAATCGACTCTGGGCCAAACGCCTCGCCGGCATGGGCTGTGCAGTTGACGTTGTTCGAGCGGATCAGGTGGAAGGCCGAGGCAAACTTGCGGGCCTGAAAGCCATCTTCGGCGCCGGCCAGGTCGTAGCCCACCACGCCGCGGTTCTTGTAGGCCACCGCCAGCTCTGCCAGCCGCAGCGACCACTTGGGATCGGTGTGGCGCAGCGCCGAGATGATGAGGCCAGATCGGATGCCAAACTTGGCCTTGGCGTCGCGCATGCCGGCAAGCACCGCCTCGACAATGGTGGTCAGCGGCAAGCCTTTTTGCATGTGCAGCATCGGCGAGTAGCGGATCTCCATGTACCAGATGTTCTCGCTGGCGGCGTCTTCGCACAGCTCGTAGGCCGTCCGGTACAGCGATTCTTCGGTCTGCATCACGCTTAGGGTGATGTCAAAGGCGCGCAGGTAGTCGGTCAGCGACTTGGCGTTGTCGGCGCAGATGAGCTGAAACAGCTTGTCGGGATCTTCGGAGGGAAGCTTGACCTTCTGCTCGCGGGCCAGGTCAAGGATCGTCGCCATCCGCAGCGATCCGTCCAGGTGGACGTGCAGATCGGTCTTGGGCAGGCGCTTGATCAGGTCGTAAGTCGGCTTGTACATGGGTCCTCGCGGCGGAATTGCGCTGGGCGCTGCAGCTGGTGGCGCGCCATCGCAGAGCCGTACCGCCGCGCCTGAAGGCCGGTATTGTAGGGATGCCAGCGCCCTGCGTCCAGCTTGCACCTGAGAACCGAATGGATACTATGGTCGCCATGCGAACTGCTCCCTCCTATTTGCTTAAGCTGGCCCTGCTGACCGTCCTTGCGGGCTGCGGCTCGGCCAAGAGTCTTCCTGATCGCGACCGCACGCTGCCCGATGGGCCAGTCAGACCCGGGGTCGAGACCGAGCCGCTGACTGGGCGTCTCGCCGATGGCGTGGTGGCGTTGCGAGACGGCGAGCTGGCCGATGCCCGCGCGGCCTTTGCTGAACACCTGGCCAGCTTTCCCAAGAGCTCGATGGCGGCGTATCACTTGGGCCTGGTGGAGCTGCAAGAGGGCCAGCTGGCCAAGGCGCGCAGCCGTTTTGAAGAAGCCCTGGTGCTCAATCCGCAGCTGCACGGCGCCATGAACAACCTGGGCGCGCTGTA
>CAIXGW010000161.1 GCA_903919145.1 uncultured Myxococcales bacterium
CGCCATGGTGCCGATGATGTCGCCGACGAAGCCGCTGAATTCGTGGGGGGGCGGCGAGTCGAACTTCTCGCGCGGCTTGTTCAGGCCGCCAAAGGTCACCCCGCCGCCGTCAAAGGCAGTTGAGATGTCAGGGCAGTCCTGCACGAAGTTCGAGTCGTGGCCGCTGTTGACCATGTTGCCGACCTCGATGATGCCATCCGAGCCGTCACCGGCCGAGAAGGCGTTGTCGTACTTGTGCACCGGGAAGATGGCTCGCACCCCGCGCTGCCGATAGTGATCGAGCTTCTGTTTTACCATCGCCTCGTCGCAGTGCGGAAAGCCCGCCGGGGGCGTCAGGAAGCAGTCGAACACGTTGGAGATCTCGATACCTAGCACAAGCGCCAGCTTGCCCTGGCTAATGACCGCACGCGCCTGCGCGGGGCTGGTGACCACCCGCAGCCAGCCCTTGCCTGGCCCGCCCGCCTGCGCGTCGATGTAGCGCTCGAGCTGCCAGGCGCGGTCGATAGCGCGGTCGACGCTGACCATGTCGTTGCAGCTGTAGAGGGTCTTCTGTGCACCGACGGCGGTGGTGAGCTCGCACATCACGCTGTTGCCGGTGGCGTGTTGCACTATGAGCCGCAGCCCTCCGAGGTAGGCGCGCTCTATCCAACGGTAGTACATCGACTGGTGGGTCGCGCGCTTGCGCGGGTTGGGCCACTGCGAGAACGTCGGGTAGCCGTCCGTGGCGTGGTTGAAGGTAGAAACCTGGCCCTGGGTGAGGATCGGCAGCAGAGCCGCGAAGTCGAAGGCCACATTGCCGTCGTAGAAGTAGCCCATGAGGTCGCGCTTGCCGTCCGGCCCGTGCACCCTGGAGCAGTCAGGCAAGGCCCGCTCGACGCCGAGGCGATGGAAGGGCGCACCGTGGAACAGCCCTCCGCCGCCGAAGCCGGCATCCGAGAAAATGTGCGAGTGGATCTCTGCGATGCCCCACAGGTCGCCGTCGGGCCACTGCCGCGGCTGGACGGTACCCGTGGCGTCCAGCGCAAGCTCCGGAAAAGTCTGGCAGCCCTCGGCCGGATGCAGGGCGACTACGGCGGCAGCAGCGGGGTCCTTGGTCAGGCCATCGAGCGTCAGGTAGCGCCCGGTGGCGTAGTGCTGAAGCTGGTAGCGCTTAGGGTCGCGGGTCGACACCTGGAGGATCCACTCAGCCGGTGACCGGAACTTCTCGTCGAGGCGGTCGAGCTCCGAGTCGAGCTGGGTGGGCCGCACAAAGGTCACTGCGCCTGCGCCGTCGGTCTCAGCGGTGAAGTAGCGGCGCTCGCGGTCATAGAGCAGGTAGCTTGCCAGGTCCGTGGCGCGGAAGTGGAAGCGCTCGCCGGCTTCCCGGGCCTCGCCGCTGAAAGCGTAGCCGTCCTTGCCGCCGACCAGATAGCGCACCTTGCGATCGCCATCGTAGGCCTCGACGGTGAAGCAGCCGTTGACGTAGCCGTAGATGCCGAGCCCGGCCGGCGCCGCCTCGCGCTCAAACGGCGCCGTGTCGCCATCGACCGACGCCGCGTCGGGCTTAGGCGGTGCCGTGTCCGGGCCGCTGCTGCAGGCCATGGCAAGCGCGGCCAGGCTGGCGAGGGCCGCCAGCGCCGAAAAGGAGCGTTGTACTGCTGGCATAGGTACTCTTGGGTGGTCGGTGGGCTAGGCGGACGCGCGCGGAGGGCCGGCGGGTCTGGCTGAGTCAGTGTCGGGGACGCCAAGGTATCGGTCAACTCGGCCAAAGTTGCTGTTGCCGCGGGCGCCGGGGAGCTGTTCTTCGCTGAGCTGGCCGCCCACGCTGGTGCTGCGGAGCTGGCGGACCGTGCGGTCCGAGCTCCGGGTGCCGCGGTCAGGACTGGTCGCTAGTTTGGGGCGCGCACCACGCGCCGCTACCGGCACTGCCCGTGCCGTTCACCCGGGTGAACGCCCGACGGTCGCCCTGAAAGGGGAAGGCGCCAGCGACGAGAGGGGCGTCGACCGATTGGTTAAGGGTCTGATGCCAGGAGAACGGCGAGCCGCACTTCAACGGCGACGCGGGGGCACACGACATAACCATCTGGTATTGCTTGTTATATTTGGCGTCGGACTGAAGTCCACTGCTGCGGTTCAAGATGTCCCTTTGGGACTGGGTTTCCATAGGCGCTGGGCGATTGTCGATTCGCTCTGGCCTGATGGTCGGTAGCCAGGGGTCCGGGCAATCGCCAGAAGCGCGGAGCAGGGGCTTCAGGACGACCTTAGGGTCTAATTTGCCCCCTTCGTCACCCCCGCGGAGGCGGGGGCCCAGGCTGAAAAACCACACCATTAGCCTGGGTTCCCGCCTTCGCGGGAATGACGGTGTGGGCGGTCCTGGGGTTCCTGCGACAGCCGTGAGCCATGGGTGCGCCAGGCGTGTAGAAGCGACGGGCCGAGCCGACACGGCCGGCGCCGCGAGGCCCACGGCCCGGGTGGCCCGGGCCCTGAGTCCCGCAGGGACCGAACCTCAGCGGTGGAGTTCAGTCCAAACCAAAGAAACACGATATATACCAAACAGTTACCCTTGCCAACGCCGAGCAACCAAGTGCCCAGAGCCCCAGCCCTCAGGCCAGTTGCATAATCTGGTTCAGCACGCCACACACCTCGGCAAAGCGAGCATCCGTGAGACGCTTCATCGGATGGGGGGCAGCGTCGCGCACGCGCCAGTCGAACGATTTCGGTTGGTGGCAAAGCACATAGCTTACCTTGCCCGCTCTTGCGCCGCCCGCTACGCCAGCGACCACGGCAAAGGGATTGTCGGCGTTGTATTCCGCAGTGGTCATGGGCAAGCCGATGACCAGAGAAGTGCGTTCGTTGAAGCTGCGCGGCGAGAGCACCAGAAACGGATGGCGATCGCGCATTTCGCGCCCGGCCTGCGGATTGCAGTCGATCCACACGACGTCCTGCCGCTCGGGCACCCAGCTCTGCTTGGCGGCGGCTACCATTGTTCGGCGCCGACGGCGGCACTCACCATCGCCTCACCGCCATGGCGCGCCGGATCGTAGCGGGCCAGGCGCTGCTCGAGCGTGACCGGTGCGTCCGCCACCGGCGTGATGATCACTCGCCCCGCCTCGACCTCCACCCTAACGCGCTGATCGGCGTGTAAATTCGCCGCCCGCGCCACCGCCGCAGGCAAGCGCACGCCCAGGTTGTTGCCCCAGTGCTTGATGTCTAGAATCGCTTCGGCCATCGCCCGCCTCCTTTGGTTTAGACGCTGTATAAACATACCCGGATGGCGTGTCGGCGTCAAGTTGGCCACGGCTGATCGAAGCCGTTTGCGCGTAAGGCCACTGAGCAACGAGGCCCAGAGGGCCGCGGCGATCGAGCTGCTGGCGGGGTGGTGCGATGGGCAGTGGCGACAACTTGCCGGTCCTCTTCACTGAATCAGAAGTGTTGGGCGAAGTGGTCGCGCGCACGCTCAAAGTCTGGCCGCACGTGCAGAAGATCTTGCTGTTTGGCTCACGGGCGCGCGGAAATGCACGACCGGACAGCGATTTTGACGTCCTTATGGTTGTGCCTGAGTTGCGCGTCGATACCGCGCGCACCACCAGACTTCGCCTTGCCCTGGGGACCGGGTTTCCATAGGCGCCGGGCGATTGTCGTTTCGCTCTGGACTGATTGTCGGTAGCCAGGGGTCAGGGCAATCGCAAGAAGCGCGGAGCAAGGGTTTTAGGACGACCGCACGGTCCAATTCGCCCCTACGTCACCCCCGCGGAGGCGGGGGCCCAGGCTGAAAAACCACACCATTAGGCTGGGTTCCCGCCTTCGCGAGAATGATGGTGTGGACGGTCCTGGGGTTCTTGCGACAGCCGTGAGCCATGGGTGCGCCGGCGTGCAGAAGCGACGGACCGAGCCGACAGGGCCGACGCCGCGAGGCCCACAGCCCGCGTGGCCCGGGCCCTGAGTCCCGCAGGGAATTCTCAAACCTCAGCGGTGGAGTTCAGTCCGACGCCAAAGAATACACGACATACCAACTGGTTACCCTTGCCAGCCCCGCAAGGCCAAGTCCCCAGAACCGCCGCCCCCCGCGCAACGGACACGGACCCGAATGGGCGGCGTCCGACGCCGGTTTGGGCGACAATACCTTGAATTCTAGCAATTGTTCCGTCGCCCAAACTCGTGGCCGGGTCGCCGCTTCGGCGATGCGCCCTGCCTACAGGCCCGCAGATCAGCCATCCACAGCGCCGAGGGCCTGGAAACCGCCCGGGTCTTGGGCGAGGACGTGCTGGCCAAATTCCTTTGCGGCGAACTGGATTACGCGCAGAAGGCCCACACCAAGCACCTGCCGTTTGCCGCTCTGGCGGACCACGCGGTTGTGGTGGGCTGACGTGGGAATGCGTCACGATGCCGATCGCCCGTTCTGGTCGCACGGCGCCGTACAAGTCCATTCCCAACCTGCCAGTGCCCGCCGACCTGGAGATCCAGACTTGCGACCGCTGCGGCGAGGAGTGGATGACGCCCGAAGACGCGGTGCGGATCGATGCGGCGATGGATCGCGTGTACCGGCAGGAACTGCTCCACCGGCTGCGGGCCGTGCTGCCAGACGCAAAGGAGGCGAGCCGCATTGAGCGGGACCTGGGCCTATCCAGGGGCTATCTTTCGCGGCTGCGCAAGACCACTCGGCCACCGACGGAGTCCCTGCTGGCGATCCTGGCCCTGTTTCACCAGCACCCATCTACACTTCGGCAGGTGGAAGCTTTCTGGCAGCAGCCTGCGCAGCTGTAGCGCCGCGGGGTTGCGGCGGGTAGTCGGCCCCCACGGCGCGGTCGGCCATGCCACGGCGGAGGCAGTGCCGCGGTAGGGGGCTGGCAAGCGCGGGTCCGTTCAAGCTGTTCCTCCTGCCGGGCCCTCCGGCACCGCCATCGCCGTTCACCCGGGTGAACGTCGGCGGTCGCCAGCCCCCGCGCAACGGACACGGACCCGAATGGGCGGCGTCCGACGCCGGTTTGGGCGACAATACCTTGAATTCTAGCAATTGTTCCGTCGCCCAAACTCGTGGCCGGGTCGCCGCTTCGGCGATGCGCCCTGCCTAAATGCCCGCAGATAAGCCATCCGCAGCGCCAAGGGCCTTGAAAACGCTCAGGCCTTGGGCGGCCGCAGCAACCTCAGCGTCGGCAAATCGACCCTGCGGCAAGCGGTGGCGATGCTCTCTTGGCGGCATCCTGGCCCGTCGTCGCGAGGCGCCGACTGGCCAGGACCGCGCCCTATCGCCTGGCTTGCCAGCCAGTCGACCGAGCCCTCGGGCGCGCTGCGGCTGGAAGGCTCTGATAGTTTGAAGGTTCGCCCAGCCGCGCGACGCCCGGGGCTCGGCCCTGCGGGTCACGGTCGCTTGCCGGGGGGCGAGGCTGGCGGCGGGCGGTGCGCGGATTCCTTAGGCAGAATCGAGCATCCGGAGCGCGCGGATCCGCTAGAGGCGCTGGCGGCTAGGGGCGCGCCTGCGTGCGCAAGGGCCGCCTGGGCCCGGTTCACCGGTTCGGGCCACAGGTCGTCCGCGGTGCCCTTCGCGGTCCAAACGCATCGCCTCCACCACCACCAACCCCTTGCCCGCATCCGCCCTCCCGTGCGAAAACCTCAACCCCAGCCGCCACACACACCCGGCCAAAGGACCGCGACCATGCCGACCGCCAAGCCCAATGCCAAACCCGCCCGCACCAGCACCGCCCTCGCCGTTCACCCGGGTGAACGCAAGCC
>CAIXGW010000162.1 GCA_903919145.1 uncultured Myxococcales bacterium
AGCCATAACTGAAGAGGACGGCCCAGGCGCTGGAGGTGTCGCCCTGCAACTGCGTGGACGACCAGTAGTCATCGCAAAAAGTTGTTGCCTTCAAAGGGGCCACGATGTCCGGACACTTCTCGCTCGCGTCGTCGATGGTCCCCTCCAACTCCTCAATGCTGGGCAAACGCCAATCAGAGAAGCCCCCCAGCGTCAGGTCGCCGCAGTACGCCTTTGCCTCTAGCCAACTGTACTTTGAAGGCGCCGTGGCCGTTTGCCAAGCTAGCGCTCCGATGACGGTGACGGCGCCTGGGTCGCTCGTCTCGGTGTCGGAAGAGGCATCCAGGTAGTCGGGCCCAAACGACGAGTCGCCTTGCCACTGATTCGGTGCCTCCGCAGCACAGCCCAGCAGAAACAACAACAGCAACCACCGCATCGCAGACCTCCGTTAGATCGCATGGTGGCACAGGGCGCAGGAAAGACACAGGCCGCGCAAGTCGAGGGCCAGGCCGCGCAGCTCCGCGCCGTTTTCGAGCGCCACCAGCGCCCCACCGTGCCGCGAGGTGAGTTGCGGCAGTTGCGGGTCTATACTTGACGGTGGCGCACGAGTGGCTGTCACCAGTGCCCAGCAGGCACGGAGTGCGATCCGGGCGCAATTCAGCCCGGACGACTGACGGCGATCCGGGCGCCCGCGGGCTACCCCGGGGCAGGGAATCGGGGTTCTTCGTACCCATTTGCGCCCCGAGCGGGGCTAACGGTCCTTGCGCCCCTCGTCGCCATCCGCCACATTTCACCTGTACTTGTTGAGAAGTGCCGATGAAACGCAACATGCCCCTTGCCCCAGCCGCACAACCACCCGAAGGCACGACCCCGGCAAAACGGGCGCTGGCCCTCGTTCGCACCGCTGGCGTGGTCCGTCCCCGTGACCTGGCGGCAGTCGGCATTGCACCGGAATACCTGCACCGCCTGCTGCAACAAGGCGAGGTCGTCCGGCTTGGCCGAGGGCTCTACGCCCTTGCCGACGCCGACCTCGGTGAGCACGAGAGTCTCATTGCCGCCTGCAAGGCTGTACCGAACGGCGTCATCTGCCCGCTGTCGGCACTGCGCTTCCACGGCCTTACCACCCAGGCGCCCTTCGAGGTGTGGATGGCTGTCTCCAGGTCGTCCTGGGCATCGAGCGGTGGCGGCGTGCAGATGCGGCTGTCGTGGGTTTCGGGACCGGCGCTCACCCAGGGCGTCGAAGAACACCAGGTCGTGGGCGGCACTGTCCGAGTCTACGGCGTCGCCAAGACCGTGGCGGACTGCTTCAATTTCCGCAGCAAGGTCGGCCTCGACGTGGCCCTGGAGGCCCTCCACGAGGTTCGCCGTCAAGGGGACGTGTCGATCGACGACATCTGGCGCCACGCCCACACCTGCCGCGTGGCCAACGTGATGAGGCCCTACTTGGAGGCAACGTCGTGAACCAGGCCACCATCAAGAACCCTGTCGCCTCGGTGAGCCAACGGTCGCTACGCCAGCGTCACCCAGTTGCTGCCGGTGGTGCTTGTCGGACTTGACGGCACACCAGGCCGAGGCCATCCTGAGATCACCCTCACTTTTGAGGGCGCTGAACCAGGAGGCCGACGATGCGGATCGAAGCGACTGTGCCCGACAGCCGAGGGACAGCCCTGGCCGAGCTTGCGAGCGAACTCGGCTTGACCAAAAGCCAGATCATCGACGAAGCCATCGCCTTGTACCTCAAGGTGATCCTGGAGGCCCGCAACGGGCGTCGGTTTGTGGCGGTCGGTCGAGGTGGCGAGGCGGCCTGTGAGATCGCCACGCCGACGCTGACCCAGATGGAATGGATGCTCGCCCGCGTTCCTGTCACCGTCAGCGCCCGTGCAGCGGAGCGTATGGCCGAACTCATCGCTAAGCCGCCAAAGCCCAACCAGGCCCTCAAAGCGGCATTCGCCGAGATCCCCTGATGTCGGGCCAACAGGCACGCCCGGCACCGACGACGATGCCGATCACGGCAACCGACATTGCAGCAGGATTCGCGTGTGGGGAGCCTGCTCTTGACGAGTTCTTTGTCCGCCACGCTCTGGGCAACCACCAGCGGGGGATTGGAAGCACGTTCGTTCTTCACGACAACAACGCACAGGTCCTCGGGTACTACACGCTGTCGATGGCCGACGTGGACGCCAAGAAGGTGTCGCGGGCACTTCGTGGGCAACTTCCTCGATACCCGTTGCCTGTAGCCCTGATCGGTCGCCGGCTACCGCCGACTGCTCATCATGCATGTCTACGCGCCTGTTGCTGAATGGCGCCTGCCGGTGGTGAGCAGCTCATGTGGCCCACGCCAACCACTCCCGAAGCAGCCGGCAGCATTCCTCCAGCTCGATCCGCGGGCCCCAGAACATGGGCGCAATCAGCCCATGCGCCGCAGCCACTTCCCGCCGAGCCGAGCCATCGGCCAGCGCGAAGGCCTCATCCGTCGCCGTCAGTGGGCCGGCGATTTGCTTGCCCGCCACCATCTCGGCCATCAGCTCACTGGGATCGACGCTTCGGTCGTCATTTTCCTTAAGGTACAGCACGATGCGTGCGGCGTCCTCGTAGTGGCGGACGAATTCTTGCGGTAGCCTCGGCGACCGATGGTAGCGGCGGCGGATCGCGTCCAGCTTCTCGACCAGCACCGCAGTCGGGTGCAGGCAGCGCACGCCTTCGGGTCGGTTATCCAAAAAGTCGGCTAGTTGTGCGTTCGCCGCCAGCCAGTCATGCACGAACGATGAAATCGGTCGCTCCAAGAACGGCGTCACGCGCGCATCGCCGACCTCCACAAGTACGTGCGGCCGCATCGTCGCGGGCAGCGAACCCATGAACAGTCCTGGGTATTCAACCAAGTACGCCGCCGACCGGCCCCGGCTGTCGATGCCGTCCGGCGCGATCACCATCCGTGCGCCCGGAACCTTCAGCACTTCAGCTAGTTGTGAGTAGAACGCCACCCGGCTTGTCACAGGGCCGTTGTTGGCGCTGGTCCACGAAACGACGGCTGGCAGTCCGTGGACGGTGCCCGGCTTGATGCATAGGTCGATGTCCTCCGAGAACCGTTCGATGATGCCGTAGCCCTTTGACAACGCCGTGCCGCCCTTGAACCAGATGTCGAGGCCGGTCTGGTGCAGTGCCCATAATGTGTGTGTAACCCAATAATCCTTTTCGACCAGCGCGGGCAGTATCCTTCGGCTCGCCGCGACACTGGCAACAAGTGCTGAGAAGTATTCATCTTCGTGAACGAACTTCAAGCTACCACCTGCCCAGCTTCGGGGCCGGTGTCGGCGCACCGTCGCACCAGTGCCTGCGTCGCCTTGGATCCAAAAGCACCTGCCATTTCGAAGAGCTTGGCGACATCGAGCCGACCCGCACGCAGCTCACGGCGCAGCCCCTCCACCAGGGCACGCACATCCGCACCCGCCATGCCTTGGTGTTCAATGAGGTCAATGGCGAACCACTCGCGCGGCGGATGCGGCGGAAAGGCAACGCGACGCAGCCAGAAGGTTTGCCCACCCAGCAAAAACTCGCCGGATCGCTTGCGATTGTAGACCAGCGTGGCCGCGAACATCGCCGTTGCGCCCAGGCCCAACGTAGTCCAGGCCGGTGGGCCGGTCACGACGTAGTCGTCGCTCTCTAAGAATGCGCGCAGCACGGTGTCGTCGCTCGGCGGCACCGCGCCAAAGCGACTTCTGCCCGGAACGCAATAGAGCCCGTGGGCCAGCTCGCGCAGCTTGCCTTCTCCGACCAACCGCTGCGCCAGCCGCGCCGGGTTCTTGCCCCATCGGGCGAAGTACTTGGTGCGATAGACTTGATTGGCTTGCAGTTCTGGCTGTGCGGGCGCGGGCATGCGGTGCTCGGGTTGTCGGGAACGTCCCGAAGAAAACATACAACGCGCGGCGAGGAAGTCAAACGGATTCGAGCCAGCGCGGCCTGCCGATGGTTCGCCTGGACCGTGGTGGCGCAAGTGCTGTCCCCCACCAAACGCAAGCGGCAAAGGCTGTGCCCGGCTCGGGGGATGCTTGCGGCCTTGTAATGCATCATAACGACATGCATTTCTGTCCGAACTCGCAATCAGCAGTTCCCGGGTTCAAGTCCCGGCACTGGCTCCGCAGAAATGTGCGTTCAGGCAGCTCGGACCCGCCGATTTCGTCAAGCTCTTCAAGGCTTCGCCAAGGTGCGCAGCGGTAATACTGTCCTAGCCTGATCAACAATGATTCAGTGATGTTGGCCATTCCGCTCGCGCGTGCCGACGTCAGCCTTGCCCGTCGCGATGTTAACTACTAACATGAGCCGGCGTGGAGGCACGCTGCCCAGCCGACCCCGACCACCAAAGATTGCAGAAGCCGAACTGGCACAAAGGGTTCTGCAAGCAGTGGCTTCGGGCCGGTACCTCATCCTGCCCCAAGCCCGCCAGCGGTGTACCGAACGCGACGTCGCCGCCGCTGACATCGAACACGTTCTGGAAGCCGGACACAGGGTTCGGGTTCGGGACCGGTTCGAACAGCCCTACGCCGCCTGGAGCTACTGCTACGAAGGCGACGCCATCGACGGAGACGACCTGCGGGTCGTGGTCGCCTTTGAAGACTGGATGCTGGTGGTGACCGCCGTCCGCTTGAACGAAAGCAGGGAGGAATAGGCCATGGCCCACGTCATCATTACGGAACTCGGCTTCCCCATCGTCCTTGTGGACCCGCCGATGGTCACGGTTCGCGGCCAGGCCATTGCCGATGTGAACCTGCGGGAACTGGCCGACACCGTATTCGGTCGCCTCATTGCCAAGCCCACCCGGCTGACCGGTGACGAGGTGAAGTTCATTCGCAAGCACTTGCGGTTGCGACAGGTGGACCTTGCCCGCCTGCTGAACATGGCCAACCACTCGGTCGTGTCCCAGTGGGAGTCCCACGGCGATGACGCTGCAGGCATGGACTACAACACCGAAGTAGTCTTGCGGATTTGGATGGCAGGCAAGGTCGGCCAAAGCGATCGGCTGGTGGACCTGCTGGAACGGGGCCTCAAGGACCTGCGGCCAAGCACCCATGAGCCGCTGGCCGTGACGATGCCCAAGGCCGCGTAGGTCAAACATGGCCATCGACGTGGCGCTTGATACACTCCTGCAATCCTTCAAGTTCACGGTAGCTGTGGGTGTCGTCTTTGCCTCCAACGCTGTCGCCAGTGCATGGCGGTCATCTCGGGCGCAATTCGGGGTCCTGCAGCGCCAACGTCGCGACGGTCAAGCGCAAGGCCCGCGTCAACAACCTGCTCTCGCCGCCCCGGTCTGGGTGACAAGATTTCTCCTGTGGACCAGCCGCTCACCTTGTCCGAGGCCGTGAGAACGTTCCAGCGGATCGCCCTGCAAGCGATGGGCGTCGGGTTCCGGTTGCACCGCTTGGCCCAGATGCGGCTGTCGTGGGTTTCGGGACCGGCGCTCACCGAGGGCGTCGAAGAACACCAGGTCGTGGGCGGCACCGTCCGAGTCTACGGGGTCGCCAAGACCCTGGCGGACTGCTTCAATTTCCGCAGCAAGGTCGGCCTCGACGTGGCCCTGGAGGCCCTGCGTGAAGCTCGGCGCGAAACCAACGTGTCCATGGACGACATTTGGCGCCACGCCGTCACCTGCCGTGTTGCCAGCGTAATGAGGCCCTACTTGGAGGCGATGTGGTGATCCTGGCTGGCCTCGGTTCCCGGTGGACTGCCTGGGGCCAAGGTCCTCAGCGTCGTG
>CAIXGW010000163.1 GCA_903919145.1 uncultured Myxococcales bacterium
CCCGCGCCAGCTTGCTGCCCGGCATCGGCCTGGAGCTGGAGCAGAGGTTGCAGGCGATCCAGCAGGTTTCGACGTGGAATGTCGTCCTCAAGACCGAGGCTCGCGGCGAAGTACTTGATTCATTTGGCAGAGTCAAGGTGAGGCTGGCGCTGCTGCCCCAGGATCGCCAGCGCGCCGTTCAGGCCGTTGCCATGGCCACCGAGGGGATGTTGCGCGGGGGGGCCACCGAGGTCTATCCGCAGGTGCGCCTGGGGCCTGCAGTGGTGGCCAACGCTCAGGATCTGCAGCGCTTGCGCGACGTGCGCGCCGGGCCGGCCGTGGCGGCGATGCGCGCCATGCACTTTTTTGGCGGGCTGCACGTCGACGAGCGTTTTCAGGTGCCGGGCGTCCGCAATCTGGTGTTGGCCGATTCGGCAGCGTTTCCTTCGGCGATTGGCGTGGGACCGCAGTCGGCCATTGGCGCCTATGCCACCGCGGTGACCCAGCGCTGGGTCTGATTTGTGCTACCATGTACGTCTTAGCAGCCGCGGCGCTGCCTGCCGCCGCATGCGGTATTTATCAAGGATAAACAGGAGTTGTTATGAGTGGTGCCCCAAGAACGCCCCTGCTCGCCCCCGCGCCTTTTGGCGGACCCAGCGCCGCTGCCATGGCCGCCAGCCGGCCGTCGGCGGTGACGCGTCGCTCCAAGGAGGGCGCTGGCGGCAACGGCTGGGATGCGCAAGATGCGCTGCTGATCACCCTGACCGGCCCGGATCGCCCTGGCATTACGGCAGAAATTGCTGGGTTGCTGGCGACTGGCGACATGGTCCTCCTCGACGTCGAGCAAGTGGTGGTCCAGGGCATCCTCAGCTTGACGTTTGTGGTAGAGAATGCCGAGGGCAAGCTGGAAGAACGGCCGATTCTCAAGGATCTGCTGTGGAAGGCCCGGGCGCTGGGGCTGCACATCGATTTTCAGCTCGGTGCCCGCCCCAACCGGTCGTCGGGCCGCCAGTCTTGGGCCGTCACGCTGCTGGCGCCGCAGATCAGCGCTGCCATGCTGGCCGACGCCGCCAACGCCGCCGCCGTGCGTGGCTTCAACATCGACAAGATCGGCCGCCTCTCTGCCACGGCCATCAGCTCCATCGAATTGACCCTGTCCTCTGAGCGCGCCGCCGACACCCAGGGCCTCAAGCAAGACCTGCTGACCCTGCAGACAACCCACGGCTGCGACGTGGCCCTGCAGCGCGAAGGCCTGATGCGCCGCTCTAAGCGCTTGGTCGTTATGGACATGGACTCCACGCTGATCCAGCAAGAGGTCATTGACGAGCTCGCTAGGCGCTACGGCGTGTATGACCAGGTCGCCTCGATCACCCACCGCGCCATGAACGGCGAGCTGAGCTTTGACGAAGCCCTGAGAGAGCGGGTGGCGCTGCTGGCCGGTGCCCCAGAGAGCATCATTGCCGAGGTGCTAGAGGCCATCGAGCTGACCCCCGGCGCCGAGCAGCTCATCCGCGTGCTCAAGCGCCTGGGCTATCGCCTCGCGGTGATCTCTGGCGGCTTTATTGAGGTGGCCGAGCCGATCCGCCAGCGCCTGGGGTTGGACTACGCCTTTGCCAATCAGCTCGACATCGAAAAGGGCAAGCTGACCGGCAAGGTGCGCGGGCCCATCGTCAACCGCCAGCGCAAGGCCGACCTGCTGGAGTCGATCGCCCAGGCCGAGCGGGTGGCCCTGGACCAGGTCATTGCCATTGGCGACGGTGCCAACGACCTCGACATGCTCAAGCGCGCCGGGTTGGGCATAGCCTTCAACGCCAAGCAGGTGGTGAGAGAGCAGGCCAACTACGCGATCAACCAGCGAAATCTGGATGCAATTTTGTACCTGCTTGGCATCACCGACAGCGAGGCGCAGCTGGTGTAGCCACCGGGCAGAGAATCGCTTGGCCAGCTCAGGGCGGCTGAGAGGCTTGCTGGCTCAGGGCTTTTGAGGCGATGGAGGCGATCCCCTCGCCAAGGCCAATCGCTGAGCTCACTTGGACCCCGCGATTGGGGCGATTCGCTTTGCCGCGCTTGCCCAAAGGATCCCCATGGACCCGCAGCAGCATTGGCGCGATGTCTACACCCGCAAGGCCGAAGACCAGGTGAGCTGGTACCAGCCCCATGCGGCCCTCAGTGTGGCGATGCTGCAGCAGGCGGGCCTCTTGGCGGATGCGGCGGTCTTGGACGTCGGCGGTGGCGCCTCGACGCTGGTTGACGATCTGTGGCAGGCGGGCTTGCGCGACCTGACGGTGCTCGACCTTGCCCCAGAAGCTCTGGCGGTCGCCCAGCAACGCCTGCGGGCCCAAGGGCTTGCCGCTGCGGCCGAGGCCGTGCATTGGCTGGTGGCAGACATCACCGCCGTGACCTTGGCAGGCCACCGCTACGACGTGTGGCACGACCGCGCGGTTTTCCACTTCTTGACGGACCCCGACCAGCGAGCCCGCTACTTGGCTCAGGTGGCGCGGGCCGTGCGGCCAGGCGGCTTGGTGCTGGTGGCCACTTTTGCCGAAGACGGTCCAGAGAAGGGCAGCGGTCTTGAGGTGTGCCGCTATAGCGCTGCGGACCTGCACGCTACCTTTGGCGACCGCTATCGCCTGCTCTCTCACGAGCGCCAGACCCACGCCACCCCGTGGGGCGCAGAGCTGCATTTTACCTGGTGTCTGTGCAAGCTGGGGGCCCAGCAAGGCTAGAACGCTGGTAGCCGCAACTGCTGCCATGGAGCTGGCGCAGCCGCCAAGGTGAGCAAGGTGACCCACTCACCAGCGAGCTTGCCGACCAGAAACAGCGGTTTTGATCGGTGGGCTAGGGCTGCAGATCCCATGGATTCTCTAGGGTGGCGCGGATGGTCTTGGCCACGGTCGCCAGCTGAAATCCATCGACAAAGCGGTGATCGACCGTTGCCGTCATGGTCAGCTGCTGGCGGACGACCACGGCGCCATCGCGCACCACCGGCGTCTCTTTGACGGACCCGACCAGAACCAGGATCGGCACCCGGGCAAACGGGGTGTGGGGCGCAAAGGCCTCGTCAATTCCAAGCATTCCCACACTGGTGATGATGCAGGAGCCAAAGGGATAGGCCTCCAGGCCCAGCGCCGGCACAGACAGACCCAGGGCACCGGTGAGCCAGCCCGTCAGCTTGACGATGGGCCGCAGCAGCCAGCTTGGCAGCAACTTGAGCATCCCCTTGGACTTTTCAAACTCGCTGTCCTGGCCTTTGCGCAGCTTTTCTGCCCGGGCGCGCAGCTCGGTGGCCACGGCGCTGACCGGCTTCTTGTCGAGCTCGGCGATCTTGACCTTGGCCAGATCGGCGCCGTCTTCCAGCGCCACCAGGTAGGTGATATCCACCGTGGGATGGGGGATGTAGGTGCCCCAGGCGATGCGGCCATTCAGCCCCGGGGCCTTGGCCAGCCCCATCGCCACTGCCTTGCCCACCATGTGGGTCACCGTGACCTTCTCGCCGGTCTTTTGGCGGACATGCTCCATGAACTTGATCAATTCTGTTGCATCCACGGTCAGTTTTCCGTAGATGTTGCCCTCGTCGGGTGGCCCCCAGGTGGCAATCGCTAGCTTGCGGCGGGTCGAATTCATGGGCCTCCAGGGCTCGGGGATGGGCCAAGCCTGCGACGGAGCGGGCCCCAGGTCAAGCTGGACATCGCAGTCTGGCTAGGGCAAGGTCGCCCCAATCGGGCAACTCGGCAAACGCGCTGCCCAGAGCCATTTGCATCGTTTGGTGACCGCCCCATGAGCCAGTCTATCCAGCCCACGGCCGTTTTTGCCGATCTTGAATGTTTGCGCCACGATCCTGGGCCAGGGCACCACGAGGCACCGGCGCGCCTGATTACCCTGTTGCGACTGCTGCAGGGGCAGCGCTTGCGCCATCTGCCGCTGCCCCAGTTCCCTGGGCGGCTGGCCACAGAAGCCGAAGTCCTGCGCGTCCACACCGAGGCTTACTTGCAGCGCCTGCGCGTCACCCGCGGGCTCAACGTGCGCCTTGACGCCGATACCCACACCAGTCCAGACAGCTACGACGTGGCGATGCACGCCGCAGGCTCCACCTTGGCGGCCCTGGAGGCGGTCTATGCTGGCACGGCGCGGCGGGCGCTTGTGCTGGTTCGGCCGCCAGGACATCACGCAGAGCCCGATCGCCCCATGGGATTTTGCCTGCTCAACAACGTGGCCATCGCCGCCCAGCACGCGCGGCAGGCCTTGGGCGCCCAGCGGGTGGCGGTCGTCGACTTTGACGCGCACCACGGCAACGGCACCCAGGCGGCGTTCTGGACCGACCCCACGGTGCTGTACATCTCGACCCACCAGGCGCCGCTGTATCCAGGCACCGGCGCCGCCACCGAGGTCGGAGAGGGCGCAGGTCGCGGTCGCACCATCAACATTCCGCTGGCAGCCGAGCACGGCGACGCCGAGTATGACGCGATCTACGGTGGCCTGATCAGCCGCCTGCTCGAGCAGTTTCGCCCCGATGTGATTCTGGTTTCCTGCGGCTATGACATTGCGTCTACCGATCCGCTGGCCGGGATGAGCGTGACCTACGAAGGGTTCTTGCGCATCGTCGGCCACCTCTGCAACGCGGCGGACCTGCTGTGCCGCGGCCGGCTGGTCGGCGTGCTAGAGGGCGGCTACAGCATCGCAGGGCTCGAAGAAGGCGTCGCCGCCACCCTGGAGGCCATGTGCGGCGCCGTCCAGGTCGAGGATCCGCGCGGTCCGCTGGTCCGCCTGCCGCTGGGCGATGCGGCCCGCCACCTGCACATCTATCGCGACTACTTCGACATTTAGGGCCCACAGCCTCGCGTTCGTTGCTGCTAGCGCCGCAGGGGCCCAGCGCCGATGGAAGGGGACTTGCCAGCGAGGGAGCCCAGGAATCAATTCCTGGGCTCCGACTGAGCAAAGTCCGCCGCTGCGGCGGACTGGGGCAGGGAGGGCCGGGATGCCAGTCCGTAGGACTGTGCTCCGACCCAGCCCAGGAATTCATTCCTGGGCGTCCACGGGCGCGCACCGCTGGTTGCCAGCGGCGACTCGCCAGCGAGGGAGCCCAGCCATAAACGACGAGCCATTTCAGCGCATTCCTAGCTGTCGATGGGCCGGTCCAGCGCCTTGTGGACCCAGGCCGGCAGCAGCTGGCCGGCGACCAGCCTCTCTATGACCGTGCGCCCGAGCTCGGCGGCTGCCACCAAGCTGCGCAGGCGCTGCAGGCGCCCGTCGATGACGGCGGCGGTCGGGCCGGTCCTCTCTTTCTCCAGTTCGTCTTTGGCGGCCAGCAGGGTGCGCAGCAGGCGCTTGACTTGATCGAGCTCGCGCTCTTGAAAGACCTTGGTGACCATCTTGAAAACATTGGTCTCTGCTGAGAAGCTGGTGCGCCGCGCCCCGCTGGGCCGGTGGGCATGGACCACGCCCCAGTGCTCCAGCTCGCGCACGCTGGTCGAGACCTGGCCGGCTGACAGGTCCAGCAGATCAGAGATCTCGGCGGCGTGCAGCGGCCGCTCGCCAAAGTAGAGCAGGGCCCACACCCGGCCATGCGAGCGCTGAAAGCCCCAAAAAGCGATCAGATCACCCACCCCATCCAGCACAGAGCACAGTCCGGGGCCCAGAGGCGCGATCGGATGCGGCGCCGGATCCTGGCGATCGGCCGCTGCGTCGGGCGGGGCTCTGGAAGGATCTTGCATGGGTCCGGCGCGGTTGTGGGGCAGGGTGGCCGGGCGGGCCAAGCTGCGGTGGGTCTTGCGGCAACCCATCATTATCCGCTGCCGCGCAGCAGAGCGCAAGGGCTGCAGGGGCTTGTAGAATCGAAGGCTTGCACCCCGCCGGTGCAACGTGCATCGTATCTGCCGATGTCGTCGACCCCCGCCCATAGCTGCCCCCTTGCCCCCACCTCCCCGCTGCCGCGGCTGACTGCCGATGTTGCGGGGACGGGTGGATATATTCGCACGCTGATTGAAGATTTTGTGGTCGAGGAGCTGCCGCTCTATGAGCCGTGCGGCGAGGGCGAGCACCTCTACCTGCACATAGAGAAGATCGACACCGCGGCAGAGAACCTGCGCCGCCACATCGCCCGCTCTCTGGGAGTCAGCCCCGGAGAGGTCGGCATGGCGGGCCTCAAGGACCGTCGCGCCATTACCCGCCAGTGGATCAGCGTGCCGCGCAAGCTAGAAGCGCTGGTGCCGCGGCTGGAGACCCCGCGGATCCGCGTGCTGGACAGCCGCGCCCACAAGAACAAGCTGCGCACCGGCCACCTTGCGGGCAACCGCTTTCGCATCGTGGTCCGCGGCGTCCAAGCCGATTTCATGGCGTTGGCAGCGGCCAAGGTAGAGCGCCTGGGCCGCGACGGGATGCCCAATTTCTACGGCAGCCAGCGCATGGGCCACGGCGGCGCCACTCTGGCGGCGGGCTGGGCTCTGGGCCAAGGGCTCGACGGCGTGGTGCGGGTGGTCCTGCAGGACGACACGGTGCATACGCTGGATCTGCGCGACCGCTCGCACCGGCGCTTGGCGGCCTCGGCGCTGCAGTCTGAAGTGTTCAATCGGACGTTGGTGCGGCGCATGCAGCTCGGCGACCCATCGGCGCTGCCGGACCAGGTGCCGCGGTTGCTGCTGGGCGACCTGTGCCGCAAGACCGACACCGGTGGCCAGTTTTGCGTAGAGGACCTGGACCGCGAGCAGGCGCGGCTGGCCAGCCGGGCGATCGAGATCACCGGACCCATGTGGGGCCCCAAGATGCCGCGCCCAGCTGCCGATGCCCTGGCGCTAGAAGCAGAGGTCCTGGCCGAGAGTGGCTTGGACGAAGCGGTGTTCCTGCGCATCGGCGCCCTGGCAGAGGGCACCCGGCGGCCCCTGCTGATCTGGCCGCACAACCTGACCGTCGAGCAGCAAGACGATGCTCTGGTGGTGTGTTTTGAGCTTCCGGCCGGCGCTTTTGCCACTGGGCTCATCCATGAGTTGGTCGGTCCCGCCCCAGGGGTAGACGGCCACGACGACCTTCACGAAGTCCACGGCGCCGCAACGGTGCCGGCCGCGCCCTCTGCGCCTTAGCGAAATTCATGTGGCTTAACCTAAGTTTGCTAGAAGGCAGCATCAGCAACCGCGAGCGGCTGGCGGGAGCCGAAGCGTGGCGGGCCGGCAAGGTGCAGCGGATCGTCCGCGTCGATGACGAGCGCCACCACTACCACATCTTGGTAGGAGAGGACCGCGACCGCGCAGACACCGTGACGCTGGTGGTCGATGTCGGGCTGGAAGGCGCCGTCTTAGACAGCTGGGACTGCACCTGCGCCGAGGGCGACGCCAGCTGCTCGCACGCCATGGCCGGTGCACTGGCCCTTCAGCACAACCTGGAGACCCAGGGCCGCGCCGACGTCCGGGCGGCGGGCAAGGGCGGCTGGCGCTCGCTGGTTGCCAGGGCCATCGACGCCTCGCAGCCAGAGCGCGGCACCTGGATCTGCTACGACCTAAGCATATTGCAGGGCAGCAGCGGCGACATCACCGTTGGCGTGGTCCGCCGCAAGCGCAGCCTCAGCGACCGCGGCAAGCGCACGACCGGCACGGTGGCCGGCTGGACTCCTACCGCCGTTGGCCACTTTGGCTACCGCACCAAAGACGATCCGGCAGAAAACCGCGACGACCTGATTCCGGTGCTGTGCCTGGTCAACCGCCACGACCTGCGCGTGCGCACCATTCAGCCAGGCTTTATCGATACTTTCTTGCGGCTGTTTGTCGATGCCGAGCCGATGACGCTGCGGGTAGACGGCGAAGACGCCACCGTAGACGGCGAGCTGCGCCCGGTCACCGTGCTGATCCAAGACACGGCCGGCGGTGGCATTGAGCTGCGCGCCCAGGTCCACAGCAACGCCCCGGGCAGCAGCGGAGAGGACCATGTGCTGCTGCCGGGCCCCGTGCCATGGCTGTTCTTGCGCGCTGAACATTGCTTTGCCCGTCCCGACACTGGCGCCCGACCGGTGCTGGCGCTGTTGCGGGCCGGCAGCGTCTATGTGAGCCCCTCAGAGATCCCCGATTTTATTCGCGACGCCCTGCCGATGCTGCGCAGCGAAGTGACGCTGATTGAGCGGACCACGGCGCTGCCGCAGGCGCGGGTGGCGGTGGCGGTGCCGGTGGTGCGGCTGGCCGAGGTCGACGAGCAGCTGGTCGTCTCGCTGGTGTTTCACTACCGCGGTGGCGATGCCGAACCGGGCGTGCGCCGCGGCGCCGAATATGGCGCAGAGACGCTGGAATTTGTGGCAGGCAAGGGCCCCAAGGTGTTTGCCCGCGGTCACCACCTGGGCGAGCCGCTGCTGTGGCAGCGCGACCACGTCGCAGAGCATCGCTGGGCAACCCGCGTGGCCCGGGCGGCGGGGGCGACGCTGCCAGCCAGCCTGCCGGTCGACGAAGCCTTGGATTTCCTGGTGGATCACGTGCCCGCGCTGGAGCGAGATGGCGCAGAGATCGAAGGCCACGAGACCCTGGTGCGCCTGCGCCCCAGCCGCCATTCGGTGCTGGCCCAGGTCAAGATCCGCAGCGGCATTGACTGGTTTGGCGTGCGCATCGATCTCCGCGCCGGCACCACCCGGCTGGACATCGGCGACGTCATCCGCGCTTGGCGCAACGGTGCGCGCTACATGCGCATGGCCGATGGCGAAATGGCCCGGCTGCCGGTCGGCTGGCTGCGCAAGCACGCGGCTGTGCTGATCGACATCCAAGAGCTGGCCCCGGTCATCGACCCCGAGACCGACGAGCGGCGCATCGACCGCTTCTTGGCGCCGGCGCTGCTGGAATTTGCCGCCGACCACGGTGCCGGCGATGAGGCGTGGCACAGCTTCTCTAACCAGATCGGCAGCTTTGCCGGTGTGGCCGAGCAGCCGCTGCCCAAGGCCTTTCAAGGCTCGCTGCGTCCCTACCAGCAGCGCGGCTATGAGTGGCTGTGCGCCCTGCGCGATCTGGGCCTGCACGGCTGCCTGGCTGACGACATGGGCTTGGGCAAGACCGTTCAGACCCTTGCGCTTTTGCTCAGCGAGGTCGAGACCGGCCGTGCCGAGCACCCCTCCTTGGTGGTAGCGCCGACCAGCGTGGTGCAGAACTGGGCCGACGAAGCGGCGCGCTTTGCCCCGTCGCTGCGGGTGGTGGTGCTGCGCGGCGGCCTGCGCGAAGAGCGGATGGAGAAGATCCGCCAAATGGCCAACGCCCACTTGGTGATCACGTCCTATGCGCTGTTGCGCTTGGACATCGAGCTGCTGTCTGCCATGCAGCTGCACTACTGCATCCTGGACGAAGCCCAGGCCATCAAGAATGCCAGCTCGCAGACGGCCCAAGCCGCGCGCAGCCTGCAGGCCCGTCACCGCCTGACGCTGACCGGCACGCCCCTGGAAAACAACCTGATGGAGCTGTGGAGCCAATTCTCCTTCTTGATGCCGGGCTTTTTTGGCACCCGCGCGCGGTTCTTGCGCCGCTATGGCGTAGAGAAGGCCGGCGAGCTGGAGCCAGAGCTGCTGGACCAGCTGCGGGCGCGCCTCAAGCCGTGTCTGCTGCGCCGGCTCAAGACCGACGTGCTGACCGAGCTGCCGCCCGTGACCGAAGTGACCTTGCGCTGCACCATGGCCGCACCGCAGCGCAGTCTGTACGAGCGGGTCCGCAACACCTACCGGGCGCAGGTCATGCAGCTGGTCGAGACATCGGGGATCGAGCGCAATGCTTTGACCGTGCTGGAAGCGCTCTTGCGGCTGCGTCAGGCCTGCTGTCACCCAGAGCTGCTGCCCTTTGACGAGGCGCGCCAGGTTCGCGAATCGGCCAAGACGGCGCTGTTCCTGCAGACCGTTGAAGAGCTGCTGTCTGAGGGGCGGCGGGTGCTGGTGTTCAGCCAGTGGACGTCGATGCTGCGGATCCTGCGGCGATCGCTTACAGAAATGGGCATCGAGACGGCGTATCTGGATGGTTCGACCCGCGACCGCGCCGCCGTGATCACCCGCGCCCAGGCCGATGACGGTCCGCCGGTGTTTCTGGTGTCGCTCAAGGCCGGCGGCGTGGGCCTGAACCTGACGGCGGCTGACGTGGTCATCCACTACGACCCCTGGTGGAATCCCGCGGTAGAGCAGCAGGCTTCCGACCGCGTGCACCGCATCGGCCAGACCAAGCCGGTGCTGGTGATTCGCCTGGCGGTGGAAGACAGCGTCGAAGACCACATCCTGGTGCTGCAAGAGCGCAAGCGCCGGCTGGCCCACAGCGCCATAGAGAGCGAGGCCGACGGCGTCAAGCGCTTGAGTCGCGCCGACCTGGAGGCGATCTTTGGCTCCAGCAGCGGCGGCGCCACCTTGAGAGGCATTACGCCCTTTGGCGGCGACCTGGAAGAAGAGTAGGGCGGCGCGGCTGCGGAGAGGCCTGGGCACCTTGGCTGACCGCGCCCGCTGGGCCCAGTCGGCAGCCGGGACGCGCTTGAATAGGTTCAGGCAAATCGGCTAGGTCCGCAGCAGAGCCGGGACCGGCTAGGCCTCTGCCGCCAGCTGCGCCAGCTCGCCGTGCATGGGATCGCCCAGCAGAAACGCCAGCCGCGCCTTGTCTTGGCTAAACTGTGCAGCCAGCTGCTCTACCAGCGCCCAGCCCTGGGTGGCGGCGACCGCGCTTTGGTGCCTTTTGCCTAGCACTGCCAGCACCTTGGCCAGCGCATGATGCGGTGCGATGCCGCGCTCGGCGTTTGGCAAGCCCTCTTGCCAGACCCTGACGCTGTCTCTGGCCAGCTGCAGCGCCTCGGCCGTCTGGCCCAGCTGCAGGCGGATGCAGGCCAAAATCGCCAGGGACTGTGCCCACATCGGTGCAATGTGTCGGGTCGCATCTTGGAGCTTTGTCGCCGCGGCCAGCGCCTGATCCAGGTCGCCCTGCTGCAGGTAGGCCCACGCCAGGGCGTGCAGGCACCAGCAGTGCGGCAGCGACACGCTCTGGTCGCTCAGCTGGGCGGCGGCCTGGTGCAGCAGCTCCAAGCCGCGGCTCTGCTGGCCCAGCTTGAACAGCACCAGCCCTTGCCAGACGCGGCCCACGGCGGCCGCCGACGGCAAGGCCAGCTGGTCGGACTCGGCCGTGGCCTCAGTCACCAGCGGCTCGGCCTCGGCCACCTGGCCGCTGCGCAGCAGCAGCACCCCCAGGGCCATCATCTGCGCCGAGGCATTGCGCCGGTCGCTGAGGCTCTGGAAGGCCTCCAGGGCAAATTGGGTTTGGGCGGTGGCCTGTTCCAGCTGCCCGGCCAAGGCCAGATGCGACGACCGCGCCCCGGCCAGCCGCGCCCGGGCTGCCAAGCCTAGGGGCGGCTGAGCCTGGGCCTGCAGGGCATCGGCAAACGCAATCAATTCTTCTGCAGGGCCAATCAGGTCCAGAAACAGGGTGTTGACGGCCAGCCGCGCTGCCGCATAGACCGCCGCTTCGGCCGCAGCAGGCTCTGGGACAGCGCGCAGCAGCGCCGACACCAGCGCCGGCAGCTTGGCTCCTTGGCCAGAGCGAGCCAGGGCCCGCCCCATCTCCGTCATCGCCCGGTACCACAGCCGCGAGCCCGGCTGAAAACCTTCTACGGCGAATTGGGCAGCAGCCATGGCATCATAGGCATGGCCAGCGCCCATCTCCAGCTCGGCCTGCGCCAGGTGCAGCCGCGCCTTGCCTTCGCTGGTGACGCCCAGGGCCAGCCCGCGCTGCACCCAGCGCCGCGCCGCCGCGTTGTCGTGGGCGGCCAGGGCATTCTCTGCGGCCACGCTGAAGTACAGCTGTGCCTTCTCTGCCTCGCCGCCCAGGTCAAAATGGTTGGCCAGCACCACCGCGTCGACCCCGCCCAATTGCTGCAGCCAGCGGCCGGCCAGCTGATGACCCAAGGTGCGGTCGGCTTCGGTCAAGGTCGCGTAGGCAGCCTCGCGCAAAGACGCCTGGCGGAATGAGAATTCCATCTGGCCCTGCAGCGTGCTGCGCGCGGCGGGCTCCAGGATCTCGGCGGCCACCAGCCGCTGCAACTGCGCCGACACCCGCCCGTTGGCCAGGGCGGCCACACCGTCTGCCCACAGCCTCATGCCAAACACCGCAGCGGCGCGCAGCACCCGCCGGCTGTCGGGATCGATGGCGTCGATCCGCGCCTGGGCCATGGCCAGAACCGTAGTTGGCACGGCGTCTTGCCCCACAGCCACGGCGCGAATCAGCTCTTCCAGGTAGTACACTTCGCCGGCTGACAGGTGGGTCAGGCGCTGCACCACCTCGTCCGTGGCTTCTGTGGGCAGCGCGGCGCGAACCAGCTGGCCACACGCCCGCGGCGACAGCGGCCCCAGGCGCAGCTGCAGCACCCGCGGGTTGCCCTGCAGAAAAGGGAATCGTTCGATCAGCTCTGGCCTGGCCAAGCCTATGAAAAGCACTGGCTCTTCTGTCAGCGTGTCGTGGACCAGGCGCATGGCCGCCAAAGACGGTCCGTCGATCCACTGCAAATCGTCGACGACCACCACCAGCGGGGCGCTGCGCGACTCGACCTGCATCCAGGCAGAAAAGCCGTCGCGGACCAGGTCCGTCATCAGCGCAGGGTCTTCGCGGGCCGCCCGCAGCCGCTCGCTGGCCCGGGCGGTGTCGATCCGCAGGACCACCCGGGCCAGGTCCATCACCAGCTCGCGCTGCGCCGGCAAGGCGCCTCGGTCGATCCGCGCGCGCATCCGCAGCGTGCTCTCGGCGTCGCCCATGCCGGCCTGCAGATCAGCTGCGTGGGCCAGCAGGGCCGCCAGACCGGCATAGGCCGAGTCTTGGTCAATGGCCTCTGCCCGCAGCTGCCACACCTGCACCTTGGGCAGCTGGCGGCGCACGTGGCCAATAAACTCTTGACCCAGCCTGGACTTGCCATAGCCCGGGTCGCCGATGATCAGCACTTTGCTGCCGCCATCGCCCGTGCAGCAGTCCAGCAGGGCGCGCAGAATCGCCAGCTCGCGACCGCGGCCAACACACGGGGTGGCTTGCCCCAGCAGCGAAGTCGACTGCACGCGCGCCTTGAGGGCGCCTTTGAGCCGCCACACAAAACTACCGGTGGCCTCTGAGGATCGCTCGACTTCAAAGCGACCGCCCAGCAGCCCTACCGTGGCGTCGTCCAGGGTCAGCCGCGCTACGCCGGTCTGGCTGCCCAGGGCCAGAGCCTGCGCCGCCTGCTCTATCGCCTCGCCAATCGCCACATCGCCCGAGGCGTCGCCACCGGCCAGTCCATAACCGGTGGCGATCACGGCGCTCAGCTGCGGCAGGGCCTGGGCCAGCAGCAGGGCGCCGTGGGCCGTCAGCGCGGCTTGCTCGGCGGCCGTGGCCGTGCCGTGGGCGGTGGCCAGCAGCGTGCCATCCAGCAGGCGGTGCAGGCGAATGCCCACTGCCGCCAGCTTGCGCTGCAGACCAGCGAGCTTGGTGCTTGGCATCATCTGAACGGTGGGCAAGAGCTCGGTGGCTTCAAAGCGCACCGTCTCAGAGTCTTCTTGGCTGGCCAGGACTCCAGTCAAGGTGGCGTCTAGCGTCTGCAGCCCTGCCAGGCCTTCGCGGCGGGTCTCGCCCAGGTCCGCCGCATCCAGGTCGGGCGCTCTGGCCACCATCAGGGTCACGATGCGCCGCTCTTGGCGGGTCAGCCCGGCCGAGCCTGCCAGCGGACCAGCCTCGCGGGCGGTGAGGGCGACATCGCGCAGGGCCGCTGCAGCCTCCAGAGCACTGCGCGGGCGCTCTGCAGGATCCTTGGACAGCAGCTGGCTGACCAGCAGCGCCAGCGGCGCCGGCACGTCGTGGCGCAATTCCGCAAGCGACGGAGGCTCTTCCAGCAGGACCTTGATCAGCACCGCCATCGCCGAGCCGGCCACAAACGGCGCGCGGCCCGTCAGGCACTCATACAGCACGCAACCCAAGGAGAATAGGTCTGCGCGGGCGTCCAAGGTGCGCTCGCTGCGGGCCTGCTCGGGGGCCATGTACGCCGGGGTGCCCAGCACGGTGCCGGTCCGGGTGGCGTCGTCGGCGGCTTGCTCTACCCGGGCAATGCCAAAGTCCAGCAGCCGCGCTGCCTGCAACTTCTTGTCCATCAAGTAGATGTTGGCGGGTTTGAGGTCGCGATGGATGACGTTCTGGCCGTGGGCGTGGGCCAGGGCCTCGGCAATGTCGGCCCCCAGCTGCGCCGACTCGACCGCCGCCAGCCGACCGCGCGCCAGCCGCTCGCGCAGATCCTCGCCGTCCAGCCACTCCATCGCCAGGTACGGCTCGCCACCCAGGGTGTGGCCGTGGGCGACGTGGCGGACGATCCGCGGGTGGGTCATGCCCGCCAACAGCTGGGCCTCGCGCAGAAAACGGGCGGCGGCATCTGCCTCATCCGTCCGCAACACCTTGACGGCTACCGTTCGGCCGGTCAGGGCGTCCAAGGCGCGATACACCACCCCCATGCCGCCGCTGCCGGCAACGGACTGCAGCTGAAAGCGATCGTCAATGACGGGGAGCAGATTCATGGCGCTTTGCGGGTCGCACCGGGGACCCAAGGCCGCGCAGGATAGCAAGGTTGCCGGCTCAGCGCGACCAACTTTCGCCGGCCCCGCTCAGCAGCTGGCGTAGCGCTGGGTCATCGCCTGGGCCTGGTCCACAAATTCCTGGCGCAGGGCAGGGGGCTGCAGCACCTCGATCCGCCCGCCAAAACCCCGCAGCCAGGTCCGCAGCTGCACCGTGTCGGCCGCAGAGGCCCGGAGCAGCACGCTGCCGTCGCTGCGGTCCACCAGCTCCTGGTCGGCGCTGAGCGGGGCCTCGCGCAGCCGCACCGCGGCGTCCTGGTCAAACACGACCTCCAGCTGCAGCGGCGTGGTGGACACCAGAAATCCCAGCGCCCCAGCGGCAATGGCGCGATCGAGGTCAAAGTCCTTGCTCTTGCGGCTGGGAGCCTCCAGCACCTCGGCGCGCACCATCCGGTGCAACACCAGCTGCACCACGTCTTCATAGTGCTTGATCATGCACAGCAAGTAGCCCACGCCATCGCGCCAGACCAGCCCCTGGGGATGCACGTCGTAGCTGCGCAGCTCGGTCTCGCCGCGGCGCCGGTACACCACGGCCAGCTGCCGCTCTGCCAGCAGGGCGGACTCGGTCTGCTCCAGCACCCCCGGTGAAATCTCCGGCACCTGCAGTTCTTGCCCAGAGGCAATGACTCGGACTTTCGCTGGCCACTGCGCCAGCGCGCTGTGATCAAGCTGCTTCAGCACCGAGCGCGCCCGGTCAAAGTGGGGGCGCAAGTGCAGGCGCGATGGCTCGGGCAGCAGCGTAGACAAGTGCTCCTCTGCCAAGCGAAACGCCAGGGCCGAGTGTACATCCAGCGCTGGCAGGTCAAAGGCCGCCGCACCTGCCGACCAGCACCAGCCGTTGGGTTTGTGCTGTTCGTCGCAGTGCAGGGGAAACAGCAAAGACAGCTTGACCAAGTCGCGCTCTACCGAGCGGCGGTGCACAGAAAACCCGTCTCGCCTCAATAGCTGGGTCAGGCTCGCCGCATCGATCCGCCGCGGGTGGCGCGGCACATAGTGCAGCATGGTCCAGTGGCGCAGGATGGTGTCTGGCATGGCGAAGGCCCTCTGGCGCAGCGGGGAGATGGGTTGCAATCGTGGACGTGCGGCGGGATTCGCGCAACTGCGGCACGGGGTGTGGCTGGTTTTTTTGGCTGGCCAGCTGGGATGGGTTGGCGTGTGGCTGGGCGTAGTGGCAGGTCCCGGCCGCCTACTGTACCTTCAGCTGCGCCGCCGAAAGCGTCAGCGTGTACAGTACTTTGCCCTTCACGTCGCGCACCTGGTGGGTCAGCTTGGCCGGGCTCGCCGTGGAATCCACCTCTATCCAGCCAAAGCCATCCTGGGCCGCGCAGAACAACTGCTCGCTGTCGGCGATTTTACACGGCGACGGCACATTGGCAATCGGCGAAGACGTCAGCTCGTACAGCGGATACTTGCCCGCGCCGCCAGGGTGGATCTTGCGCACCTCGTGGCGGTGGATGTCGCCGCTCAAGAACACCACGCCGGCGATCTTGTTGGCAAAGATGAATTCCATCAGTGCTTTTTGCGCCTGCGGATAGGCGGCCCACGAGTCATCGGAGCCCTGCAAGGTAAAGCGGCTGCCGCAGCCGACCAGCTTGAAGGTGGCCTTGGACGCCAGCAGTGCCGCTTGCAGCCAGGCGGTCTGGCCTTTGCCCAGCACGTCGCCCTCTACATCGCGCCAGTAGCGGCCATCGGTCAAGAAGAACTCGGTCTCGCCCCAGGTGAATTGGTGGAACACTCCCTTGGTCTGCGGCGTGCCGGCCGCGGCGTTGGCCCAGGCCTCGCCAAACACTTGCAGCGCATTGCCTTTGCCTGCTGCCTTGCCGTTGGTGTTGTTGCCCACGTAGTCGTGGTCGTCCCAGATGGCCCAGGTAGGGGTGCGGGCGGCCAGCTGGGCAAAGTGCGGCTCGGCATGCATTTTGCGGTACCACCAGCGCAGGTTGTCCAGGTCGGCGGTGTTGCCGTAGTGGTTGTCGCCCACCATCAGCAGGCCGCTGGGCTTGAGCGCCTCGATGGCGGCAAAGCCGGGCTGATCCTCCTCTTTGGCGCACGACACAAAGGCAAACGTCGACTTGGCGCCTGCTGCCGGAGCCAGGACCACTGGGGCTGGGGTGGTATAGGCCACCTTGCCATCGACTTTGAGCCGCAGCCAATAGGGCTTGCCGGCCTGCAGGCCCGTCGCCTCGACTTCCGCCATAAAGCCAGCGGACTGCGCAGGCAGCACTGGAGGGCCGACGATAGGCTGGGCAAAGGTCGCCTCCGCCGCCACCTCAAGCTGGCTGGGCCACGCGGCGCTGGCGTGCAGCCACAGGCGGGTCGAGCTCGCCGTGGTGTGGCCAACCATGGGATTTTCGATGAGCTTGCCGCCGGGGTAGCAGCTGCCGCACCCCACCAGCTTGGGGTTGGCCGCTTTCCAGCTCGGCTTTTCGTCGCCGCCCTGGGTAGACAGCTTGGCGGCGAGGCCATTTTGGCAAAACAGCAGCTCGCCGTCGGCCACTACCGCCACGCAGGTCGGCATCCAGGCGTTGGTGCCGCTCAGTGCCTCGAGCAGTACGCGATCGATCTTGGCTTTGGTCAGCCCCTTGCCGGCCAGCCGGTAGTGGTCCACCGCGCCGGCCTGTCGGTCGTTAATCGCTGCGTTGTCCAGGTTCCAGCAGGTCTTGTCGGCCAGGCACAGCTGAAACGGGTCGTTGGTGCCGTCGTTCACGCCACTGCCGGTGCGGATGGTGACGTAGAACTCGGCCAGTGCGGCGGTAGGCGGGTGGACCGGCGCTTGCACGTCCGGCCAGGTCTGGGTATCGGCGGGGCTGGTGTCGGCGTCGGCGGAACCAGCGTCGGCGGCGTTGGTGTCGGCCCCACTGTCGGGGGGCGAACCCGCGTCCGGGGCGTCTGGGGCAGGTGCGGTGTCTGAGAGGACTGCGCTGTCGACGAGCGGCGCCGTGTCGGCCAGCGGGGCCGTATCCGA
>CAIXGW010000164.1 GCA_903919145.1 uncultured Myxococcales bacterium
GCACTGATTGACCAGCCGCCGGTGATCAAGAAGATCCTCGCGCATCTCGGCCTGGCCACGGAAGCACTGACCAAGCCTGAGGATCCTGTCTGGCTGCCAAAAAAGTCGACGCTGCGCGGACCGCCGGATGAGCTGTTCCCGCCGGACGTCGATGAAGCTGGGCTGCCTGTAGAGCTCGATGCCGTCGACGAGGACCCCGGCGAACCGTTCTTTGACGAGCTGCCCGCCGACGAGTGGGCCGCGTAGCTGGGGGACCGGAGGGTCTGCTGGCTGGCGGAGCCTTGTGCGGATCGGGGAGATCAGCTTGAACTCACGTGAAATTTGGCGGTTGACGGGGGTGATCGGCGGGCGTAGGCTGGCTGCTGACGGCTGGGTTGGTCTCGGTCGGGGGCAGCATGGCGCTGGCGGGGTGGTCTGATGGGCGGGTACCCGGTTTGCGGACCCTATGCATGGTTGAGCCCTTGTGTCACATGTGTCACGCGGGGTACAAGTGGTCTTGACGGTGGCGCAGCATCAGACACCGAAGGAACAAAGACATGAAATTGTGGACAATTCGTCGCGTGCGCCAGCCGCACGGTGCCGACCGGGCGGATCTCAGCGTGTTGTTGCAGGCAGCGATGACTGGCATGGTCAGCGCGGCGATGCTGCTCGCAGTCGGTTGCGATGACGCGACGACGCCCGCAGCAGGTCAAACGGCCAGCGATAGCGGCAGCGATGGAAGCGCACCGATAGATGCGGGGATAGATGCGGGGATAGATGCGGGCGGCGCGACGGACACGAACCGCATGGGCGGCGGCGACCAGGGCGCACCGTGTGTGGTGCCGCAGGTACTCGGCACCTCCCCAGCTCCCAAAGGGCTGACCTACGGCAAGTTTGCGGATGACTGCAAGAGCAAGAACGGCTACCCGCAGATGCACGCGTCGTGCGCGGGGGCTGTCGTGGGTCGAGGGACTTCGCTTAACCGTTGGGATGGGGTGTTGACCGAGCATTCCTGTCGCGGCATGAACACCTGCGGAGGCGTCTCCTGCGTCGAACTCGCTGACGAAAATACTCTGACGGGTGAGCAGTTGTATCAGCAGTCGGGCTGTCCAGACTGCCACGGTGGCGATGCGTTTGCTATTTTTGTCCCCCAAGGGAACAGCGCAGATGCTGCGCTCAAGGCGTTTGAGGTGCGCACCGGTCTGAGTCTCGAACTCGCCGTCGCCTTTGGCAGTCTAGGGCATGAGGCAGGCGTCGCGTCCCGATCGAATATGCCACCCTATTTCAGTCGCTTGTCACGCCCTGCGACCGAGCGGGTGGTCAAGTATCTGCGTACTTTGCCAACGAAGGTCAGCGAATATCCACTGTTCGCTGTCGACAAGCCGATCGTGGAAAGTGAATGAGCAACCGCGAGCAGGGAACGCGGCGGCTGATTGAGCCGACCGCGGTTGGAATCGGCTTGCGACCTCCCCACATCGGCGATCTGCTGAGTGGGGAGGTCGCGGTCGATTTTCTTGAGGTCCTGACCGACAATTTTCTCGACCCCAACTCACCTGCGCGCGCCAAGCTCCGCACATTGGCTCGGCATTATCCACTGGTTTTGCATGGAGTTGGCCTCAACCTGATCGGTCCGGATGAACCGAATCCCCGCTACATCGACAGCGTGGCCCAGCTAGCCGATGCGTTGGACGCCCCGTGGGTCTCGGACCACCTGTGCTGGACGGCGGCGTTCGGCCACCAACACCATGATCTGCTGCCATTTCCGACCAGTTCGCTGCTCGTCGAATGGCTGGCCGAACGTGCGGCGGCGGTACAACGACGCATCGGTCGGCCGCTGGCGCTCGAGAACCTGTCGACCTACCTGCCCGTGCGCGGCAGCGATCTGGACGACATCGCGCTGCTGGTCGCGGTGGCGCAACAAGCGGACTGCAGTATCCTGTTAGATATCAATAACATCTACGTCAGCGCGACCAATGCGGGGCGCGACCCGGTGGCGCTGTTGGATCAGGTCGAGTGGGCGCGGGTTGCGCACGTGCATGTGGCGGGCCATGTCAAACAAGTAGATGGAATTCGAGTAGATACCCATGACCACTCCGTATGTGACGACGTGTGGCACCTGTACCGACACGCGTGGGCGCGCGGCGGTCCGCTGGTGACGATGGTCGAGTGGGACGCGGCGATTCCACCCTTGGATCAGCTGGTTGCCGAAGCGCACAAGGCGCGTCAGGTCCGCGCGGAGTTGCGAGGCGCTACAGGCCCAGCCTTCCGCGCTGAAGCGCCAAACGCCGCATTGCCACCCCCAAGGCACGACGGCCCGATCGCGGCGATCGCAGCAACTGCCCCCGCGTCGCGTACCGACCTGCTGGCCTGGCAACGGGCCCTGACCGACCACGTGCGGACACCGCTGGAGGCAAAGCATGGCCAACTGCGCCCGCAGCTGGGTGAAACCCGCGTCCTGACCTGGGTGGACCTGCCGGCCGATCAGGCGCAGGCCCGGCTGGCCGTCTACCAGCGGCAGGTGTGGTTGCGGCATTTCTCTGTGCTGCAGGCGGAGTTGCCGACCGTTGCGCACCTGCTGGGCCTGTGGACGTTCAACCGGCTGGCAGCGGCGTACCTGCTCAAATTCCCGCCTGATGACAGAGACTTGCACATGCTTGTCGCACGGTGGCCGCAGTTTGTGGCGCACCTGCCCGATACGTACCTGCCCGACGGTCGCCGCCTGCCGCGAGCGTGGCTGCAATCGGCGAGCGCTTTTGACCTGGCCCACCGCACTGTCCTCGCGGCGCCCCAGGCGGACCGACTGACGGCGCAGGCTGCCCAACAGCGCAATCCGCTGACGGAATCGTGGGCTCTACATCCCGCCTGCGCGATCGTCTGGGCGCATCCCGAGATGGCCGCACTGCGGGAGTTGGCCCTTCGCCGCGGTGAAGAGACGCCGTTGGCCCTGCCGGCGCAGGCGCAGGACGTTCCGTGGCTCGTGCGCGCGGAAGAGAACACGCTGGAGTCGCGCAGGATTGAGCCACTGCGGGCGCAGCTGTATCAACGGCTGACCGACAATCCGCTGCTGGCCGCGCTGACGCAGCTGCAACGTGAACATCCTGCAATTACGACTGATCACATGGCCCAGATGGTGCAGGATGCCCTGCGCGACGGCTTGTTGGCGGGTGTCTGGTTGGCGTAGCTTGGCGCGCGATAGCCATCGACAACGCGACGACAGCGACGCCAGTCGCGCGCAGGCCCACGGTCCACGATATCGCCCTTTGGGGATTTGGGCCGTTCCGAGTTGGCGACATGCTCAGCATGTATTTGCAATTCAGTTGCATATGCAATACAGTTGTATTTACAACTGAGTTGCGAATAATACCGAAAAAATAAAAATTTGATATGATTCAAGAAACTCAAATTCAGACTCATACGCCGCGAGACAATCAGCGCCTGCCCGTCACCGTCCTGTCGGGCTTTCTCGGCGCGGGCAAGACCACGCCGGCGGGACAAGCCGCAGGCGCCAGGTCACGACTGCCAGGTGGCGCTGACCGATGCCGAGCTGGCTCATCACGCGGTCGAGCAGGCCCGGCAGACGTCTGGCCGGCTGTCCTGGTCGGCTGCGATGAAAATAACGTGGA
>CAIXGW010000165.1 GCA_903919145.1 uncultured Myxococcales bacterium
ATGCAGGACCGCACGGTGATTCAGTGGGACAAAGACGATGTCGAGGCTCTGGGCCTGTTCAAGGTCGACCTGCTGGGGCTGGGCATGCTGAGCCAGGTCCACCGCTGCTTTGACCTGCTGCGCCAGACCCGCGGCATCGACCTGGAGATGGCCACGGTACCCGCAGAAGATCCAGAGACTTATGCGATGATTCGCCGCAGCGACACCGTGGGGGTGTTTCAGATCGAGAGCCGGGCGCAGATGTCGATGCTGCCGCGGCTGAAGCCGGCGACCTTCTACGACCTGGTGGTGCAGGTGGCGATTGTGCGGCCAGGGCCCATTACCGGTGGGATGGTTCACCCTTACCTCAGGCGCCGCAGCGGCGAAGAGCCGGTGACCTACCCACACCCGTGCCTGGAGCCAGTCCTAGCAAAAACCATGGGAATACCATTGTTTCAAGAGCAGGTCATGAAGCTGGCTATGGTGGCAGCTGACTATACCCCTGGAGAAGCCGATCAATTGCGCCGTGATATGGCGGCCTGGAAGCGCAGCGGACGCATCGAGCAGCACCGCGATCGCTTGGTGACCCGCATGGAAGCCAAGGGGATCGCCCGTGAATTTGCAGAGAGGGTCTTTGAGCAGATCCGCGGCTTTGGCGAGTATGGTTTTCCCGAGTCGCACGCGGCCTCCTTTGCGCTGATTTCCTATGTCACCGCCTACACCAAGTGCCATTATCCCGCGGAGTTCTACTGCGCACTGCTCAACGCCTGGCCCATGGGCTTTTACTCGCCGGCCACGCTGATTGCAGAGGCGCAGCGCATTGGCGTAGAGGTGCGGCCGGTCGATGTGCAGCGCTCAGAGTGGGAGTGCACCATGGAGATCGCAGACAGCGGCCAGCGCATTGGCCATTGGTGCATTCGCATGGGGTTGCGCTATGTGCGCGGGCTGGGGATCTCGCACCGCGACCGGGTGCAGGCCGCGCCGCCGCCCTACACCAACCTGGACGCGTTTGTGCGCAGAACCCGCTTGGATCGCGCGGCATTAGAGGGCATCGCCGAAGCGGGAGCGCTGGACTGCTTTGGCCTGGACCGGCGGGCGGCGCTGTGGCAGCTGCGCGCGCTGATCGGCCGACGGCAAGAGACGCTGAACCTGGAACAGGTGGATGATCTACCGCTGTTTGCAGCGCTTTCTGGTCACGCGGAGGTGGTGTGGGACTACCGGCGCTCGCAGCACTCGACCCGCGGCCACCCGCTGCTGCACCTGCGGCCTCACCTGCAGTCGCTCAAGCTGCCCACCGCGGCGCAGGTCCAGAAGATGCGCGATGGCCGGCCGGTGCGCTACCTGGGGCTGGTCATCTGCCGGCAGCGGCCGGGCACGGCCAAGGGAGTGACCTTCTTTACCCTAGAAGACGAAACGGGTTTTGTGAATCTGGTGCTGTGGCGAGAGGTCTACGAGCGCTTCCGCCTGCTGGCCAAGACCGCAGCGGTGATGGGCGTCAGCGGCAGGGTGCAGGCCCAGGACGGCGTAACCCATGTGATCGTTCAGGAATTGTGGGAGTTGGAGCTGGGCGCGACGGTGCCGCTGGCGGGGAGTCGCGATTTTCATTGACGGCCGCTGCACACAGCCCGCGACCTACCACTCATCGTCAAAGGGATACGCCGGCGCCAGCTTGCCAAGCTCGCGGTACTCTGCGGCGGCTGCATCGTACATCATGCGATTGGTCAAGGGCTTATCGGCGTCGGCGGCGATCATGGCTCCGCGCAGCACCGCGTTGCGCACGTGGCCGCCAGACAGCTCAAAAGTCTCGCCCAGCCAGTCAAAGTCGATGCCGGCGTCGTCTTGAGGCATCTCATCGGGCAGCATGACCTCCCACAGCCGCGCCCGCTCCTTGGGGGTGGGGAAGGGAAATTGCACGCGAAAGCGCAGCCGTCGCACAAACGCTTCGTCAATCGAGGCCGCAAAGTTGGTGGTCAGGATCACCACGCCCTCGTACTCTTCTAGCCGCTGCAGCAGGTAGTTGACCTCCAGGTTGGCGTAGCGGTCGTTGCTGGACTTGATCTCGGTCCGCGAGCCAAACATGGAATCTGCCTCGTCAAACAGCAGCGCCGCCCCGACCTGAGAGGCCTCGGTAAACAGCGCCCCCAGCCGCTCTTCGGTCTCGCCGATGTACTTGCTGACCACCCGAGACAGGTCGACCCGGTACAGCTCGACCCCCAGGTCGCGGGCAATCAGGCCGGCCACCATGGTCTTGCCGGTGCCCGACGGGCCAGAAAACAGCGCCGACAGCGCCCGCCCATAGGCCTGCTTGCGGCCAAAGCCATAGGTCTCAAACAGCCGGTCGCGCACCCGGGCAAAGCGCGCCAAGTCCTTGACCTGATGCAGAGGCTCGGCGGCCAGCACCAGGTCGTCCCAGGTGGCGGTCGTGTCGACCCGCGAGCCGTACTGGCGCAACCGGCTGGTGGTCGCGGCACTGCAGGCGTGGCGCATGTCGCGGGGCGTGGGCACCGCGGGCTCCGCAGCAGCCGTCCACTGGCGGGCCGCGCGGCTCTGGGCCTTGTGCAGCGCGTGGGCCGACGCCGTGACAATCGCCCCCAGCGCCAGCGAAAACCCGCGCGCCTCTTCGGCCAGCTCGGTCGCCTTGGCCGGGCCCAGGGCACTGCTCAGCGCCGCCGTCGCCAGGTCTACGCGCACCTGAGCCGCCAGGGCTGGCACCTCCAAGTGCAGCCAATCGGTGTGCTGAGCCAGCTGAGACGCCAGGTCAGAAGGCAGCGGCCCCTGGTGCAGAAAGACCAGCGGGCGGCGCCACGGCTGCAGCGCGTCGGCCAGGCGAACCAGCGCGCGCGGGTGCTGGCGCAAGCACGCTTCCAGCTTCTCCAAGCCATCCAGGCACCACACGGCGGCCGACAGGTGGGCCTCTGCCCGCAGCGCCGGCAGCAGCTCGGTCGGCAGGCCGCGCTCGGAGTCAAAAATCGCCGCCGCGTCAATCGAAAACCCGCCCAGGCCCAGGGTTTCTGCAGCAAGCCGCACCAGCAGGTCGCCGCCAAAGCCCGGGCTGCCAGACAGCACCAGCGGCCGCCCAGAGCGCATCGCCGCTGCCACCGCCGCTACCTCTGCGGTCAGCTGCTGCGCCGCCGCCGCCTGAAACGCCGCGGGATAGGTGGTGGCCACCACAAACGGCGCCAGGTCACTGGCGCAGGCCGCCGGCCCCAGCAAGAAGCGCAGCAGCGCCGCCGTGGGCACCAGCGCGCCGCGGTCCTTGCGCAGCAGCCCGCAATCCAGCAGCGACCCCGAGCCCAGCAGCGCCGTAGAGGCCACCGCAGCGCCAACCCCAGCCGCTGCCAGCACATCGTCCAAGGCGGCAGTGCTCAAGGCCTCGCCGTGGCCCAGCCGACCAGCTACCCAGCGGGCCACCAGCGCCAGCTCGGGGTCCAGCGCCGCCGCCCCCACCGCTTCCAGAACGGCCTGGCGCCGCGCGTCCAAGTCCAGCAACGCGCCGGCCCAGGTCAGGCGATCGACCGGCTCGGCCGGCTTGGCCTCCAGGGCGCGGCGCAGAGCAGCCTGGGCATCATCCTGCAATCCTTGGATATCTGGGCTGAGGTCGGCATCCTGCAGCAGCCGGCGAGCGGCCAGATCGGCGCTGCGGCTTGGGTCCAGCGGCTGACCGGGCAGCGCCGCCTCCGGCACCAGCCGCGCCGCCGCCAGCCGCCACACCCCCAGCACGCGGGCGCGGGTCGCGTCTCCCAGCAGCGGCAATGCGGTTTCAGAGCCCTGCACCGGGGTCAGTTCAGACATGCTATTCCTTTGCGGGATGCGATCCTGCAGCCGTTCAGCGCCTCAGCGGCGGTCGACCAAAGTCTGCAGCACCTGGCCCAGCGTTTGCTTGGGCGGGCCAGGCCAAGAGGGAGGGGCAGGCTCTTGCAGCCACGGCGCCGCCGCAGCCAGCGCCCCCTGCCACAGCGGCTTGAGCTTGCCGCGGGCTGGGGCGTGCAGACCAAAAGCCAGGGCTGCCAGCCGCTGCTGGGGGCTTCCATCCAATAACACTTGAATCATCTTTGGCAATTCCGCAGCAACCCACGGCAGCCGCGGCGCCAGCTCGGCCAGCCAGTCCAGCGCGTCCTGGCCGCCCGCCCGCGGCACCGCCAGCAGCACAGAGGCCTGCACTTCTGCCAAGAGCGTTGGACCATCGGCCAGCCACAGCAGTGCAGGATCTGGCGTCAACACCACACAAGCATAGGGCTTTTGTACAGATCGGGCGCGGCCTTCCAAGGTCGCCAGCGCGCCGTTCAGGGTGTCGCGGGCTTCACCTGGGCCAAGCCGATAGGCCAAGAACTGCGCGACTTCCAGCAGCCACGGGCACTGGCCAGCGGCAAGCAGCACCGCCACCGCCAGCTCGCTGTCGCCGCGCTGCAACCCCAACTCAAGTAGAAGATTGCCAATCTCGCGACCGCGCCCTGGGTGCTCTTTCAGCAGCCGGCCCAGCCAGGCCAGGCTCGGCTCGTCTCCGCCTTGGCCGACCGCGCTCCAGGCGCCCTGGGCGATGTCCGCCAGCGCTGCCTTCTTTAGGGCAAAACCATCGGGGATCCAGCGCGATTCAAAGTGCATGCTGGCCTAGCGCCGCGGCGGCAAGTGCGAGCCGGGCAGGGCCGCGGTCTGACCCAGCCGCCCCTGGTCCAGCGATCCGCCCGCAGCCACCACCTGCCCGCCTTCGGGCGCGGCCTGACCAGCCACCTTGCTCGGGCTGTTGGCTTCTTGCGCGGTGGCGCCAAACACATTCTGGTAGGTCGAGCGCGTGCGCCCCGTGGGGTCCAGGTTGCCGCGCAGGATCTCTTCGCCCGGCGTGGTCGACTGGCCATCCACCGACTTGAACTGATCCGCCAAGCGCTGCAGCTCGCCCATGAAGGCATCCGAGGGAATCTGCGCGGTGGCCGACGTCACTTCACCCCACGTCACGCCCTTCATCAGGAATTCGCGGGCACCGCCGCCGGTCACGCCGTAGGTCTGGTCCTGCTGGTTGCGCGACACCCACAGCGCGCTCAACAGTCCATCAAAGGCCGTAGGCTTGCGGGCTTCGGTGACGGACGAGGCCTTGTCTGGCTGGATGTTCAGGCTGACGGTGCCTTCTGGGTACCACTCTGGCTGCAGCGCGCCTATCTTCATCAACTCGGCAAAACCTGTGTCTCCCGCCGGCACAACCGTGGCCTGGTCGGGCGAGAACCACGTCGAGCGGCCAGGAGCCGTCAAGCCGCGGCCGCGGTCGACCACCTGCAGGGGCTGCAGCGAGCCGTCTCGCAGGCCGGCCAGCAGCGCCTTGCCTTCGTCAAAGGAGGCCATCACGTCGGCCTTGGCGCGCACGCGATCCTCAGAAATGCCGCGCTTGGCTGCGACCTGCCGCACCACGTAGTTCTGGACCTGCAGCTTGCCGGCGGTGCTCAGAGAGTCTTTGAGGGTGGCGGCGCTGTGGGTGCGGTTGATGAACTGCGGCAGGATTGCCGGGTCGATCTTCTTGCCTTTGAACAGAAACGGAATGCGCTTGGCCGAAAGGATCGGAAACACCCGGTCGCGCGGCTTGGGCGCTGTGCCGATTTCCTGGGCGACGCTGCGGTAGAACTGGCTGCGGGCGGCGGCAATGTCGTCTTCGTAGTACTGCTCTGACGACAGCTCGGCAAATTTCTGAACGGCAATGGGATCTTTGCTGCCAAAATCCTGGACAAACGCTTCGTCATTGGCGCCGTGGTTGCTCCAAGCGCCGATGATCCAGGTGTACAGGCTGCCGGACTTGACCCGCTCGTCATAGGTGGTCTGGGTGATGCGCTCGGCGGCCCAAGCATCGGCCAGCTTGCCGGCGCCTTCAGCGTACCCCGGCTGGGCGGCGTTGATGCCAGAAAGCATCACATCGCGCGAAACCACGACGTCGGGCGCAGGTGCAGGCGCTGCCGGGCTGGCAGGCGCAGCAGCGGGCGGGGCCGCAGGCGTGCGGGTGGCAGGAGTGGTACCGGGAGAGCGGGGAGGAGGCCCAGAATCAGGTGGCATGGCAAGCCTCTCGAACAGAGAAATCGACTGTTGGTAGAGTACTCACGGGCAGCGCGGTCGGCAAGCCGGCAGGCGCAAGATCGGCTGACAGCTGGGGCTTGGCCACCCCAGATGGAGCTTCGCGACGGTCGCTGGAGCCTGCTGGGCTGCCATACCGACGGGGCGCTTGGGGCCCTGCCGCCGGTTGACGACCTGGAGCTGGCGGTGGGCGAGCTGTTTGCGCCGCGGGTCAGCGAGCCCTAAACGGCGGCGGTGAAGCTGTAGCTTGTGGGGATTGCGGTGTTGGGCGCGTCGCTGGGGGCGACCAGGCTGCTATCGGCGAGGCGCCGGCGGCGTAGGACGCCGTCGCTCCGCGATGCGCATCCTTCGCGCGCTGCTTGTGAAGGGATTGTTCTGAATACGAAATGCCCGCCGTCGTCACAGGGCAGGGTCTGGACTGCAGGGAGGCTGCCCTAGTTCTCCCAGTCCCAGAAGAAGTCGGCGTTGGTCGGCTCTGGCGCATCGCTGGGCGCCTGAGGCGCGACCTCGACCGGCGGATCGGCAAACGCCAAGTCCAGGGCCTGGTCCAGCGACTCGGTGGTCTCCTGCCAAAACGCCTCGCTGCTAAACTGCGGCCAGGTCTGGGGAAAAATCGGGTCGTGCCAGCGCGCCGCCAGCCAGCCGCAGAAATGCACCAGCCGCAGCCCGCGCAGGGGCTCAATCAGGCGCAGCGACGTGCGGTCAAAGGGCCGAAACTGCTCATAGGCGTTTAGAAACAGCTCGCGGCGGCGCAGGCTATCCGGGTCCCGCCCGGGCAGCAGCATCCACAGGTCCTGTACTGCCGGACCCGTCAGGGCGTCGTCAAAGTCTAGCGCATGCAGCAAGCTGTCGCGCTCGATCAGGTTGCCCAGGTGAAAGTCGCCGTGGATGCGCTGGACGCTGACCTCGGGCAACCACTCGTCTACCAGAGCAATCGTCTCTTTGGCGGCCGAGAAGAACCGCCGGCGCAGGGCCTGCGGCACCCGGTCTGACCCCTCAAGCAGCGCCAGCGCCGGGCCACCGTAGGCCTTGCCGCTCAGCCGCTGCCGAGCCGCAAACGGCCGCCGGGCCCCCACCGCGTGAATGCGCCCGCACAGAGCCCCCAATCGCGCCGCCAGGGCATCGCTGACTTCCTCTGGAGCCCGCCCGCCAAAGCGCGGAAACAGGCAGAACCACACGACTTCTGCGCCACCCGCCACCGCGACCTGCCGCAGCGTGCCACCGCCCGGAAAAGTCAGGGCCGGCACTACCGGGACTTCGTCAGTGGCCAGGTCTGCCAGAAACGCGTGCTCTTCCAGGATCTGCGCCTCTGTCCAGCGCTGCGGTCGGTAGAACTTGGTCACCAGGCGGGTGCGGGCGTCGTCGGCCAGCTCGACTTCCATCACGCGATTTTCGTAGGAGTTGAGCGGCCAGCACACGGCGGTACAGCGCAGCCCGCTCGCCTCGATGGCGGCCAACACGGCGTCGGGGGTCAGGCCCAGGAACAGGTCCGCGGCGGAAGGGGGCATGGGATTCCTTGAGGGGGTATGCAAGACCGCGGGCCACGGCCAACCGGGGAGGGAGTATCGGGCACGGGGGTGGTTTCAGCTAGGAACGAGTCGGGAAGATCCCGAAGCTGCAGAAGTTGGCGGCCCGACTGGACCGCGCTGCGGCAGCGCTGCCGATGCTGGGCGAGTCCCGCCCGCGGCTGGCGACCGAGCCTTGACTCAGCATCAAACGCGCCTAGACTTACCGTAACTCTACCTACGGTAACTCCATGATCGATAGACCCACCGACCTCTTCGACCGCGAGCAAGAGTGGCAGGATCTCAGCAACTTTGCGCAATTTCGTGCCAGTGCCCCATCGCTAGGCATCGTCTACGGCCGCCGTCGTCAGGGCAAGAGCTACTTGCTGCGCCGGGCCGTCAAAGCCACAGGTGGCCTGCATGTCCAGGCCCTGGAAGAAGGGCGCAGCGCGGCTCTGGCCAGGGTCGGCGATGCTGTAGCCCTTCAACGAGGCCTGCCCAAAGGCGTTCTGCAGCCCCGCGATTGGCCTGAAGCCCTGCACCTGCTCGGCAGCGCAGACGGCCAGGCTGGCCCCCAGCGCCGCCTGGTGGTGCTGGACGAATTTCCCTACATGCTGGCCCACTCGCCGGAATTGCCTTCGGCGCTGCAACAGTTCATTGACGAGGCTGGCACCACCTCTACCAGCGGGAAGCCCGGCATCGTCGTTTGCGGCTCGGCGCTGAGTGTGATGACGGGACTTCTCACCGGCAGCCGGGCCCTGCGGGGGCGCGCTCAACTGGCGCTGGTGTGCAAGCCCTTCAGCTTGCGGCAGGCCCGCCAGTACTGGGGCATCGCCGATCTGCACTTGGCCCTGGTGCTGCACGCGCTCATCGGCGGCACGCCGGGCTATCGGGACCTTTTGGGCGACCCGCCAGAGTCCCTTGCCGGTCTGGGCGAATGGCTGGCGCGCGGCATCCTGAACCCGGCCCACGCCCTGTTTCGCGAGGCGGAATATGTCCTGGCTGAGGACCCACGGATTGCCGACCGTTCGCTCTACCATTCGCTGCTGGACGCCATCAGCCGCGGCGAGCGGACCCCCTCGCGCATCGCTGGGAGATTGGGCCGGCCTGAAGGGGCCCTGCGCCATCCCCTGGGCTTGCTGCAGGAGGCCGGTTTTGTCGAGAAGACAGATGACGTTCTGCACCAGCGCCGAGCCATCTGGACCGTTGCGGATCCCATCGTGCGCTTTGCCCACTTGGTGCTTCGCCCCAACCTGCCGCAGCTGGAGGACCGACGGGCGCTGCAAGTGTGGCAGGCAGCGCAAGCGACCTTTGCCACGCAAATCCTTGGGCCGCACTTTGAGCACCAATGCCGCCTGTGGGTGCAAAACTGCGCTGCAGAGGAGCTGCTGCACCGTCCAGTCGGCACCGTTGGGCCCGCGACTCTGAGCGACGCCGCTGGGCGGGCGCAGGTGGACCTCGACGTGGTCGCCCTGGCCCCAGCCGGCAGTGGGCCACAGCCGATGCCCCAGGTGGTGCTGATAGGCGAGGCGAAATCGGGTGGAACCCTGCGCACTCTAGCTGACTTACAGCGGCTTGAACGCGCACGGACACTGGTCACAGCTACTGGCCGCGGCGATGCAGCCGGGGCGGTGCTGGCGCTCTTCAGC
This sequence comes from uncultured Myxococcales bacterium, assembly GCA_903919145.1. Classification (GTDB taxonomy): domain Bacteria; phylum Myxococcota_A; class UBA9042; order UBA9042; family UBA9042; genus SXRM01. The sequence goes on from CAIXGW010000165.1 coordinate 9,182, forward strand.
AGGGCGGGTTTTGACGAAGCGCTGCAGCGCACGGCTGCCCAGCGGCGCGACGTGGCTCTGATTGGATTGCCGCAATTGTTTGGCGAGGTTGAACAAGGCGTCGCCAGCCCAGCGGTTTAGGGGTCGCTGGCGCCCAGGAGGCTGGCGCGGCGGGTGCAGACATTCCCTACGGTACTGTCCGGCAGTCCTACCGTACGGTCTGGCATCGCCGCAGCCCCTCGCCGCGCCGGCCCTACAGCCCCGCAAGCAGCCAGGTCGGCACGTCGCCGCCCGCCAGCGCAGCGTCCCAGCGCCCGACCCCGTAGGTCACCAACGCGGTGTCGAGCCCTGCGGCCCGGCCACCGCGCACGTCGGTCGCCAGCTGGTCGCCGACCATCACCACCTGCGCGCGCTCAAGGCCAAGGCGCTGCAAACCCAGGTCAAACAGGGCGCGCTGGGGCTTGCCCAGGGGCTCAAACTGGGGGGCGTCGGCACCCAGGCGTTGGTTCAGCGCCGCTTGCAGCATGGCGGCCAGGGACCCCGCCGCAAAACCAAGGCTATCTGGCCCGCGCGAATAGGTGAGGTCGGGGTTGGGCAGAATTAGCGCAGGCGGCTGGCCGCTTTCGCACAGGTCGACGACGGCGGTCAGGGTGTCGTCGAGCACTGGCAACAGCGGGTAGCCGCTCTCGTCGGCGACCACCAGCGCGGCAAAGGCCGGGTTGTCCAAAGCAAGCGGCACCCCACCGGCGCGCTCGACCATGGCCACGGCGCCGTGGGGACCGAGCACGCGCATCGGCGCCCCCACCAAATCGCGGCGGGCAAAGCAGCCTGGCAGCAACATCGCAGCATTGACCAGGTTTTCGACTGGGACGGGCAAGCCCATGTGCTGATAGCGGGCCCCGGCGAATTCCGGGGTCTTGGACGCGTCGTTTGACACGATGCACCAGCGCTTGCCTCGGCGGTCCAGGGTGCGCAGGAAGGCCGCCGCGCCGGCAAATGCGCCGCCGCCGTGGACCAGCACGCCGTAGGCGTCGAGCAAGAAGCCGTCGTAGCGGTCGATGAGCTGGGCCGTGGAGGCAGCGGCGGGAGGCGCGACCACGGTGGGCATCGACGGACGGCCCCCTGCGGGTTCGGCCGAGCCTGGTTCACCTAGGTAAGAGTCCGACTGGTCGAGGCGCAACAAATCGGTCAGTTGGTCGCGAACGGCAGTGGAGTTGGTCATGGTCGAGCTCGGCAATGGGCGCAGCGATGCGGTGCGAGCCATCCTAGAGGGGGGCCGGGGTTGTGGCTAGGGGAGCGTGACTGCGGTTCTGGCGGGTCTGCCGCACGGCGAGCAGGGGCCGCCCTCAGGGGGCGATGCGTGATGCACAAGCTGCTGCCTGCGTTGGGGAAGTAACCTGGCGGGCACGGAGAGCCGCCCCTGCTCGCCTCCGTGGGGCGCTGCGCCTACTCGCCCACCGCGGCCTTCAGTTCCGCCAGCCGCGACTCCAGCACCATCACTGCCTCTTGGAGGCGCTGACGCTGGGGCCCGCGCAAGCGCGAGACGTCCACGCTTTGCCATTCTGCTGTCCACTGCCCCACCAAATTGCCCAACTTGACCGCCTGCGTGACCAACCGGCCGGCCACCGGCTTGCCCTGATCGTCCTCCGGCTTCGGCGGCTGGATGCCCGGCGCCGCGGCATCGGCATCCAGGGGCAATCCGTCATTCACTGCCGTAACGGCGTCGTGCAGCTGCCGGACCGACCAGTCGCCCTGAACGGCCGCGGCAGCCAACCGCGCCCGCTCGGCACCGTCTTTGACTCGGGCAAGTTCCAAGACCTGTGACAACAGAAGGGCCTTGGCCAGCGGCGCAGGTAGTTGGTCAAAGACGTGGCAGGCCACGATGCTGTCGGCAGCCTGACGCGGCGAGAGACCAAAACGCTCCAGCCGTTCGCGGCCCTTCTCGCAGAACTCAGCGAAGCGCACCTCTTTGTTGGGGTCGTGGCTGGCGTAGGCGGCAAATTCGCCGCCATAGAAGTGGTGCAGCAGAGTCCGACCCACCTGGATGCGGTAGACAAGGTGGTGCTGGCGCGAAAGGGTCTCCAACTCATCTAGAATGTCGTCAAACGTCGCGTAGCTCTGCAGTTCTGCCATGGGTTGCTCCGTAGGGTGGGCTGAGGGCGGTCGCGCTACTGCACGAAATCGAAGATCCCGGACGTCCGGGAAGTTCAGTATCGTGCAGGGCCGAGCTCTCGGCCAGATTTTGGCTTGGACGGATGGGTGGAAGTGCGCAAAAATGGCGAGTAGAGGCGGGGCCACGCGATTGGCGAGTAGGGGCGGGTCTCCGTGCCCGCCAGGTTAATTCACCAAGGTGGGCGGCAAGTTGTGCGATGCGCGCGCCGCCCTCGAAAGACGACACTTCAGCCCAGCCAATGAATTGGCGGGCTATCATGTCCCCGTCCGCCTGCGCGGACGGGAATCGCCGCATCGCGGCGCTGGTCAGCACCTCGGCGAGGGGAGCAGGACCTCGCACAAGGCGAGTAGGGGCGGGTCTCCGTGCCCGCCAGGTTAA
>CAIXGW010000166.1 GCA_903919145.1 uncultured Myxococcales bacterium
CGCCATCCGCTGCGGCATCCCCAGCGGCGGCATCCGCTGCAGCATCCCCAGTCCCTGCGGCGTCGGTGGCAGCGGCATCGACTTCGGCTGACCCGGAGTCCGGCGCATCCTCGCCATCTGCAGAGCCGAGATCCTGGGCATCCTGGCCATCCACAGCCGTGGCTGCGCCATCGGCAGCGGCGGCGTCCACGGAATCCCCAACATCCACCCCGGCGTCGGCCGTGTCCGTCCCGGCGTCGGTCCCGGTGTCGGCGTCAGGCTCTACCTGTACCTCTACCTCTACCTCAGCCCCACCAGTGTCAGCGCCACCGCCGTCTCCGGCTGCGTCGCCGTCGGCCCCCTCGCCGTCGCTGGCGACCTCTGTGCCACCGGCGCTGTCAGCAGTGGCCGCAGCATCCGCTGCCTGGGCGATATCAGCCGCTGCCACAGCATCTTGCGCGCCGCCGCCAGAGTCGGTTGCAGCGCCTGACCCTGGCGACGCCGCAGAAGCACAGCCAAGCAGGGCCAAGAGAGCCAACCCGATCACGACATGGAGAGCAGCCCTGGGCACTTCGACCATTGACCCGCCTGCCGTCGCCGCCGCCCTGTGTGGTTGAAACTGCGTGGGAATAGGCCAACTGAGGGTACGCGCCGCCTGCAGCCGCGTCAACCGCAATGCCAGCAGACATCGCCACGGCCGCCAAAGCAGCAATTTCTCCCCGGTTGCAGCTGGTCGGGTACCTTGCCAGCGAGCTGCTAATTCACCGGCGCAGTCAGCTCGCCGACCAGGCCCGGCGCCCTTTCAACCGCGGTGAGCAGCCACAACAGGTAGCGGACATCGGCGCTGACGTTGCGGGCCACCTCGGGGTTGTAGCCAAAGTCGTTGGCCACGTTCTCCCACACCCTGTCAAAGTTCACGCCTACCAGCTGGCCTTTGGCGTTGATGACTGGGCTGCCCGAGTTGCCGCCGGTGGTATCGCAATCAGCTAGGAAATCAACCGGAACTGCGCCGTGGTTGCCGGTCTCTGCCACCTGGCGAACCCGCTGCGGCAGATCAAAGGGCTCCTCTCCGGTGTGCTTGGCCAGGGCGCCGGCCAGGGTGGTGTGCGGCGTCAACTGCACGGCTTCTTTGGGCGAGTAGCCCCTGACCCGGCCAAAGCTGACCCGCAGCGTCGAGTTGGCATCGGGAGCCAGCGGCCGCCCCGCCATGGCTACCGCCGCCCGCCGCCACAGCGGCCGCAGCTGCAGGGACCGCCCAGAGAAGACGTCGCGGCGGTCGCGCAAGGCCCGGCGCTCGCCATCCACCGCCAAGGCCAACTCCAGCAGCGGATCGTGGCGGGCCTGCAGCTGGGCCGGCGTCTCTTCAAACATCAGCTGGCGCTGGGCCAGGTCCAGCACCTTGGAGGCCTTGGTCAGTTCCGCCAGCTTGCCGGCCAGCGCCGCCTCGCCCTGCAGCGAGCCAAAGACCTGGTCCACGGCGGCGATCCGCTGATCGCGGGGCAGAGCCAGGGCCCGCTGCACCCAAGAGATCAGCAGCCGCTGGTCCACTGCGGGCCAATAGCGCTTCTGGTCGCGCTCGTGGCGTTCGCGCAGCCGCGGCAGGTCGCGCTCTTGATAGCCCGGCTCGCGCTCGGCGTCGGGCCGCTGCGCCTCTACACTGCGGCGGACCAACAGCAGCGGCCAGCCAAGGGCGCGCGCGCCGCGACCGGTCATGTCGAGCAGAAAGTCGCGGTCCCAGCTGCGGGCGCGCTCTTTGGCCAGCTCCATCAGGCCGGCGTGGGCCTGCAGCGCCGCTTGGTGCTCTGGCCGTTGGGCGGCGTAGGCCTTGAGGACCTCTTCGCTCTGCCTCTGTTTTTCTACGATCCTGCCGCGCGCCAGCCCGGCCAGCTGCCCCTCGGCGGCCTTCTTGGCATTGAGCAACCCGCGCAGGTCGTCGGATGTGGCCACCGCAGCCAGCGGCGAACGGCTGCTCTCTTCCTGCAAGATGGCCGCCCACTCGCCGGCCAGGGCCCGCAAGGCCGGAAACCAGCGCAGCTGCCGCTCTGCCATGTCCTGGGCCAGCAGCGCCCGAAAGCTGGTGCCAGGGTAGCCAAGCACCGCCACAGCATCGCCAGCCTTGACCCCATCTTTGGCCAGCGGAAAGAAGTACTTGGGCTGATAGGGCTTGCCGTCCTGGTAGACCCGCAGCAGAGAGAAGTCACCGGTGTGACGCGGCCACATCCAGTTGTCCGTTTCTCCGCCAAAATTGCCGACCGCGGCCGGCGGCGCATAGACCAGGCGCACATCCGTCAGCTCGGCAAACTCGGTCAGCGTAAAGAACAGGCCGCCGTCAAAAGCCGCAAAAGTGCAGCGGGTCCCCGGTTTCTTCTCGCAGTCGGCCACCAACCTTTTCTGGGTGGCCTCGACCGATCGGTGGCGCGTCAGATCGTCGGCGTTGGCCGGGATGGCGTCGACCACGTCTTTGGTGACGTCCACAAAGCGCCTAGGCACCTGAATTCTGTAGGCCTTGGCCGGCTTTTCTGCAGCTGGCTCGCGGGCCAGATAGCCGTCTGTGGCCAGGTTGAGCTGCGGGGTCGAGTGCTCCTGCAAGATCCCAACAATGCAGTGGTGGTTGGTGATGAGCAGGCCGTCTTTGGATACAAAACTACCTGAACATCCTGGCAATTGTACGGCATTGGCCAGCAAACCGCCCTGGACCTTTGCGTCCCACAGCTTGGCCAGGGGCAGCGCAAAGCCCTGTTGCTTGACCCACGCCTGCCCCTGCTCCAGCACCTGCTGCGGGGTCCACTTGCCTTCGGCCGCTTGGGGGGCATCGACCCACCCCAGGGTGGCAAGCCCCAAACAGAATCCCGCCCAACGTCTTGCGCTGCCCATCTGCCCCCCCGCGATTCTGCCCAATGCCCGGTGTTACCAGCAGGCCTGCCGCTGCCAAGGTGGCTAGCGTTCCTGCCACTGCTGCTGCTGAGTCTAGATTCTGTCCCGGCTGGGCTCACCCTTCGGCCACCAGCTTGAAGGCCCGGCGCAGCGCCGCCAAGAACGCCAGCGGCAGATCCAGGCGGTATTCAGCCGACGCGGCGAGCATTCCATAGGAACCTGACATCGGCGGCGCCGCACCCACCGCGGCCAGCCAGCGGTCGCGCAGCTCTGGGTCCGTCAGCAAGCCTTGGAAAGTCAGCAGGCCTTGTCGCGCATCGGCCAGCATCAAGGTAGAGGGATTGGGCACCGCATGGGCCAGCGCCGCCCGATAGCCGGGCTGGTCTGCCAAGCCGCCCGCACCGCCGTCCGCCACTCGACGCGCCTGGGCAAGAGCGTTGGGCCCCATGGCCAGGATGACCCACTGCGCCGTCGAGCACGCCGCCAGCGTCAGCCCTTTGCCCAGCAGCGCCGGGCCCATGGGGTTGGGGGCAATGCTGTCCTGATTCAGCTTGGCCCAGTCGATCGACACCCCTACTGCGTCGCAGGCCAGCCCAGCGACGTTGCTCTCTGTCTGGATCAGGGCCACGCCGGCCTGCGCTGCCTTGGGCTGAAGCGCCTGGATGAGCGGCCGCAGCGAGCCCTGGGCCAACCCCTTGCGAGCAGCGGCCTCCACCTGAGCTTCGGCGGGGTCTTTGGCCCTGCGCTTGCCCGGCTTGCCACGGTCGGCGGCGGCGCTCTTGGCCTGGCTGTCCATCAGTGCCAGCCCAAGCTGGCCGGCAAACCGCGCCGCTGCAAGGCGAAAGACCAGGGGTTCTTTGGCGCCCACCACCGCAAGCCCGCCCAAGACCGCGTCGCCGTCGGGGTACAGGCCCATGGCCAATTGGCCAGTCAGGCCGCGCATCAGCGCCGTGTACTGGCTGAGCAGCGCCGCCTTCTGGCGCTTGGGCAGCTGGATAGCACTTTCCAGCACAGCGAAATTGGCGGCGGCGGAGGCCAGGGCCGGGGCGGGGTCGACGTGGCTCACTGCAGCCAGGTAGCTGGCGCCCGGCAGCAGCCGCACCAGGTCCGCCACCGAGCGGCCATCGCCAGCGTGAAGCGATCGAAACAGCGCCGTGCCGGGCCGGCCGCGCAGCCGAAAGCCCAGCTGCAGGCTCTCTTTGTCGCCGCCCAGCACCAGCTCAAAGGTGTCCAGCTCTTCTACCAGCTGCTTGACGGTCGCCGCGTAGGAGCCGGCGCTTGCCTGCAGCTGCTTGGGCAATTGCTTGGGATGATCAATGCCTTCGCGGAGCCTGCGCAATTCAGCGGGCCGCAGCGCAGCCAGATTGGCGGCGCTGATGCCAACGCTCACCAGACCGGGCAGCGGCGCCGCCGCCACGGGTCCTGTGGCAATGGCCGCGGCGCGGCTCCAGCGGGTGGTCTCAAAGGTCAGCGCGGCGTGGCCGGGGAGGAAGTCGATGTACAGGGCCGTCGGCGAGTCTTGAGCAGCCACGACCGCCGCGTGCCCGTCTTCGCCCAGCCGCGCGGCCGTCAGCGCGGCATGAACCTCGGCCTGGCTGGTAATCGGCAGCAGAATGACCAGGTTGGCGGGGCTGGGAGTGCCCCCTTCGTCCTGAAAAAAGCAGCGGATCGGTTGGTCGCGACGCAGCCACGCCAAGGTCACAATCCCAAAGCCTTTGGCCGCCTCCTCTGCCTGGGCCCACAGCTTGACGCCGGGAGGCCCTTCCTCTGGGCTTAGCAGGCCCAGCTGCGGCCCGGCCGTCGCCACCACGTCAAACAGGCTGTTCCAGCTGGCAATCCCGCCCCAGGCCACCACCGAAGGCGGCACGGTCAGGTTGGCGTCGGCGTTGGTCAGCGGTGACGGCGGCCCGGCGATGGCTCGACCTGGGCAAGCCAGCAGCCACCCCGCGGCCAAGGCCACCACGGCCCACTGCGCAAACCCCGCGCTGCTGCCTCTCTTGCGCTGCGTCCCTGCCATCCTGCCCCCTACTTGCACGGGTCGCCGGCTGGCTTGCCACCACCGTCCGCCGGCATGCCGCCTATGGCCCTACCGCGCAGCTCGGCGTTGATGGCCTCAACGCGGCGGTTTTTGGCCCGGCCTTCTGGGCTGTCATTGGCAGCTACCGGCTTGCTGGCGCCAAACCCCACTGGCAGCAAACGCTTGCACTCGGTGCCCTGCTTGACCAGCGCTTTGGCTACGGCCAAGGCCCGCTGCTCGCTCAGGCGCTGGCTGGCCTCGCTGGAGCCAGTGCTATCCAGGTGCCCTTCAATCCGCATCAGCGAAATGTAGGACTTGTCTTTGAGATAGCTGGCGATGACGTTGATCGCCTTGGCACTGGCCGGCAGCAGCTCTGCCGTTCCGGTCTTGAACTCCACCGGGCTCGGCAGAACCAGCCGGTTGCCGTCGAGCTCGTACTGGCGGGCGGGCGGGCTCAGGTCGGCCAAAGCCGGTGCGGCCAGACTGGCGCCGGCCATCAGCAAAGTCGCAAACAGAATCGCTTGGCGCATGGTGTTTTCCTGTGCTGCTGGCAACGCAGCGTCCGTGCAAGATGGGCGCCCTGGCCATGGACGGGTCGCGGCGAGGGTGCGGTGCCGCCCATGCTGCGCCGGCTGGCCAGCAGCGTCAACAAGCCCAGGTGCCGGCTGCGCGGTGTATTCGGGACCTGGGGGTGGCCTGTGCAAGTTCAGGCGTGCGCTCGCCATCGCCATGGGCCCTCGCGGTGGGCGCGGGTCTGGCGTTGCAGCCGCAGGTTGTGGCGAACCAGAAGCAACTACAAGTGGCGACGGGGAATTGGAGCGCCTCGCCTGCGGCGACCAAGCTGCGCCTCAAGGTGCGCTAGGGTCTTCTTGTCTGGGGTTGCGGCGCAGGCGGTCGAGCCTGGATCAGCCCGCGCTACCGCCCGACCAGTTGGCCGGATAGGTCACGTAGAACAGCCGCACCCGGCTGGGCGTGCCAAAGACGATGCGGCTGCCCTTGGGGATGTAGAACACGTCGCCGGGCCGACCTTCCAGGGTGCGGCCCTCGATGGTGATGTGCAGAATCCCCTCCAGAACCAAGTCGATTTCGGCGTAGTCCAGCGACCACGGAAAGCTGTCTTCGCGGTTCCAGCTCATGAAGCCCGCCGCCAGCGGAGCGCCGTCGCCGCCGGTGACCACGTCGGTCAGGCCGATGTGCCGCCCGGGGCCGGCCCCCGCAAACTCGCCGAGTTCTACCGATCGGCCGCGCACCACGATCAAGCCAGAGGGGTCGACGATGCGCTCGCAGCTGCCCTGGCCGGGTTTGTCGCTGCCGAATTTCTGGGTGTGCGGGCGGCCCTTTGGACCTGCGACCTGGCTGGGCCCTTGGTCGATGCTCACCCGCAGCTCGCTGGCGCGCGACCAAGCTGCCGGCGTCACCACGCACTGGCCGCGCGGCGCGGCCACCGAGGCATGTCCGGCGGCAAAGGCCTCTTCGATGGTCTGGGCGGTGATGACGGTAGGCACAAGGCTCCTGGGCAGCAGCCGCACCCGCTTGCAGCACGCGCGAGCCTACCCCCCAGCGCTGGGAGCGTCAATTTGCCAGGATCGGAATCGCCTTGGACCCACGGCGGCGGGTCCCCCACCGGGCAGGGCCAACCATCGCTGGGCCTTCCAGGACTGCGGCAGCGCTGCGCCCGATTGACACACCGTGCCCTCGCCGTACGCTTGACCCTGTCCGCAACACCGCCCAGGAGCCACCCCGCCATGCCCACCGCCGCCACCACCGTTGCCGAATACCTGGATGCGCTGACGCCCGACCGCCGCGCCGAGCTGCAGACCGTGCGCGAGGTGCTGCTGCGCCACTTGCCCGCCGGCTACCAAGAGGGCATTCAATACGGCATGATCGGCTACTTTGTGCCCCACACGCTGTATCCCCACGGCTACCACTGCGACGCCAAGCAACCGCTGCCGTTTGCCGCGCTGGGGGCGCAAAAGCACCACTTGGCCCTGCACTTGATGGGGCTGTACATGAACGATGAGGCAAGCCAGCGCTTCCAGGCAGCGTGGCAGGCAACCGGCAAGAAGCTCGACATGGGCAAGGCGTGCCTCCGCTTCAAGCGGGCCGACGACCTGGCGCTCGAGGTGCTGGCTGAAACGGTGGCCGCGATGACCGTCGAGCGCTACGTCGCGGTGTACGAGGCCAAGCTGCCGGAGGCCGTGCGACGCAAGCGGTAGGGAACATTGTCTCTTGAGAGGGTACTGGCCTTCACAGTGGGAGCGAGCGGAATCAGGCGTCCATGCACAACCGGCAGCCATTTGCAGCGGCGTTTTGCAGCCAACCCACTAATTAGTAAAGAACACTACCTGACGCTTTGACGTCAGTGGGCATCGGGCCTTGCGCATGCTTGGAGCCAGGCCTACGCTGTTCGCCGGAGGTTGCCGTGCCCGACTTCGCCGCCGCTGCCGAACAAGCCATTGCCGCTCTGGTCGGCAGCCTGCAGCCTCAAGGAATTGTGTGGTTTGGCTCGGCCTCGCGCGGCCAGGCCACGGCGGACTCTGACCTTGACCTGCTCGTGGTCGTGCCGCGATCCGCAGGCGAGCGCCGAGACCTGGAGAGGCGCGCGCTGGTGGCCATTTGGGCGATCCGCGCTCCGATTGACCTCCTCATCTACTACGCGGACGAAGTGGCAGCCAAACGCGGCAGCTTGGGCAGTGTGGTCCGCGAAGCTCTGGAGACTGGCCGCGTGGTGCATGGTCACGTCTGAGTTCGCCACCCTGCTGCGTTCGGCGCAAGCCGACTTGCGTGCTATCCAGCACATGCCCGACGCGTACGCCTTCGACGAGCAGGTCTTTGGTTTTCACGCTCAACAGGCTTGCGAAAAAGCCCTGAAGGCGTGGTTGCTGCATCTGGGCTGCTCCCCCCGCATGTGCATGACCTGCGTTCGCTATTGCAACTGCCAGAAGAACGCGGCATGGTGCTAGCCGAAGCGCTTGATATCGCCGAGCTAACCCAGTACGCGGTGCGATGGCGTTACGGCGAGAGTCCGCCCGGCTTTCTGGTTCGGCCCGACACGGTTGCGCTGTGTGGGCGTCTGGTTGAACGGGTGGCGGTACTGCCCCCAAGGTGAACTCTCGCCCTTTGCTGCAGTGCTGCCGATCGCGGTGTGGCGCTGCAACTCCCCGAGGCCAGGTCCACAAGCGCCGCAAAGCCGGCTTGCCCCTGCACCGTCAGAAAGCCACCCCAACGCTGGAGTGGGCTGCGGGAAACACCCCTTGAGGCCCGCGGCCTTCGACGGCATAGTGCAGATACTGCACCCCCAGGCCGCCGGCCAGGACCCAGCGGCCGTCAAAGATAGCCGTATAGCCCACCAGTGCGCTTGCGTAGCCTCCCAGCGCCGTCGCGCCGCTGTCAGCTGCAACGCGTGCGGCCACTGCGCGCACCAGTAGCCACGGGCCGGCAGGGGCCTGTCCTCGCCAGTAGTGGCGCACGCCCAATTCTGCGCCAACTCCGCTCATTTTCAGGTTTTCTTCGGACAACAAGCTGTCAAAAAGCCGCAGATGCGGTCCGGCATACACCGACCAGCCTGGCGCCAGAGCGCGCTCAAATTGCACGTGTACAAAGCCCAGGGCCGTTGTCAGCGGGTCGACCTGCACCGTCCACTGCGGAGCAGGGCTGGCCTTGGCAGCCGCCGGGCACAGGGCCAGGGCTGCCAAGGCCATGCGCAACAGCCTGGATTGGGCTCGCAGACGGCCCTGGGTGTGGGTCATGGTGGCAGGTCTCCCAGAGGCTGCGGCGCAGCGGGCGGTCGATGGGCGCCGCGGCGCTAGCGCTGCACCTCTGGGGTCGCAATCGCACTAGGGTCCGCTAGCGGAACCAGTACCGGTGGTTCAAGTTGTAGCTGGAGGTGTGCTGCGCACCGTTGCAGATGTAGATGTAGGTATCTGAGTTCGTCTCAGCCATGTACAAGTGGTGGTGGCCGTCGTTGACGCCATTGCCGTTGCCCATGTTGATGGCGCAGCCGCCACCGCCCTTGGGGTTGGGGCCGGCCGTGACGGTGTAGCAGTTGATGCCCCAGCCGCCGACGTCGCCGCACTGGAAGTTGCCGGTCCATGCCACAGCGTTGTCGCTGATCCGGTAGGACTTAGCTGCAGTCGTGGTGGTCGATGCGCCGACCTTGCCGCCCCAAGTCCAGACGGCTGTGTAATTCGACAGGACGATGTACTCGTAGTTGCCGCTGGAGTAGTAGGAGTTGTAGTTGGCCTGGTCAAACATGACGTCAAAGTTGTTGTCCGTTCCGATGATGGCCTTGATCTGGTCGTCCGACAACTTCCAGGCGTTGCCCTTGAGCGCCAACGCATCGCCCACACTTCCTACGGCGCCCGTGTTGCCGTTCATGCCATTTTGGTACCACATCTTGACGCCCATGGTCCAACCGCCGCCGTCGCGGGTCATGTTGCAGGGCGCCTGGAATGCGTTGGCGTTGGAGCCGCCGGACGGGTTGAGCCAGTAGATGCCGTCGCCCAGATTGGGGAATTCCTTGTGTAGCGTCTTGCAGGATTCTGCAGCCGACCCGGCCGAGGATCCGTCGGCGCCCTGCAGGCCGGTCCAGATCTTGCCGTTGCAGCCCAGGAATGCCGTGCCCGTCCAGCGGATCGTGCCGGCGTTGGCGGCGGTGCAGGGACTGGTGTCTGCGCCTACTTTGATGCCGCCGTCGACCAGCAGATTGCCCTTGATTTGAATCTTCTTGCTCGACAGGGTCTGGATGTTGACGCTCCAGTTGAACTTGCCGTCATAGACAAAGGGCGGCGTGCCGGGCGGAACGGAAATGGCCGCCGTGTCCTTGACGGTGATCGACCAATTGCCCTTGATGTTCTTGTTCAGCCAGTCCTTGTTCATGTCGCCGCTGACCAGCGCGTCGCCGCCGTTGAACTTGGCCACCAGCGCAGTGCCAGTCTTGCTGCCGTTGTAAAGCACGTAGGGACTGCTCATGCCGGGGCCAAACAACTCAATGACGACCTTGCTCATGTCGGAGTTCAGGCCAGAGAACTCGACCCAGATCTTCTCTGCCAAGCCCACATCGGGGAAGGCCAGCGAGTCAACGACGCCGGCGGAGAAGCCGTCTTTGATCTGCGCGTCGGTGGTGCCGGCCTTGGAGTCGACAAACTGGTTCCAGATGAGGTCGTTGGAGATCTCGTTGATGAGGTCTGGGCCGATGCCGGCGCTGACGCACTCGTACGAGCCGTCTGCCTTGATGCCCTTCAGGACCAGGTTGGTGCCGCAGGAGGCGCCGAGTACGGGCAGCTTGGGCTGGTTGGTCAGGTCGGCATAGCTGCCGGTGGTGGCGACCTTGTGCAGAGTGGGCGCGTCCTTGAGGTCGGCATAGCTGCCGGTGCCGGCGACCTTGGCCAGGCTGCTGGCCTTGACGTAGTCGGCCAGGGCGACCACGGTGGCGTAGCTAGACAGGTCGGTCTTCTTGGCATAGGCAGTCAGATCGCTGGCCTTGGCATAGGCCGACAGGTCGGCGGTCTTGGCATAGGCGCCCAGATCGGCGGACTTGGCGTAGGGCTGCAGGACCCCGGCGTCCAGGTTGCCGGCCTTGAGGCAGCCCGAGCACTCCAGGGCTTCGGCAACAGCGGTGCGCAGGGCGTAGGGCGAGGCCCCCATCGGCTTGCGCGGCAGCTCTGGGTCGGTGCCGATCTGGATGCCGACCCAAGCGGCCGGCAGATTGAGCACAGCCGATGACAGCGGGGTCTTGGCGCCGAGCTGGTAGCTGAACTGCCCGCCCTTGGCGGCGATGGTCACTCCGCTTTCTGTCCAGACGGCGCTGCCGCCGGTCTCGGCGCCATAAATAGCCACTGTGATCGTGTAGTTGCCATCGGCGGCGGGTCCACCGCCAGAGGACAGCAGCACGCCTTCGATTGGGGTCGTCGCGGGGACGGCCGCACCGGCAGCGCTGGCGACAACAAGCGAACTCGCAACTAGAGTCCTGGCCCAACCTGCACTAACGCGGTTCAATCTCATGGAATTCCTCATGCGTGGCGTTGCGACGCGCAGCAGCGGCGGCGGTTGCGGTTGCGGCCGATTGGCGTCGGTCCCCGAAACCTATCAGAGATGCCCACTGCAACCAAGGCCCCTTTCGAAAAAACCGCAGGTGCCGCCGTAGCAAAGGCGGCTTGCGGCCAAACCGGGCCCGCTTTTCGCCAGGCAGTCCCTAGGCCGGCGGTGCGGCATTCGACTCGACTGGCCTAGCGTAGGCCAAACTCGGCGCCACGGGCCGGGCTGGCCTGTGCTTGGTGCCGATGGCGTCACCCGCTAGAGCTCCCGGACGCCGACGATCACATCGCCAGGGCCCAGGTCGCGCAGCACCGCCAGTGCCCGCGGCAGGTCCTCCACCGCGCCGACCCTGGTGTAACTGCCGGTCAGGTGCGGCGCGGCGGCCAGCGTCACAAAAAACTGGCTGCCGCCAGTGTCTTTGCCAGACAGGGCCATGCCGATGCTGCCGGCTGTGTACGGCTCCAGGTGGTTTTCGCAGGGGACGTGGTAGCCGGGCCCGCCGTCCATCGTGTCGATCGGGCTGCCCAGCTGCACCACAAACTCCGGCACTACCCGGCCAATGGCGCGGCCGTTGTAGAAACCCTTGCGCGCCAAGTACAGCAGGTTGGCGACGTTGACCGGTGCCTTCTGCGCATCCAGCTTCAGCACCACCTTGCGCACCACCTGCCCGGCTGGGCTCTTTGGCGCTGGGCTGGCAAATTCCAGCTGAAGGCGCACCGGCTTGGACCGGGTCAGCAACAGCTCTGCCAGCGCCAGGATCTCGCGGTCCTGATCGGTTGGAACCGGCGCGGCTGGCCACGGCGTCGCTGGGTTCAGCTTGTGCAGCGCCTGCCACGCCTGCAGCCGCACTGCCCACGCTGCCCCTTGCAGCAAAGGGGTCAGCAGCTCCGCCGCCCGCGCGGGCGGCAGCTTCCAGCGCTCCACAGCTGAGATTAGCGCCTGCGCAGCGTCTACTTCGCGGTCACCGGCGATGGTCTGGACTACAGCTTGGGTTTCCGTAGGCGCAACGGGCACATCCTCGATGGCGGCCGCGCGCGCCAGCGCCGAAGCATCGGCCAGCAGCCGGGCGCGCAGCTGGTCGGCTGCCGTCGCGTCGAGGAGCCGGACGGTCGGCAAGGCGCGGGCCAGCCGCCACGGCGGAGAGTCCTGGCCCAGGGCCAGGCGCACATCCGGCGGACTCTGCCCAGGCCGCAACGCCTTGGCCCACTGCGGCAGCTGCTCCACCGCCGCCAGCTCCATCAGGCGCAGCAGCGCCGGCCAGCGGATGCGAGGTGCCCCAGCATCGGGCGGCTGGTGCCCTGGCCACGAAAAGCCAGCGGGTTTGAGGTCTTCCTCGCTGCTTGCCCCCCAGCCATGGCGCAGCGCCTGCAAGGTCGCGCCCAGCTCAAATTCATGCAGCGAGCCGCCCCAGCGCAGCAAGCAGGCCACCTCTTCAGACTCGCGCCAGGCTTGGCGGCAAAAGGCCAAGCCGCGCGCCCGCTGTTCTTCCGTCGCCCTGCCCCACTGCTCACTGGTCGCCAGCAATTCCGCCCGGGTATGCACAACTGGCCCCGGCGCCTTTGCCTGGCCGGTCAAGAAGCGCCGCCAAGCCAAGGCCGCCCGCCGCGGCGGGTCCAGGGGCCGCTGGCTGTAGCGGTCCAGGAACGGCCTGAGAGCTGCTGGCGGTTCGCTCAGCTCACTGGCCCGCTGCAAAGCCCAGGTCAGGTCTGGCTCCAGCGGCCACGCGGCGGCCTCCTTGGCGGTCAGGCCGGTCAGGGCCACCCAGCCGCGCGGCGACTTCAGGCGATTCAAGAACATCAGGGCGGTATGGCGGTCGACCGGCTCGCGGGCCTGCGCGGCCTTGGTCAGCCACTGCTCCTCTGTGGGCGTCGCCAGCTCTGGCGGCAGCAGCGCCGGGGCGCCCGGGGCACCAATCCGGGCCAGCGTCTGGAGTAGCCGCGGCCGGTCTGCCTCCAGGGTCTCTGCCGGCCGCAGCAGGGGCGGCTGCCGGCTCGCCTCGGCCAGCAGAGCGTCGCGGGCAGAAAAGCGCTTGGCGGGAGGCAAAAGCGCAAGCACCTTGGGCAGGTCTGTGGGGTCGAGCCAAGCGCCGCTGACCCGCTCCAGCCAGCCGTGGCCCGGCTGCCACGCCAGCACCGCAATCGCCTTTTGCCCTGGCTTGGGCTCGATGCCAGCAAACCGCTCCCAGATCGGGCTCTTGGAGATACCTTCGGCGCAGGCCAAGTGCTCCAAGTGGATGAGGTCCAGCATCTCTGCCGGCGACACCCGCAGATCTGCGCCCACCTGCAGATCCGGTGCCTCGCGCGAGGCAAACAGGACCGCCTCTACCCGGCCGCGGTACTGCCAGCCCTGGTACGGCGGGCAAGCTTTGGCTCCCTTGCCCGGCACTGGCCACTCTTTGCGCTCGGCGACTGGGGTCGCCAGGGTCAGCGTGACCACTGCCGTCGGGCTGGACTGCAAATGGCCAAGCAGGTCCGCTAATTGCTGCTCGCGGTAGACCACCTGCCCGGCCTGGGCACGCCCCGCCGCGCCCAGGCTTGCCAGAGCCACCAACAGCGCGACGACCCGGACCGCTCCGACAAATATCCTTGACATTGCTGAATATCCCTGCGGCATCGTGCCAGTTGGCCCAGGATGCGCCGGCGGCGGAGCCGCGTCAAGTTAGGGAGAAACACTCCCTTGAGTCGCCCTGTGGCCGCCCCTTGGGGGGATACTGCCCGGACCCGCTCTGTGCGACCATAGTGCCGCCCGGCTGATCCGCCGCTTGGGGTGGCGCGTCACAAAGGCTGACCCAATTGGGTCCAGGAGCGCGCCATGCATCGCCATCTCCCCAGCCGCCGTTGCCAGCCAGCCCATCGCCCCACCGCTGTTGCCCGCCGACCATGGCCGCTGCTGCTGGCCCTGCTGCAGGCCTTGGTGCTGGCTTGTGAAGGCCAGCCGCCGCCGCGGCAGAGCGATCCGCAGCTGCTGGAGGCCCAAGTCGCGCCGCTGCAGCCCGGCGGCCGCCGCCTGCCGCGCCAGCAATTGCGCAAGGGAGACAATGCCATGGGCCTGCAATATCGCCTGAGCGAAGCCGACGCCAAGGCCGCCGACCAGCCGCCCTCGCCCAACGCCGTGACCACGCCGCTGCCGGCAGGCGAGACGGCCAAGTTACTGCAGCGCCTGCCAAAGCTGGCCCAGCAGCCCGCCGATGCCCAGCCCTTTGCGGTGCGCGAGAAGTCGCTGCCGGCGCCGAGGCCTGGCGAGACCGTGCCCGTGGCCTTTCCGCCGCCGCCGCTGGCCTTGGGCGCCGAGGTCACGCCGACCGCGCCTGTGGGCCCGCTGCAGGTGCTGCGCTACGGTCCCCAGGGAGACGTGCTGGTGGCGCCCCGGATTTCGCTGACGTTTTCTCAGCCCATGGTGCCGGTGACCGACCACGCCAGCCTCAGCAAGCTGCCCGTTCCAGCAGAAGTCCGGCCGGCCCTGGAGGGCGAGTGGCGCTGGATCGGCACCCAGACGCTGGTGCTGCAGCCCAAGAATCGCCTGCCCATGGCCACCGACTACACGGTGACGGTGCCGGCGGGGACGCAAGCGCTATCGGGCGCGGCCCTGGGCCAGACGCTGACGTTTACCTTTCGCACGCCGCCGCCGCGGATCCTGCAGATGTCGCCTCAGGGCGAAAACCTGCCGCTGCAGCCAGAGATTTTTGTGCTCTTTGATCAGGCCATTGACCCCCAGCAGATCCTGGCCCGCGCCGCATTCAGGGCCGGCGGCAAGCCGTTTGCGGTGCGGCAGCTGACGGTGCACGACCTGTCTGGGCGCCCCGGCTGGAAAGATCGGCTGGCCGAGCTGCAGGCAAGCGGCCAAGGCAAGCGCTGGCTGGCGGTGGCGCCCGAGGTAGATCTGCCAAAGAATACCCAGGTTCACATTGCCTGGGGTCCGGGGCTGCCGTCGGCGGAAGGGCCGCGGGTCAGCGGTGGCGCCGTTGCCCACCTCTTCAAGACGTACGGCCCCATGCAGCTAGAGAGCTCTCGCTGTGGCTGGGACGACGAGTGCCCGCCGCTGGCGCCGTGGACTCTGCAGTTCTCTAACCCCATCGACGCCGCCCAGTTTGACCCCAAGGCGATGACGGTAGAGCCCGCGGTGCCCAACTGGCAGGTGGCCGTGCATGGCAGCGCCATCACCTTGAGCGGCTTGACCCGCGGCCGCACCGCTTATACCGTCAAGATTCCCGCAAATTTGATGGACGTGTACGGCCAGACCCTGGGCGCTGATCAGGTGGCCAAGTTTGTCACCACCCGCGCGGAGCCGGCGCTGATGACCCAGGGCGGCTCTGTCATCGTGCTTGATCCCGCCGCCGCCAAGCCGCAACTGGCGGTGTGGTCCGTCAACCACAAGCACCTCAAGGTCAAGCTGTGGCGGGTGCAGCCCGGCCAGTGGCAGGCTTGGAGAGAGGCGCAGCGCGCGGCCTCGGACCAGGAGAAGCAGCCGATTCCGCCAGGCGTTCCCATGGTCGACCGGCAGCAGGCGGTGGCCGGTGAGCCCGACAGCGTGGTCGAGTCGGCGATTGACTTGAGTCCCGCCCTTCAGGGCCAGTTTGGCCACGTGCTGGTCTATGTGGCTCCGTCAGTGCAGCCCAAGGATCGCTGGCGGCAGACCCACTTTTGGGCGTGGGTCCAGGTGACGCGGCTGGGTGTGACGGCACTGCGCGACGATCAGCAACTACTTGGCTGGGCTAGTGAATTGGCCACGGGCAAGCCGGCTATTGGCGCCGAGCTGCAGCTGCTGGACGGCAAAGGCAAGGTCGAGCTGGCGGCCATGGCCGATGCCCAGGGCACGGCGATGCTGCGATTGCCAGACAAGGCCGCCGAGCCCAAGGTACTGGTGGCGCGCCGCGGGGCCGATGTGGCGATGGTGCCAGAGCGTCAGGATTATTGGAACAATGCTAGCGATTGGCTGCGCAGAGAGCCAGGCAGCAGCGTGTCTTGGCACGTGGTCGATGACCGCGGCTTGTACAAGCCAGGAGAGACGGCACACCTCAAGGGCTGGCTGCGCACCGTGGGCCGCGGGCCCAAGGGCGACGTGGGGGCCTTTGGCGGCCCGGCGCGGGTGTTTTGGCGGCTGCGCGACTCGCGAGGCAATGACGTGGGCAAGGGCTCGGTACCGCTGGCCGCTGGCGGCAGTTTTGATGCGACCATTGCCCTGCCCGGCAACCTGCACCTGGGCTCAGCTCAAGTGATTTTGTCTTTTGGCGAAGGCAGCGCGGACCACGCCCATGCGCTGCGGGTCGAAGAGTTTCGCCGCCCAGAGTTTGAGAGCACGACCAGCGCCGATCCCGGCCCCTACTTTATGGGCGACCACGCGCTGGTGACCACCCGGGCCCGCTACTATGCCGGTGGCGCGCTGCCCGGCGCCGAGGTCCAGTGGCAATTCAGCGCCCAAGCCGGTCATTTTGAGCCACCCCTGTGTGACGGCTATACCTTTGGTCGCCAGCTGCCGTGGTGGATGCGCGGCTGGTACGGCGAGCCTGCGACGGGCGGCTCTAGCAAGTCGTTGCAGTCGCGGCTGTCTTCGGCCGGCGACCACAGCGTGCGCCTGGACTTTGACTCAGGCGATCCGCCGCAGCCCTGGGCCATTCAAGCCAATGCCACGGTTTTTGACGTCAATCGCCAGGCGTGGTCGAGTCAGGCGGCGCTGCTGCTTCACCCGTCGGCCGCTTACGTGGGCCTGCAGCAACAGCGCACGTTTGTCGAGGCTGGCCAGCCCCTGGATCTGTCCGTCATCGCGGTGGATGTCAATGGACAGCGCCTGGTGGGTGCTCAGGTAGATGTCCGCATGTTCCGCCGGGTTAGCGAACAGGTGGCGGGAGAGTGGCAGCAGGTCGACAAAGATGAGCAAACCTGCCGCTGGGCCTCGACCGCGGCCGCGGGTCAGTGCAGCTTTGCGCCCAAAAGCGGCGGCATGTGGCACGTCCAAGCGACCATCCGCGACGCCAAGGGCAGAGAGAATGAGACGTTGCTGCAGGTGTATGTCAGCGGCAAAGACGACGTGCCGGACCGCAGTGCCCCGCAGGACCAGACGCGGCTGGTGCCAGACCGCCAAGAGTACGCGCCGGGCCAGACCGCAGAGGTGCTGGTGATTGCGCCGTGGCCCAACGCCGAGGGCGAGCTGACCCTGGCTCGCGAAGGTCGGGTGGAGCGCAAGCGCTTTACAATCAACGGATTGACAACCACGCTGAAGGTCGCGGTGGAGGATACCTTTACCCCGGGCCTGCACGTTCATGTGGCGCTGATTGGCCAGGCGCCGCGGCTGGGCGCCGAGGGTCGGCCCGATGCCAAGCTGCCGCCGCGGCCGGCCCACAGCTCGGCGCAGGTCTACCTGGCGGTGCCGCCTCACCATCGC
Organism: uncultured Myxococcales bacterium; assembly: GCA_903919145.1. Lineage (GTDB taxonomy): Bacteria > Myxococcota_A > UBA9042 > UBA9042 > UBA9042 > SXRM01. Next base: position 17,285 of record CAIXGW010000166.1, read on the forward strand.
ACGCTACAAGTCAAGGTAACGCCAGCGGATCCCACCGCGACGCCGGGTCAAAAGACCAAGCTCCACCTGCAGCTGCTGGACGCGCGGGGCCAACCGGCAAGCGGCGCCGAAGTGCTGGTGGTGATGGCCGACGAGTCGGTCTTGGCCCTGACCGGCTATCGAATCGCCAGTCCAATGATGCAGTTCTACCCGCAACGCGGCACCGGGATCGTGCTGCACGAGCTGCGGCAGTGGCTGCTGTTGGCGGCGCTGCCGCAGCTGCCGGGCGGCGGTCTGGGGATGTCGGGCGCTGGCGGCGGCGGTGGAGGCAAAGGCGTGGGCATGCGCATGAAGTCCGCGCGCAAAGAGATGGCAATGGACGACTCCGGCGGAGCGCCCGAAGCATCCGCCATGCCCGCCCCGCCTGCGCCATCGGAAGAGAGAGAGAGCGACAGCGGCGACGCGACCACCGGCAACCAACCGGCCATCGCGGTGCGCAAAGACTTCAATCCTCTGGCGGTGTTTGCCCCAGCCGTGACCACCGATGCCAGCGGCAAGGCCACCGTTGAGGTCACCTTGCCAGACAACCTGACCCGCTACCGGGTGATGGCAGTGGCGACCCACGGGGCCCAGCAGTTTGGCACCGGCGAGGCCACCGTAGTGGCGCGGCTGCCGCTGATGGTCCGGCCCAGCGCTCCGCGGTTTGCCAACTTTGGCGACCACTTTGAGCTGCCGGTGGTGCTGCAGAATCAGACCGACGCGCCGCTGGAGGTGCGGCTGGCCGCGCGCTCGACGGTGCTGAAAGTCAGCGGGCAAGGGCTGAAATTCACGGTACCCGCTCAGGATCGCGTAGAGGTGCGACTGCCCACCGACGCGCCGACTCCGGGCACGGGTCGCGTTCAACTGGCTGTGTCAGCAGGATCTTTCTCTGACGCGGCCGAGATCAGCCTGCCGGTGTGGACGCCCGCGACTACTGAAGGGTTTGCGACCTATGGCGTCATGGACAAAGGCGTGCGCGCTCAAGGGATTCGCGCCCCAGCGGCGGTGGTGCGCGGCTTTGGCGGGCTGAAGGTAACGACCAGCTCTACGGCGCTGCAAGGTCTGACCGACGCGCTGCTGTACCTGGTGCGCTACCCGTTTGAGTGCAGCGAGCAGCGGTCCAGCCGGATTCTGGCGATTGCCGCGCTGCGCGATGTCCTGGATGCTTTTGGCTCCGCCGAGCTCCCCTCCGACAAAGAGCTCCGCGCCTCGATGACCGCCGACTTCAAGGCGTTGGAGCGCCTGCAGAATTACGACGGCGGCTTTGGCTTTTGGCGGCGCGGCGAGCACAGCTGGCCGGTCACCTCGCTGCACGTGGCCCACGCGCTGGTCCGCGCCAAGCAGAAGGGCTATGACGTGCCTGAGGCGATGCTCAAGAAAGTGCTCAGCTACTGCGAGTCGGTGGACCGCCACATTCCGCGCTACTACGGGCAGGTGGCCAAGTGGGTGCTGCGCGCCGAGGCCCTGTACGTGCGCCTGCAGGCCGGGCAGCGCGATGTCAGCAAGGCCAAAGCCATCTTTGCCGAGGCCAAGAAGGTCGACTCGCTGCCGCTAGAAGCCATCGCCTGGCTGTGGCCGGTCCTGTCTGGCCAGCCTGGGCAAGAGGGGCTGGTCAAGGACATCCGCACGCTGGTCAACAACCGCGTAGAAGAGCAGGCGGGCGCTGCGCATTTTACCGTGCGCTATGAAGACGGCGCCCACTTGCTGCTGGCCTCTGACCGGCGGGCCGATGCGATCTTGCTGGATGCCCTGATGACCGACCAGCCCGACAGCGACCTGATTCCCAAGCTGGTCACCGGGTTGCTGGCCCACCGCAAGGCTGGCAAGTGGGGATCGACGCAAGAGAATAGCTGGGTCCTGTTGGCGCTGGACCGCTACTTTCGCACCTATGAGAAGGCCACACCGGACTTTGTGGCGCGGCTGTGGCTGGGCGAGCGCTATGCCGGCGAGCAAGAGTTCAAGGGTCGATCGACCGACCGCCGCGAGCTCAAAGTGCCCATGGCCCTGCTGTTGGATGGCCCACGTGACAGCAACTTGCTGATCCAGAAGGAAGGGGCCGGCCGCCTCTACTACCGCATCGGCCTGGACTACGCGCCCGCCGACCTGAAACTGCCGCCCCTGGACCGCGGCTTCTTTGTGCAGCGCACCTACCACGCGGTAGACAAGCCGACCGACGTGCGCCGCGACGCCGATGGCACCTGGCGAATTCGCGCTGGCGCCCGCGTGCAGGTCCGCGTGGAGATGGTAGCCCCTGCACGGCGCTACCACGTGGCGTTGGTCGACCCGCTGCCGGCAGGCTTTGAGGCCATCAACGGCGACCTGCTGGGGGCCCAGCCGCCGCCCGACACCCAGCCAACTGCGCAGGGCGACTCGCAGTGGCGCTGGGGCCGCTGGTACGAGCACGACAACCTGCGCGATGAGCGGGCCGAGGCCTTTACCAGCCTGTTGTGGCAGGGCGACTGGCAGTACACCTACATCTGCCGCGCCACCACCCCGGGCACCTTTGCCGTGCCGCCGGCCAAGGCCGAAGAGATGTACAGCCCTGAGGTTTTTGGCCGCAGCGCCAGCGACCGGGTGGTGGTGGAGGTGTCAGGTATTTCCAATTAACAATTGGCCCCGTCCCGCGGGCGCACCGCGCTGGCCAACGCCACTATCCACGCCTGCAACTGCCGGTCGCTGTGTCTCCGCAGTTCAACCTTGGCAATCCGCTGCGAAACCGTGGCGTGCGTGGCTCCCAGCGCCGCCGCAATCCGGCCATGGTCCACGCCGCAGTGCCGGCTCAGCCACCACGCCGCCAGCCAGTTCGCCGGGTTACCGTGCGGCCCCCGCTGCGCCGAAATCAACTCTTGCAACGTTTGGCCTGTAACTGCGCAAACAGCCTGCAGACCATCGGCAAGTTGCCACAGCGGCGCCGCCAAGTTGGGCACCGCAACCACGCCAGTACTGTGCGGCGCCCACAGGCCCTTGGGGTCAAAGTCGGGTGGAAGCACCGCTTGCCCAGAACAGACCGATTGATAATACTCAGCATAGCCCGCGGCGCTGCCAAATAGCCCCTGCAACTCGGCCGTCTCGAGCCAACTGGGGCGGGCCACCAAGCCCACGTAGGCGGCGTGGCTTGTCCACAGCGGGTCTTCGACCGGCCCCACGCCAGCGCGCAGCGGGTTCTGGTGCACGTACACCAGGAGGTGTCGCCAGTACGTCTCGGTATCGACTAGGCGATTGTGGTAACGACCGCGAAAGACGGGGCCGTCCCACCGGTGGATGCGGTTCAGCCGGCGGGTAAACTCCGCGCCCACGTGGCGCATTGCCCGCGGCAGCTCGCCCGTCAGCGACTCGAGCAGCAGGTGATAGTGGTTCGGCATGAGCGCATAGCCGTGCAGGCGGACGCTAAAGCGCGGCAGATCTTGAAGAACAGACAGGAAAACCGCTCTGGAATCATCGTCGACAAAGACGTCTTCACGGCGGGCACCACGGTTCATGACGTGGTGACGAGCTCCAGGAAAGTCGAGGCGGGGAAGGCGCATACGGCGAGAGTACCCAGGTCCCGGCAAATTGGCAATTGGAAATACCTGACACCCGCTTGCTCCCGCTTGCTACCCGCCACGGAAGCTGTCAGCGTCCACCAGTGGGCTGGCCGCCAGGCCGCCCCATCCACCCAGGCCGCCCGCGGCCGCAACCCCACGGCCCCATGCGCAGACTGCCCTACCTCGCCTCCCTGTTGCTGGCCGCTTCCTGCGCCGGAGCGCCGGCGCCGAGCCTACCTGCGACGCTTCAGGACGCAGGGCAAAACCAGAGCGACACTGCGATAGCGGCATGGCAACTGCCTCCTCCCACTGTCCTTGGCGGCAAGCGCCCTGCCCAGCTCTACCTGCCCAAGGCCTACAACGGCAGCCAGGCCTTGCCGGTGGTGCTGGCCCTGGCCGGCTATGACAACACTTCCGCAGACCTGGACGAATGGCTGCAGCTGCACCAGCGGGTCGAAAGCGACGGGTTTGCACTGATCCTTGCCGATGGCCTGACGGACACCGCCGGCGCGCCGTACTGGAACGCCACGGACACCTGCTGCGACTATGACGACTCAGGCGTAGACGATGTGGGCTATCTCTTTGGCCTGCTGGATGAACTGGCCGCCAAGGTCCACACCAACCCCAAGCGGGTCACCGTGCTGGGGCACTCGGCCGGGGGCTTTATGGCCTACCGGCTGGCCTGCGAGCGCGCCGACCGCATCGCCGCCGTGGTCAGCCTGGCCGGCTCGGGGTTTAGCGATGCCAAGGCATGCGTGCCCAGTGCCGCGGTCAGCGTGCTGCAGGTCCACGGCCTGCTGGACGACGTGATGCCGTTTGCCGGCGACGACGAAGCCCCCGGTGCGCTAGAAATGCTGAAGCGCTGGGGCGGCTATGCGGGCTGCGACCTGGACAGCTGGCAGGCTCAGACGGCCAAGCTCGCGGTGGTCAAAGGCACCGCAGCCGATCAGGCCACCGTACTGCACTACGCCCAAGGCTGCCTGCCCGGCGTGGCGGTAGAGCTGTGGCGGCTGCCGCACGCCGACCACTATCCCAGCTTCACCAAGGCCTTTGCTGAGCTGGCCGTGGGCTGGGCGCTGCAGAAGGCCAGATAGGCTGCAGGCGTTGCCCCCCTGCCCGCCCGGCTTGGCAGTTTTCAGCTGGGATCTTGATTATTTGGCGGGTCTCGCCCCAGGCAATTGCTACCGGCACGCCCAACGTCTAGGCTGGCAACTTAGGCGCGGAGCTTGGCCCAGCATCCATCAGCCTTTTCGCAGACACGCAGGGCCACGCCCGGGGAGAAGCGCCGTGTGGAACCGCAGAAAGCTCCTGACGACTGCCGGCCTGGCCGCTGCTGGATTGGCGGCCGGACCTCCGCGACTGGCCAGCGCTGCGCCTCCCAAGTGGGGCGAGTACCCGACATCCGCGGTCGGCAGCATGGTCCCGCCCGAGCTACAGGCCAAGAAAGTCCTTGAAATCTTCATGGTGGGGGGGGTTTCGCCGTGGGAAACCTTCTATAGCGTGGGAGACCCGGCCTTTGGCCAAGATGCCGGGTTGTTTTGGTGGACCTTTCAAGAGGGGCCCGACAGCGTGGCAGCGTGGCACCAAAAGTGCGGCAACACCGGTCCGCTGCTGCAGCCATGGCTCCAAGACAAGACCGGCAAGCTGATTTCGCTTGGCCCCCACCTGGCGGGACTGCGCGAGCGCAAAGACATCATCGACCGCACGCGGGTGCTAATCACCAGCCACGGCTTGACGCCCCATGACGCGGCGATTCCCTATACCTTGACCGGGGCTATGTTGGGCTCGCCGGCGATGGCCGGTCTTGGGGCAGCCGTCGCGCACCACCAGCTGGCGACTACCGTGGGCCCGCTGGCGGAGCCGGGGGCGTACGTGGTGGCCCCTCCCGTGCAGCCCTTGCCCATTCAGCCGGCGTTTGCGATTGGCGGCCATCCCAGTGCCGCGAGGCCTCTTGCCATTTATGTGTCTGACAATACGGCATTTTCCACCAGCCTTAAGCGTGAGTCAATGGGCGTGCACGCCGCGGCCTCCGACGCCCTGCTGCAGAACTACATCCAGAGTTACAAGGCGCGGCTGGTCCATCCCGGCAGTGTGACGACGGTTCGGGCACCGGCCTACACCGACCTTGCCCACGCTGCGGCGATGCTGGGAGGTGCCAAGAACTACGCTGACGTCTTTGCCCCCAAGTTCTTCACCGCAGTCGCCGATTCTTCCTGCGCTTTCACTGCGCCCCTGTCTCCCACCAAAATGGTGCTAGACTTGGCTGTGCATCTGTTGCAGCGCCCCGGAGCCACCTGCCGCCACGTCACGGCCATCGAAATCGGGTTTGGCCCCAATCCAATGCATTATGACACCCACTGGGACCATGTGGCGGGCAGCGCCGTCATGCACAACCACTTCTGGCACCACCTGTCTAGCCTGATCAACAAGCCCGGCGAGGCCAACCCGGCCAAGATCAACCTCAATGACACCATGATTGTCATCAACACCGAGTTTGGCCGCACCCCTGGCACCCAATTCAAAGACGGGCAGAACACCGGCCGCAACCACTGGCCGCAAGCCTACACCACTGCGCTCATTGGTGGGCCCATCCAAAAGGCCCAGGCTGGGTTGCGCGGCGCCATCGACATCTACGGACAGCCCATTGATGCCATCACGCCCACCCAACTGCGGGCTGCAACGCTGGCGGCCATGGGCATCTATCCCTTTGAGGCGGAGAATTTTGCGGTGGGCATGGTACCTGGGGGCAACGCGGTCGCGGCGAGCAAATGGCTGCGAGACAACCTCTTGGGACTGTCATGAAAGGCCACCGCTGGGCCATCCTGGGGGCGTTGGCCGCCCTTGCCTGTAGTCCGGCCGAGAAAGGGCCAACGGCAGCGGACGCCGAATCCGCCGATACCGCCACGACTGCTGACCTTGGCAGTGGCGAGCTGCCAAAGCCCGACGGCGGCGCCTCGGACGCCGCGCTGGCAGACACCGCTGACGGCGGTCCCGCCGATGTCCAAGCGGACGCCGCAGCCGACGCTGGCCCAGCCGACCTGGCCCCCGCTGAAGTGGCCCTGGACAGCGCTGAGGTGGCGAGCCAAGACGGTGGCCTAGAGGACGGCGCCGCCCAAGAGACCGATGGGGCCAGTACGGCCGGGGATGCGCCGCCAGCCCCCGATACCATGGATGCTGCCGGCATTTTTGACTCGGCGGTAACCCCAGACAGCTCAGCCGACGCGGCCGCGGATGCCGTAGGCGATGCGGGTGTACCCGCCAAGCCCGGTTTGACTCTTGGCGAGCTCGGGCAATGCGACGCCGGTGATGCAGCCTGGGTGATCCGGGCCACCCAGATGCTGCTTGGGCGAAAGCCCTATGGCATGATGGAAGTCAACGCCCTTGCCGACATGGTCAAGGCGACGTCGCGCGCTCAGGTGGCCAAGGCCATGATGGCCACACCAGAATTTAGCGAGCGTTGGATCCAGTGGCTGTTAGATGAGATGCAGATTCATCGCAAGGGCCGGCGCAACCACAAGCAGTGCTTCCGCCAGGGGTTGCAGGATGTCACCGACGCTTCGCTGGCCACCTTTGTGCGCGACAACCAACCCCAGGCAGCGGCCTTCCCCTCTCCGTTCAACATGCGAGATTTGCTGGCCTCCTCCCTGGCCCTGGATGACGTGACCCCGGCCTATCGCGCTCACCTCTTTGCCATGCTGGTGCGGCCGACCAGCAGCTGCTGCAACCAGACCAAGCTGGAGCTGGATCTGTTGATTCGCCAGGACTTCACCCAGACTTTCAATGAGACTTACCTGCACCGCGACACCGGCTGCATGGGCTGCCACAACGCCGAATTCGCCGTGACCGACAAGGCCGACCCCAAGCTAGACCACCACTGGCCGCTGCCTGGCCTGGTAGAAAAAGCGCTGTTTGGCGCCAGCTCTGGGCCCAAGGCTATCGAAGCGCAGTCGGCGTTCCGCTACGATGGCATCGCAACTGGAGCGTTCTGCGTCCCTGGGTTTTGTTCGACTGTGGTCGGCAAAGGCGTGCAGCCTTGGAACATGGCGGCGGACTGCGGTACCTTTACAGCGGCAGACAAGATCGAGCCGGACATGGCCGGTGTCCAGGGCTACTGGATCGAGCCCCTTGGCCAGACGGGTTCAGTGTGGACCGTGCAGAGCCAACTGGCCGCCGGTCTGGACCAGCTGCGCAGCAGCGGGGTGGTGACCATTGACGCCAAGACCAATGACATCGCCGGCCCTCAAGCTTTTGCCTACCAGCTTGCCGCGCGCCTGTCGCACCAGGTCTGGCTGGAGATGGTGGGCAAGCCGCTGACGCTGGGGCACGGCTTTCCGCGCAACACCGACCAAAACGCCATTCTGCACGGGCTGACCACCCACTACATTGCCAACAAGCTGTCTTTCCGCGCCCTGGTCGCCAAGGTGGTGCTGCATCCGCTGTTCAACCAACTGCCGCCAAGCGCCGGCTGCGTGGCGCAGGGGCCCTACTACATGCCTGCCGTTCACGAGCCTTTTACCAGCGACTACCCGGTACCAAGCGAGCAATTGAACAGCCCTGGCGACGCCCTGCAGCGCATCCCCTCGCGGCTGCTGGGGCACATGGTCTCCGTCGCCCTGGAATGGCCCGCCCATGCGGAGTTTCCGACGCGCAGCGCTGGCGCCCAGCAGGCGGCGCTGGGCATGCGCCTGACGGGCGAGCTACCTGGCGTTCGCGGCAGCCATTTCCCCGGGATGGTGGCCTTTGAGGCCTACGCTGGCTCAGGCAACGCCCCGCCGCCCGCCGCGCCGCAGCAGTGGGGCAGCATGGCGTCATCGGCTGGAAAGTCCTGCAAAAACAGATGTAATGACGACGACGCCGATGTGACCTGCTGGTGCGACCTGAAATGTCTAGACATGGGCGACTGCTGCCCGGACTACAAGACCTACTGCCAAGCCTTCAACAACGCGGCGCCACCGCAGCCCCCACCCGACTGGATTGCCCAGCTGCTGGCCGCCGCGGGTCAAGCGGCGCCGTCCGGTAGCTCGCCTCTGCTGTTGGATCTGGTGGTTGCCGCCAAGGATCGCCTGCTGCTGGAGCCCGACGTGGGCGTGGCCGAAGGTCAAGCCATCGCCGGGTTCTTTGGCGCACCGTCGCTGAAAGTAGACATCGGCTCTTTAAGCAATTTCCCCGCCAGGTTCAGGGTCTTTTGCGGGACGCTGCTCAAGACCCCGCAGTTCAGCTTGCTGGGCATTGGCGCGCCACCGCAGCAGACCAAGCCGGCCCTGGTGCTGCCCGGCCACGACTATTTGGCGCGTTGCAGCCAGTGGGCGCCCCTGGTCGCGGCGGGGCTGCCCATCAAGCTCAGCTGCACGGCCACGGCGGTCAGTGTCGCTTCGCCGTAGCGGTCGGTCGCGACGCTCGCCAATCGGCACGGCGCGAGGATGGGTTTTTCCCTTATACTAGCGCTATCCTGTTGATTACTAGTCAGTTGACCCGCACATCGCGTCGAGCTGCGCTGCCAAGGGACCGCCAAGCTCACCGCGGCGGAGGGGCGGCAGCGCCTCCAGCCAACCTATCTGCTGTGCAGCTGCGACTCGGCGTTGCGGGCGGCCAGAGCCCGCTCAGCGCGAGTGGGCTGCAGCCCGACCACGGCAGCGCCACGCTCGCGGGTCCACTGGTAGCCCACGGCCGACAGCAGGGCAATCGCCGCCAGCCACAGCAGCGTGCTTGGCGCTTCGATCAGCGAAAACACCAGGGCCCACAGCGACGCCATCACGTAGATCAGCGCGGCGATGCGCGAGGCCACGGACAGGCGGTCGCGCATCCGCAGCCACAGCGCCGCCACGGCGACCATGCTGGTCAGCGTCAGGATCGAGCCGGCATTGTTGAGCAACACAGAGAACTGCTGGGTAGCCATCAACAAAATCGCCACACCAGACTGCAACAGCACCGAAAACAGCGGAGGCGAGCCTGCGCGCGCCGCCAGCTGCCTGGGCAAGAAGCCGTCGCTGGCCATGGCCGAGTAGACCCGCGGCCCCACCAGCGTCATGGCCGACAGCGACGACACCAGCGCCACCAGCACCACAGAAGACATGGCCAAAGCGCCGCTTTCTCCCAGCAGATGCTGCAGCACCACGTGGCCCAGGGTCAGCTTCTCGTCTTCCGTCTTGACCCGCGCCAGGTCTGCGGGAGACAGATTGGCCACCAGCACCCAGTTCACCGCCAAGTAGAGGGCGATGACCAGCAGCGTGCCCACGGCCATGGCGCGGCGCACATCGCGCTTGGGGTTGTGGAATTCGTCAGAGACGTAGACCACTGCGTTCCAGCCGCTGTAGCAAAATCCAATAAATACCAAAGAATTGAAGAAGGCTGCCCAGGTCCCGCCAAGGGTGGGCGGAGCCGATGGCGCGGTCCAGGTGGGCACGTCGTGGCTGCCCATCCACAGGCCAAAGCCGACAAATGCAGTCAGCAAAACGGCTTTGACGCCAACCAGCAGGTCCTGGGCCATCGCCGAGGTGCGCATGTGAAAGGCGTGCGCCGCCGTGACGGTCACCACCACTGCGATGCCGGCAAAGTGGGCGTCGACGCCCAGCAGCACGTTGAGATAGGCTCCAGCGGCCAGCCCGGCCATGGCCACCGGCGCAGAAAAGCCAATCAGCAGAGAGGTCCAGCCCGCCATCACCCCGGCAAAGGGGTGGGCCAGCCGCGACAGGTAGCGATATTCTCCGCCAGAACCTGGGATTTCCTGGGTCATGTCGGCATAGACACGCGCGCCGGCCAGGGCTATCACGCCGCCCACCGCCCAGGCCGCCAGGATCCACAGCGGGCCCAGGGTATCGGCCATGAAGCCGGCGGTCGTCAGCACGCCTGAGCCGACCATGTTGGCAATGACCAGACCGACACCGGTCCACAGCCCGTAGCTGGTGGGGCGGGAGGGGCGGTCGGCGGGCAGAACAAGGGGAGGGGCGTCGGACACGGCATCCTAGCTGGGGAAAGGCGCCCCGCGCGGGCCTCCATGGTGGCAGGGCTGGCGACAACGGCAAGAAATCTGCCCGGCTGGGGGGGCCGCACCGGCCGAGCATTGTCCCGGCGCCGGCCAAGAGGGTCAAGAGAATTCGCCTGCCAGCTGCGGATCGCCCGCCCGGTTTGCCAGACAGGTTGGGAACCAGCGCCTGCCATCGCCGCGCCAAGGGGTGGTTTTGCCTGGCTACCTGCCGTTGCCACCTGCAGGTGCGGCAGATCTTTGATTTGCTGCTCAGGTGCCCTATGCTTGCCCACCGCCTGCTGGTTCCGGCGGCTGTGGAATGGATGGGGATGCTGGCAAAACTGCTGCTTGTGAGCGCCCTTGCGCTGTCTGCCCTGGCGATCAACGTGCCGCAGGCCCGCGCCGAAGCCGCCGCCCTGCCCGCCGCGTGGAAGACTGCGCTGAGCCAAGTCCAGCCCGACCCGCCGCCCAAGCAACTGGCCGCCGATGCTCACTTTGTCATCTCGGACGAGCGGGCCCACTACACCTTCTACCCGGCCACCAAGGGTCTGGGCGGCGTGCTGTTGGGCGTCGGCACCGATCCCAACTACCTGATCGCTGGCTGGATGAACGCAGAGCTGGTGCTGGTGGTCGATTTTGACCAGGTGGTGGCCGACGTTCACGCCCTGTACGCCCTGGCCTTTGGCGAAGCCGCCGACAGCGAAGCCTTTGTCAAGCTGTGGTCCGCCAAGAATATAAAGGAATTCAGCGCACTCATCGACAAACACGCCCCAGACAAGGCCGCGCAGAAGCGCTGGGTCGCCGCCTTCAAGATGTCGCGCGGGCTGATTGCCGAGCGGCTCGCCGCCCTCAAGCGGACGTACCGCGAGCAGAAAGTGCCAACTTTTCTCAGCGATCCCGAGCAGTACAAGCACGTCCGCTCGCTGGTCCAGCAGGGCCGGGTGTGGGCGTGGCGCGGCGACCTGACGGCAGACAAGACCATGGCGGGGGTGCAAAAAGCCCTGGCGGACATGGGCCAGCAGGTCAAGGTGTTCTACATCACCAACGCCGAAGCCTACTTTCCCTACACCAAGCAGGCCCGCAAGAACCTGCGCGACCTGCCCTACGCCGACGACTCGGTGGTGCTGCGCACCCAAGGCCGGCCTGACAAGGTCGACGACATCGCCGATCACCACTACAGCTACTACGTGCAGAAAGGCCCTGATTTTGTGGCGTGGCTGCAAAAGGCCAGCACCACCAGCGCCAAGACGATCGGTCGATCGCGGATCGCCACCAAGACCAAGGGCCTGTTTACCCTGCCTGGGCCGCCGGTGCCCAAGGTCAAGGGCGCTGGCAAGGGCAAGCCCGCCGCTGGTCCGGCGAAGACGGTCGACAAGTAGATGAAGAGTCTGACCTTTCTCTGGGCGGCTGGGGCCCTGCTGGCCAACCTGCCCCACCTGGCCCTGGCTGCCAGGCCGACCCAGGCCCCGGCTGTGGTGGCTTGCACCGCCGCCCCTACGGGCATGGCCTGCATCCCCGGCGGCGAATTTGAGCGCGGCACCGACACGGGGCCCAAGAACGCTCGCCCGCAGCAGAAGGTGTGGGTCCAGACGTTCTACATGGATCTCTATGAAGTGACCTTTGCCGAGTACAAGGCTTGCGAAAAGAAGGGCAAATGCCCCAAGGCCGGCCCCAAGTACAGCGACTTCAACCGCCCGCGGCAGGCCATGACCGGGGTCAACTGGTTTGACTCGGCGGCCTACTGCAAGGCCCAAGGAAAACAGCTCCCTACGGAAGCCCAGTGGGAAAAAGCCGCCCGCGGCACCAGCGGAGCGACCTTCTCCTGGGGCAACGAGCCGGCCACCTGCCAGCGCGCCATCTTGATGGACGCCAGCGGCCGCAGCTGCGGGGTCAAGAAGCGCCACAGTCAGCCGGAGAAGGGCCGGGTGATGGAGGTCGGCCTAAAGCCGGCTGGCGCCTACGGACTCTTTGATATGGCTGGCAATTCCTGGGAGTGGGTGGCTGACTGGTACAGCGCCAGCTATGCCAAATGCGGCGACGCCTGCCAAGGCATCGAGCCCAAGGGCCCCTGCGACGGCGCCGACAATTGCCCGGGCCACCACGAAAAGCTGGTGCGGGGCGGCAGCTGGTACTGGCCCGCAGAGTACGCCACCGCGTTTTACCGCCGGCCCCATGCGGCCGACAACGAGCCGTTTCACCACTTTGGCTTTCGCTGTGCCGCCTCGCCCGAGCAAGCGGCCAAGCTGCAGCCGTAGGCCAGCGTCAACGGCCCGCCCCTCAATTGCCCCCAGGTTCTCTGCCCGCCCTGCCCTGACCTGACCTGACCTGACCTGACCTGACCTGCCTACCCTGACCCGCCTCTGAGAGAAAGGACCCGCTGCGATGCAATTGCGCTTGATGATGATAGTGTTGGCTATGACAACCGCCGTAGCGTCCAGTGGCTTGGCGGCAGCGCCCGGACCGCTGAATGCCGCCGATGCAGCGCTGTTTTGGTCGAGCCCCGACGACAAGCCCCCAGAGGAGCGCCAGACCTTCAAGAAAGAGAACCAGGGCCAGCATTTCTTGTACTGCGATGAGCTGTACCTTGACCTGTTTGAGCCCTACTTGCGCGGCATTGGCGGCGGCTACGCCGGAGTCGGCACCGACCAGGGCTATCTGATGATGGGCTGGATGCGCGCCGAGCTGGCCTGGCTGACCGACTACGACCCGCTGGTGGTGGCCATGCACCGCCTGTACGCTGCATTTTTTGCCGAAGCGGAGACGCCTGAGCAGTTTGCCGCCCTGTGGCAACAGAGCAAGCTCGGCCGCGCGGCGCTAGAGAAGCACCTGGCCGGGGACGCCAAGCTGCCCTCTTTGCTCAAGCTGTATTCGCAGCAGCGCCCCTATACCCAGCGGCGCATCGGCTACCTCAATTGGCGGCTGGGCAAGGCCAAGATCAAGGGATTTGTCAACGATGCAGAGGACTATGCCTGGGTGCGCGGCCTGGTGGTGGCCAAGCGCGTGCGGCCGATGCTGGGCAACCTGCTGGCAGATAAGGGGCTTGTCGGCATCGGCGAAGCGTCGCGCAAGCTCAACGTGCCCATGCGCGCGTTCTACGTCTCCAACGCAGAGCAGTATTGGGCCTACTCCAAGCAGTTTCGCGCCAACATGGCGGCGCTGAACTGGGATGGCAAGTCGTGGCTGGTGCGGACGCTGGCCTCCAAGCCGGTCAACCGCGACTACCGCTACTTCCTGCACGCGCCCTCGCGCTTCTTGGAGCAGCTGGCCAAGCCGTCGGTGCGCCTGGTCACCCAGGTCGTACCCTATTTGGCGATTGATGACCCGTCTTTGGTGCCGCTGGTGGTGCTGCCGGCAGAGGGTGGTCGGACCGTCGTATGGGCCGATGGCAAGGACAAAGAGGTGCGCAAGAAGAAGCGCGAGGCCGCCAAGACCGCGGCGCCTGCAGCGGGTAGCGAGGCCACGCCGTGACGACTGCCCACCCGTGGGCCTGCGCGGCCCTGTCCGCACCCTTCTGCGTGGCCCTGTCTGTGGCCCTGCTGGGTCCTGGGACCGCCGCCGCCGCCGAGCCGCCTGCAGCGCGCGATAGCGCAGCCGATGGCAGCCCGGACTGCGTCTACCACAGCGCGCAGTGGGACGTGGTCAAGAAGCGCAACACCAACGGCATCCTGGTCCACAAGCCCTATGCCCAGGTCACCGATGACGAGCGCGACCCCGCCGACCGCCGCTGCACCGTCTGCCGCGGCGACCAGACCCGCATTGACCCCAAGCGCCTTGGCCTGGCCAAGCTCGGCGGCTTCTCTGTGTGCTGGGCCTATGCGCAGCAGGTCGAGAAGGCCCTAGAGACCATTGCCAAGGCTGGCGATTTTGACCTGAAGGCGGTGGTGGGCTACCGCCCCGGCCGCACCCGCGGCGCCGTGGTCGATGGCAAGCGGACCCAGTGGTCCAACCACTCCTTTGGCACCGCCATTGACCTGAACGCCTTTGCCAACGGCTTGCACGCCAGCTGCAACGTCAGCCAGGCCACGCCAGCAACGGTCAAGCGCTGCAAGCTGCGCATCGGCGGCGCCTGGGATCCCGAAGGCAGGCCGCGCTTGACCGTCACTGCTGCCAGCAGCCCCTACCGCGCCTTTGCGCCATTTTGGAAGTGGGGCGGCGAAATCTCTGGCGACATCAAAGACTTTATGCACTTCAGCATCAGCGGCTATTGACCCCAAGGCCTGCCGCTGGGTGGGTCGCAAGCTCGCGGTTTTACAGCTGACTCGCCGATCATGTGCCAAAACAAGCGATCGGCTCGCTGTACGACACAATCCTACCGACCGCGGGCCCGCGTCAGCAGACCGTACTTGCTGATGACGTAGACGGCGCGAAAGGCGTCTTTGAGCCCGATCTTCTTGCCTTCGGCGTAGGTGCGGCCGTTGTAGGAGATAGGCACTTCGTAAATGCGCAGGTTGCCGCGGGCCGCCAGCTTGGCGGTGACTTCGGGCTCAAAGCCAAAGCGGTCCTCTTCGATGCTCAAGCTCTGGATGACTTCGCGGCGAAAGACCTTGTAGCAGGTCTCCATGTCGGTCAAGTTGAGGTCGGTCGCCATATTGGATAGCAAGGTCAAGGCCTTATTGCCCACCGAGTGCCAGAAGTACAGCACCCGATGGCTCTGACCGGCAAAGCGCGAGCCGTAGACCACGTCGGCCTTGCCGGCCAGGATGGGTTCCAGCAGGCGCGGGTACTCGCTGGGGTCGTATTCCAGGTCGGCGTCTTGCACCAGCACCAGATCGCCGGTGGCCTCTTGGAAGCCGCGCCGCAGCGCTGCGCCCTTGCCCTGGTTGTGCGGCTGCAGCACGACGCGGATCTGTTTGTACTGCTTGGCCAATTCCTCCAGGATGTCGCGGGTGCCGTCCTTGGAGCCGTCGTCGACGATAAGCAGCTCGATGTCAAACGGCTGAGCCAGGACCTGGGCGACAATGTCGCGGATGCTGTCGCGCTCATTGTAGCAGGGCATGACCACTGACAACTTGAAGTTCTTGTTCATGAAAGCTACCTCAGCGTTGGGGGCGCCGTCCAGGTGCAGGGCCAAGAGGCTCAGGCGATCGCCCGGCGCGGCGGGCAATTTTGGCACGGCAGACCTACCGCCGCAATCCCCTGGCGCGAGCGCGAGCAGCGGCGAGCCAGAACCGGCGTTTTTTGCTTGACCCGCCCACAATTCCTCTTTACAAGGCGCGCACGCCTGTACACCTGTGCTCCCCGCAGGTGCCCCTTTGCCCCGGAGTCCGCCGTGCCGCTGCCAACCTGCCGCTTCCCCCTGTTTCGCCTGGCTCACCTTGCTGTGATCGGCGCTGCAACCTGCTTGACCCTAGCCAGCTGCGGCGACTCACCGATGTCCGGCAGCTCAGGCGCTACCGACAGCGGCCTGCCAGGAGTCGACGCCAAATTCAACAGCGATGTCAAGCTATCAGCGGATGGCAGCCCCCTGGACACCTCTGGCCAGCAGGACAGCGCTGGTCAGGACGACGCCGCACTGCCCGGTCTGGATGCCGAGTCCGACCTGCAGGGCAGCGACAACAGCGCCTGCGTGCCCAAGTGCCTTGCCGTCGATGCGCCCTGCGGCCTGGATGGCTGCGGCGGCGTGTGCGGCTACTGCATGACCAACTGGGCGTGCGTAGAGGGCCAATGCAAAGAGCTGGCCAGCGCCGACGCCTGCAAGACCGCCAAGTGTGACGACCACGCCTTTTGTACCCTGGGCAGCGGTGGCGCGGCGGTGTGCCAGTGCAAACCCGGCTGGCAGGGCGACGGCAAAGCCTGCATCGACGAGAACGAGTGCACCACCAATAACGGCGGCTGCTCGCCCAATGCTTTGTGCAGCAACAAGATTGGCGAGCCGCCCAGCTGCCAGTGCAAGAAGGGCTTTACCGGCAACGGCGCCGTCTGCGATGACGACGACGAGTGCAAAGAAGGCACGGCCAAGTGCGTCAGCCACGCCATCTGCACCAACACCGCGGGCAGCTATGACTGCGCCTGCGACAGTGGCTTTGAGGGCAGCGGCCTGAGCCTGTGCAAAGACATCAACGAATGCAGCAAAGGCACGGCCAACTGCAGCGCCGACCAGACCTGCGACAACACCGAGGGCAGCTTCCTTTGCTCCTGCCCAGCCGGCTACACCAAGGCCAGCGACGGCTGCAAAGACATTGACGAGTGCGCCGCCACCCCCAAGCCATGCGACGCCAACGCGACCTGCAGCAACAGCGCCGGCGCCTACAGCTGCGCGTGCAAAGCCGGCTTCAGCGGCGACGGCAAGACCTGCGCCGAGGTCGACCTGTGCAAGGGCGTTACCTGCGGCAGCAATGCCACCTGCCAAAAAGACGCCAGCGGCAAAGCGGTCTGCATCTGCGCCCCGGGGTTCAGCGGCGACGGCAAGATCTGCACGGCGGCGATTGTCGACATCACCTTCTTGGGCGTGTACATCGCGCCCCTGGCTGTGGATGGGCAGTGCTGGGACTTGACCCTGACCGGCGAGTGCCCCAAGCCCACCAAAGAGAAGCTGGCGGCTGTCGACACCGCCTACGCCGAATTGGCGGCAGCGCTGGCTGTCGTCGGTGGACCCGTCGCGGCCAAAACCGCAGCGTTGGAGAGCGCTCTGGCCGCTGTGGGCGGTTCAGTCACCCGGCCTGACGCCTACGGCAACGTCGAGCTCAAGCCCGCCGGCAGCATTTTTCCGCTGACCACGCGCAATGACACCTACTTGCCGCTGTGGAGCGGGGTCAAGTGGAGCAAGGTCCCGCTGGACAGCGCCCTTGGCCTCAAGGTGGCCCTGAACGACGAAGACCTGGCGTTTGACGAGGAAATCGGCAGCGTCACCGTGCAGATCGACCTGCTGGCCAAGGCGCTGGCCACGGGGCAGGCCGTAGCGTTGCCGGTCAAGACCCAAGAGCCGCAGATCCTGGCCATCAAAGTCCTGGTCACCGCGTGGCAGGGCTGCGGAGACGGCAAGTGCCTGAGCCCAGAGACCGCGACGACCTGCGCAGCCGACTGTGCCACCAGCGGCGTCAAGTGCGGCGACGCCAAGTGCGAAGCTGGCGAAACCACCGCCAGCTGCCCGGCCGACTGCAAGGCTCCCGCCGGCAGCTGCAAGACTTTCTGCGGCAAGAAGTCCAGCGCTGGCTGCTGGTGTGACGACCTGTGCGAGAAGAACGGCGACTGCTGCGCCGACAAAGCCAGCGTCTGCGCCACCGGCTGCAAGGGCAAGTGCGGTCAGGCCAGCAAAGAGGCTGACGGTACCGCCTGCTGGTGCGACGACCTGTGCGCGTCCAGTGGCGATTGCTGCAAGGACTATGCCGCCACCTGCCCTTGAGGTGGGAGGGCACGGTGCGGGCTGCAGTGGGCGGCGCGGGGGTGCGACCGGCGGTGTCGCGTGGGCAATCCGGGATGCTGCTCTCTCGTTTGGGCGAACCGCGGACCCAGCGAGGCTCGGACTTGTCGATGTTGCAATGCCTGAATGGCAGGCGACACGGTTTTTGGTACGACGCCAGCCAGGTCGAGCCGCGGGCCAAGCTGGCCTGCGACACCCTGCGTGACGAGTTCGCCGCGTTCGTCCGTGCGGTCAATCCGTGCTTCGATGTCCGCAGCTTCACGCACCAGGACTTGTTCCGCACCTACGAACAGCAGGTGCCAACTCGTGACAGCCGGCTCGCCTGGCTGAAGGCGCGCTACTTCTGACCAAGCGATCTTCGATCCGCGGCAGGTCATGGCGTTGCTCAAGGGGAGCGTCAAGTCGCTTCAGGACGAGCCATACTCCGCCGCATCACGTCTGCCTGGAGCGCGTGGCTTGGCGGGGTTCGCGGTGACGGTGGCGAAAACGAGCGCCGCAGTCAGCGTCAGGCGACCAAGCGTTGGCCAGGATGGGCAGCTGTTGGTATCCACGTTTGACCTCTTGAGCGCCGCACCGAGCTTGGCGGCTGGGTCTCTGCCCCGTTGGATGCGCGGTCAGCCTGCTCGTTCGTGGCGTGCCCAACCCATTTGCCCGAAGGCGCACGCGCCGCCAGCTGGCCTTGCCCAAAGCCCCGTCGCTTTCCTTTGTCGTCGTCATGGGTCGCTTGCACCCCGACGCCAATTCTCGCACAAGCGGCGACACCGCCCACCACCGACTGACGTCGTCCGCCGAGGCCATGATGACCGAGCCCCAGCCCGCCCCGTTTGCCCACGTTCTCTCCGCCCAGAACTCGTCCACCTCTGGCTACGTTGCCGCGCTCGCTGAGCTGGAATCCGGCCACAAGTCCGGCCACTGGGTCTGGTACATCTTCCCGCAGCTCGCGGGCCTGGGGCGCTCTGGAATGGCGCAGAAATTCGCCATCAGCGGCCACATCGAAGCGCACGCCTATCTCGCGCATCCCGTGCTCGGACCGCGCCTTCTGGCCGCGCAGCAAGTTGTTCTGAACCAACTCAGCCCGCCGACGTCGCGCTCGCTCATCGGCCTAATGGGCGGCCAACTGGACGCCCAGAAGCTCGTGTCCAGTTGCACGCTCTTCGGCCACGTCGCACAAGGACTGGAGTCTGACGGCGACGCCGCAGCAGTGGTTGACCGTGCCAGGCTGGTCGCCACCGCGTGCCGACAGATTCTCGCCATCGCCGCGCGTCAGGGGCTACCACCTTGTTCCTTCACTCTGGACGCGATAGCCGAGTGAGTGTCCGGTAGCACCTCAAACGGGGCCAGGGTCAGCACCGGCGACCGCAGCGCACCGGACGCGAGGTCCGCCATGCGCTGCCCTGGGAGTCCTGCCCGCCATCGCCCTGCCGCTGTGCGTGACGGCGGAGACACAACAATTTGCACTTGGCACGGACTCTGGCGCCATTCTGTGCCGGCCTGGACCGTGTCTGGAACCCTGCGAACTGGCGCTAGATCTGCTGCAGAGTCCCTGCATTGCCGGCGCTGCGCCGTCAGAGGTGGTGGCGGCGGGGCAGCCCTGACGGCGGACTCAGCCGTCCACCGGCACCCCGGGCAGGCTGCGAGCCGTCGCGGACGCCGGCACGCTGCGGGGCTCTGGAAAGGTGCCCAGCAAGCGATCGCCCAGGTTGCTGGACACGCCCATCCAGTAGTCCTCGTGCTTAAAATGGTGCAGACGGTGGAACTTGATGGTGTCGCGCATCCACTTGGTCCTGGCGCGGTAGGCCGTGTGCGGCAGAAAGTGCGACCACTCGTAGGCGCAGCCAATGGCAAACAGACTGACCACGCCGGTCATCGCCAGGGCCAGCGTGGGCATGACCAGGTAGTAGGCGGGGCCCAGGACCAGCGTCACGGTCACGGTCGTGCGGATCGGCACAAACAACGTGGGCGTGTCCCAGGGATTCTCATGGTGGGCGCGATGCTTGCGGGCAAGGTACGTGTCCCAGGTGCGCCCCAGGATCCGCCGCGGCCGCGCGTGCAGCACATAATTGTGGATCAGCCACTCGTTGACCGGCTGCCAAGC
>CAIXGW010000167.1 GCA_903919145.1 uncultured Myxococcales bacterium
CCTTCCAGCTCGGCCTGCTGGGCCAAGCTCTTGGCCAGCTCTGCCTCACTGCTGGCCAATTCCTCGCGCAGGCTGGCAGCCTCGTCTCCGGCGTTGGCGTGCGCCGCTGCCAATTGCTGCTCCAGGGCCTCGATCTTGGCCTCGGCCTCCATCGCCTGCAGCTCGGCGCCGTCGACGCTGGCCGCCGACTCGCGCAGCTGGCCTTCCAGCTCGGTCCGCTGGGCCAGACTCGTGGCCAGCTCAGCCTGGGCACTGGCCAATTCTTCGCGCAGGCTGGCAGCCGCGTCGCCGGCGTTGGCGTGCGCCGCTGCCAGCTGCTCTTCCAGTGCCGCGATCTTGGCAGCGCCTTCCTGGGCTTGCCCGTCGGCCAGCTCCAAGGTAGCGGTCCAGTCCAGAACCTGCGCCTGCAGCTCGTCCCTTTGCGTGTGGGCCTGAGACAGCTCAGCCTGGGCCTTGAGCAACTCTTCGGCCTTGCCATTCAGTTGCGCTTGCATATCAACGACTTGATCGCCAGCGGATGCTTGCGCCAGCGCCAGCTGATCGGTCAAGGCGGCAACCTCGCCGGCATGGCTGCTGGACTGTGCTTCAAGCTGCTGTTGGGCTGAGGCCAGAGCCTGGGTGGCTTCGTCGCGAGCGGCCACCGCCTCCGACAGCTGCGCCTGCAGGTTCTCGCGGCCAGCCACGGCCTCCGACAGCTGCGCCTGCAGGTCCTCGCGGCCAGCCACCGCCTCGGCCAGCTGCGCCTGAAGGTCCTCGCGACCAGCCACAGCCTCGGCCAGCTGCGCCTGAAGGTCCTCGCGGCCAGCCACCGCCTCGGCCAACTGCGCCTGCAGCCCGTCGCCAGCGGCACTGGCTTGCTGCTGGGCCTGCAGCTCCTCTTGCACGGCCTGCAGCTTGACTTCTAGTTGTGCGGCGCGGGCTTCCGCGGCATCCATGTCCTGTTCGGCCAGCCGCCGGGTCAGGCGCTCGCCCTTGACGAGCTCGCGCAGGTCTTCGAGCTGGGCGGCGTCGCTTTGCTGACTCGCCAGGGCGGTGGCGACCGCAGCCTGCGCCTGCTCCAGTTCGGCCCTCAGCGCCTGGGTCGCCTGCTCGGCCTGGTCCAGGTCGGCTTCGGCCACCTGCAGCTGGGCGCGCAAGCCCTCAACCTCTGAGCTATCCTCTTGAGCAGCCGCTACAACGGCGGGGGCAGCCGCAAGCTCGGCCAATTGGGCCGCCAAGCTCTGCTGGTCGAGTTTCAGCTCGTCGGCCTGGGCCTGGGCGCGGTCGCGCTCGGCCTGAGCGGTGGCGAGCTGGTCCTGGACGTCTGCCAATTGCCGGTGCAATTCTGCCAGTTCGGCAGCTTCAACCGCCGGTGCTGCTGCGTCCGCAGGTTTCGCGGCGACAAAAGGCTCAGGCTCAGCCAGCGTTGGGCCATCCATGGCCTCTTCGTCCATCAGGCCAGGCAGGTCAAGGTTGTCCTCCTCTTCCTCTGCGGCTTGCGCCAGCGGCATCGCCATCGCCGGAGCTGCCGTCATCGGCGGCGCGGTGTAGCCGTAGGCCAGGGTCGGCCCAGGCACGCCGCGCACCTGGCCTGGCGGTTCTTCTGGCAGATCAAACACGGGCTCGTCGGCCAGCGCGTCTTCGACCAACCCTTCGGCGACCTCATCGTCCGGTTCGTCTTCAGCCGCGGGCGGCGGCGGTGGAGGGGGGGGCGGAGGCGGAGGCGGAGGCGGCGCAGCCACTACCGCGGGCGGCGGCGGAGGCGGTGGAGGTGGTGGTGCGGCCACAGCCGCCGGCGGAGGCGGCGGGGGCGGCGGAGGCGGAGGCACAAAGCCCAACCCCGCAGAGGGCGGCGGTGGCGGCGGCGGAGGCACAAAGCCCAACCCCGCAGGGGGCGGCGGGGGCGGCGGCGCGATCGGGCTCAGCGGCTCCGACCACGAGGCGCTCGGCGGCGGGGGCGGTGGCGGCGCTACGGCGGCAGCGACCGGCCCCGTCCAGGCGGAGCCGGGCGGCGGAGGCGGCGGAGGGGGGGGCGGCGGGGGCGGCGGAATGGCGACCGGCTCATCGACCAATTCGCCATTGGCGCGGGCCACATCCGCTTCGTCATAGGCCAAGCGCAGCTCAAACTGGCCGCAGGCAAACAGCGCGTCATCCTCTAGCAGCACTGGGTCGTTGGGCTCCAGGCGGATTCCGGCGCAGAACGTGCCGTTAGAAGATCCCAGATCTTCCAGGCCGTACTGTCCGGCCTGGTAGAAGATCTTGGCGTGGCGCCGGGAGACGCTTTGACCGGCAGAGCGAATCTCGCAGGTACTTTGACGCCCCACGTAGATCTCTGGCTGGCGAGGTCCGACCTCGACCTCCATCAACTCGCCTTCATCGCTATAGAAGTAGATGCGCGCCATGCCGTCGCTCCTGTCAAACCTGCTGCGCCGCGCGCCCGATGCGCCAGCGCCTGCCAAAGGGGGTAGGGCCGAGCGGGATTCTGAATCGCCGCACGCGCCCGCGCAAGCACCCGCAAACTACGGCCAGGCAGGGACAATTGCCTGCCCGCGCCGTTGGTCCACTGCCGCGGCCGCTACTTGACGACGATGCTGACCATTTTCCCTGGCACTACAATGACTTTGAGAATCTGCTTGCCCTCGGTCCACTTGACCACGGCCGGCTCCGCCAGCGCCAGCTTCTCCAGCTCCGCCCCGGCAGTGTCCTTGCCGACCACCAGCTTGCTCCGCACCTTGCCGTTGACCTGCACCGGCACTTCGATCGTGTCGTCGATGCACAATTCGGGGTCAAAGCTGGGCCAAGGCTGCTGGCCTACAGACGGCGCATGACCGCACTTCTCCCACAGTTCCTCAGCCAGGTGCGGCGCGTAGGGGCTGAGCAGCAGGGTCATGGTCTCTAGCACCTGCCGCGGAATGGCCTCTAGCCGGGCCACTTCGTTGAGCAGGCCCATCATCGCGGCCACCGCAGTGTTCATGCGCAGGCCGTGCGTATCATCGCCCACCTTGGCAATGGTTTTGTGCAAGAGGCGCAGGATCTTGTCGTCGGGGGCGGCTTCGGTCAGGGGCTTGTCTGCCAGCGCCAAGATGCGCGACAGGAAGCGCCGCGTTCCGTACAACCCGTTGGTGGCCCAGGGCTTGGTCGCCTCCAGCGGCCCCATGAACATCTCATACAGCCGGAAGGCGTCGGCGCCGAATTCGCGCAGCATGTCATCGGGATTGACCACGTTGCCGCGGGATTTTGACATCTTCTCGCCGTCTTCGCCCAGAATCATCCCCTGGTTGATGAGCCGCTGGAACGGCTCTGCGGTCGGCACAACCCCACAATCGTGCAGCACCTTGTGCCAGAACCGCGAGTACAGCAGGTGCAGCACCGCGTGCTCAGCGCCGCCGACATACAGGTCCACCGGCAGCCAGTGGCGCAGCAGCTGCGGGTCGGCGAGCGCCTCGCTGTTGTGCGGGTCCAGGTAGCGCAGGTAGTACCAGCACGAGCCGGCCCACTGCGGCATGGTGTTGGTCTCGCGGGCAAACCAGCGGCCATTCTGGTGAAAATAGCGCCACTCCAGGCACTTGGCCAGGGGCGGCTCGGCGTCGCCGGTTGGCTGAAAATCGTCGGTCTCTGGCAGCACTAGCGGCAGCTGGCTCTCTGGCACGGCCATCGGCACCGAGTAGAGGATCCGCCAGGAGCCCTGCTCGACCAGCGCCGACACTTCCGAGCACGACAGCCCGGTCTCATCCAGGGGCGAGGCGTCGATCGAGCTGACCACCGGATAGTAGATGGGTATGGGCTCGCCCCAGTAGCGCTGGCGCGAGAAGACCCAGTCGCGCAGCTTGTAGTTGACGCGGCGCTCGCCCAGGCCCTGGTCGGCCAGCCAGGCGGTGATTCGCGCCTTGAAATTGGCGGTCGGCAGGCCGGTGAATTCGCCAGAGGCAATGGCAATGCCGTCTTCGCAGAACGGCTCTTGCAGCGGGCCCTGCCACGGCTCGCCGGTGGGCGACACCACCGCCACAATCGGCAGACCGTACTGCTGGGCAAAGGCGAAATCGCGCTCGTCGTGGGCGGGCACGGCCATGATCGCGCCGGTGCCATAGCCGCCCAGCACATAGTCGGCCACCCAGATGGGGATCAACGCACCATTGACCGGATTTACGGCGCTGCGACCGGTGAACACGCCGCTCTTTTGCCGGCCGCCGTCCTGGCGATCGCGCTCAGACTTGCGCCGGGCCGCTTCGCAGTAGGCCTCTACCTGCTCGCGGTGCTCTGGCGTCACCAGCCGGTCCAGCAGCCCGTGCTCGGGGGCCACCACCATGTAGGTCGCGCCAAACAGCGTGTCGGGGCGGGTGGTGTAGACCCTAAGATTTTCAGCGATCTGTGCAGCAGGCTCGATCGCAAAGTCGACCTCGGCCCCCTCCGAGCGGCCGATCCAGTTGCGCTGCATAGCCTTGATGCCTTCGGGCCAGTCCAGATGGTCGACCGAGGTCAGCAGATCTTCGGCGTAGGCGGTGATTTTCAGCATCCACTGGCGCATGGGGATGCGCACCACCGGGTGCTGGCCGCGCTCGCTTTTGCCATCGATCACTTCTTCGTTGGCCAGCACCGTGCCCAGAGCCGGGCACCAGTTGACCGGGATCTCTGCCTGGTAGGCCAAGCCTTTCTCAAACAGCTTCAAGAAGATCCACTGCGTCCACTTGTAGTAGGTCGGGTCGGTGGTGTCGACCTCGCGATCCCAGTCGTAGCTGAAGCCCAAGGCTTGGATCTGCCGGCGAAAGGTGTCGATGTTGCGGCGCGTCGTCACGCTGGGATGGGTGCCGGTCTGAATGGCGTATTGCTCGGCGGGCAGGCCAAACGCGTCCCAACCCATGGGATGCATGACATTGTGACCGCGCATCCGCAAGTAGCGGCAGTAGATGTCGGTGGCGGTGTAGCCCTCTGGATGGCCGACGTGCAGACCGGCCCCGGAGGGATACGGAAACATGTCAAGCACATAGGCTTTGGGCTTGCTGGGGTCGGTGCTGGTGGCAAAGGTCTTGTTCTGCAACCAGAACTCCTGCCACTTGGCCTCAATGCGGGTGAAGTCGTAGCGCTTGGGCTCGTCCTCAGCACCCGAGGCAGACGTGGCAGAGCCAGAGGGAGAAAAGGCAGCAGCGGAGGAGGGTTCAGAGATTGACATGGGGCCTCGCGGGCCGAGCCAAAGTGCGGCGGCGGCGCGCAAGGTTGTGCCCCAAGGCGCGCAATTTCGCAAGCCCAGGCCAGCTTGCGTTGGTTGCACTTTGCGGCGCCAAGCAGACAGAAGTGTAGGCCATGTGCCCGGCCGATCTGTTCGCTATGTGTCCGGTCTTGACAGCCCACCCGCCGCAGCCGGCCGATCCGGTCTTGCGCCAACCGCCCTTCCTGGCATAGTGCTGCGCCCCTGCCCCGCGTCTCCTCTAGCCCCCCTTGCGAGCAACCATGGCCAAGCCGACCGATTCTTCTCACGCCACCGCAGAGACCAGGCAATTGGGCTTGGTGGCGGCGATCCTGTCGCTGGGCTATGTCTTTTGGGTCGTTGGCGCCATGGAGATGATCGAGCGCTTGGCGTACTACGGTGTCAAGGCTGTGGCGACGCTGTACGCCAAAGATCCCTTGAGCAAGGGCGGACTTGGCGTAACCATGACCGAGTTTGGCACGGTGCTGACGGCCTGGGCGCTGGTGCAGTCGGCGCTGCCGGTGTTCACGGGCGGGCTGTCGGACCGCTTTGGCTACAAGCGCACCATCGCAGCGTCTACCGTCATCAAGATCTGCGGCTACTTGCTGATGGCGATGCTGCCGAGCTTTGGCGGCTTCTTTGCCGGCGCCGTGGTCCTGGCCGCAGGAACAGCGGTGTTCAAGCCGGGGATCCAAGGCACGCTGGTCAAGGCCACCAAGCGCGAGAACTCTTCGATGGCCTGGGGTATTTTTTACCAGACGGTCAACATCGGCGGGTTCTTGGGGCCCCTGGTGGCCGGCTTCATGCGCAAGATGGAGTGGCGCTATGTGTTCTTGGCCTGCGCGGCGATCATCTCACTGAACTTCTTGATGTTGCTGATGTACACCGAGCCGGGCAAGGCCGATCGCGAAGCCGAGCTGGCCCGCAAGAAGGCCGCAGGCGAGCAGACCAGCCTGTGGCGCGAGTCGCTTGGCGAGCTCAAGAAGCCGCACGTATGGCCTTACTTGCTTATTTTCTCTGGCTTTTGGTTCATGTTCAATTCGCTGTTTGACGTCCTGCCGGCGCACCTGGAAGAGTGGGTCGACACCCGCGACGTTGTGACCACCCTGCGGACCGCCCCCGGTGCTGTGTGGGGCGCCGCCAAGTTTGTGGCCATGGGCGCCGCCGGGCTGCTCGCCGCCATCGCCACGCCGATCAGCCAGGCCATGAGCGAGGGCCCCGTTACCGCCAGCCAGGTCGCGCGGTTCTTTGTGGTGCTCAACCCGGCCGGCACCGAGATCCAGCCCGAAGGCATGCTCAACATCAACTCGATGCTGATCATGCTGACTTGCTTTCTGTTCGCCGCCCTGTCGGCGCGGATGAGCGCGATTTCTTCTATGGTGATCGGCACCCTCTTTGCCGCGGCAGGGTTGTTTGCCTCTGGGGCCTCGCAGCTGGGCTGGATTTCCGTTGCTGCCATCGCGGTGTTCTCAGTAGGAGAGATGCTTTCCAGCCCCAAGTTCTCTGAGTACATCGGCAACTTCGCACCCAATGACAAGAAGGGCATGTACCTGGGCTTTTCGCAGATTTCCTTGGCCATAGGCTGGACGCTGGAAGGCAACCTGGGGCCGCGCCTGTATGACTGGCTGGCCAGCAAAGACACGTTCTCTCGGCAGATGTTGGTAGAGAAGGGCATGGCCAAGGCGGCGGTCGACCAGATCCCCCAGGGCGAAGCCTTTACCAGGCTGGTGGCCTACTTGGACCAGCTGGGTCAAAACGCCGACCCTCACGCGGTGACCGCCCAGCTGGCGGCGCAGCACAACCCGGGAGTCATCTGGTTGGTGATGGGCGCCGTTGGCATCCTGTCTGCCGTTGGCATCTGGTGGTACGGCCAGTGGGTGCGCAAGCTGACCAGCGCTGGCTACAAAGCCGATTGATCCTTTGGGCCTGGCCGATAGCCCGCCAGGTCAGCCCAGCTCTCTCTGCCACATCGCCACAAACTCGGCCGCCGTGGCATAGCGCGGCCACGGCGGCCCCGGCCACACCGGCTGCTGCGGCAGGCGCAGGGCGCCCACGCTGGCCAGCTCTTCCGCCAGGACGGCAAACGCCTGGGCTGCGCCGCGCCCTGGAGCAAACTGCAGCAGCGCCTCGCGGCTCAGGTGCACCCGCACGGCGTCGGCGCGCCGCCCCGGGCTGCCGCGGTCCAAGATGACGTCGATCCAGATTTCTGGCTGTGCATCCGGCCAGTTGCGGTGCTCCACCAAGCCCACTGCCACGCCCTGAACCAGGTCGGCAGCCAGGCTCTCCCACTGCCCCTCTAGCAGACACTGCAGGTTGCCGTGGGCATCGCGCTGCATGGCGTTGCTGAGGCGGACCCGCGGCGGCAGGTGTTCTACCCGGGCCTCTTCAATGGCAGCGCGGATGGACTCGCCCGTGCTGCCGGCATAGGCGCGGGTCGCCTCTGCTTGGCGCGGCGCAACCCACACGCTGGAGGGCTCGGTAGGCACCACGGCCGTCCGCTCGGGGTCGGGCGCAAGAGCCGACACACTGGCTTTCTCAACGGCGGCTTGAGGAGCCAGCGGAGGTGCCGCCCCAAGGTCGAAGTCGCCCAGCAGGTCATCCAAGTCCAGGCCGCCACTGGCCGGCGCCTTGGTCTGGCCGAAACCGCCAAAGGGCAGCGCTGCGGCGGCCTGGGGCACCGGCGCATGCGGTATGGGCTTGGCAGCGGCAAGGGGCGCCGCAAGCCCTGTCGACGGCAGCACAGGCGAGGGCAGCACAGCCGGGGGCAGCGGAGCGGCCGACAGCGCGGGTGCAGGCGCAGGCAAGTCGCCAAAGAGCGCAGCCAGGGCTTCATCGCCGGCGCTGTCTAGCGTTTCTTCCAACTCGTGGACGGTCTTTTCTGGGTCAGGCACGTGCCGGCTATGGCTGGGCGGCGCCAAGCGGTCGGGGGCCGCCTGGGACACCACCGCTGGCCCTGGAGCCACCGGCTCGGCGGCGGCCCGCAGCTGGGCCTTGCCCTGGTCGAGCAGCCGCTGCACTGCGCCGGCCAAGCCCAGACGCAGCACCAACCCAGTGGCACCGCCAACGGCAACGGCCAGCATCTCAGCGGCCAGCGCCGACCGCTCAATGCCAAACAGCGCCACCGCCAACAGTCTCAGCAGCAGCCACCAGCCAACCACGGTCCACAGGGGCAGCTCCAGCTGGCCAGGCGCCACCGGTAGCCAGTAGCGCTGCGTCTGGCCGGGCAAGGCCGCTGCCGCCGCCGCAGCCACGGCGCTGGCCAGGGCCGCGCCGCCCAGCCAGGGCAGCGCGGCCTCTCCGGCCAGCGCCGACCACGCCAGCGCCGGCACC
>CAIXGW010000168.1 GCA_903919145.1 uncultured Myxococcales bacterium
TCGTCTTAGAGCGCTTGTGGATGCTGATCCGCGACACCGGATCGCCCAGCTCATAGCTGATCACCTGCGACGGAAACGCATCCGAATCCGGCGTGCGAATCGCCTTGCTCAGCCGACCGTGCTCGTCGTAGCGATACTTCTGGCTCGTCTCCGCGCCCACCAGCGCGCCACCCACGTACACCGCCAGATCCGTCGCCTCGCTCACGTTGTGAAACGCCTGCTCGTACATGTACCGCCGCTCCAGCGTGTACGCGCCCTGGGCGTCCGCAAGCGGTATAATCTGCCGCTTCATGTCCAGGCCATCAAACTGGAACTGCGCCCGGTGCCCCGCCACGTCGGCCACGCTGCCGTTCGGGTCGATCTGCTCGATTACTTGGCCGTCGGCGTTGAGCTTGGCCCGCATCAGGTCGACGTACACGCCGTCCTTGAGCCGCCGCTGCATCTTGGTCAGCGTGCCCTTGCTCAGCTTGCCGGCGTTGCCCGCATCACCGCCAAAGTCCGCGTCGTAGAAGCTCAGCGTCTCGCGATACAGCGTCGCCTTGGTCGCCGGGCTGCCATACGCCACCGTGCGCTTGGCCTTGTTGAGGATCCACGCTTCTCCGGTCGCCGCACCAGGCGCGATGAACTCCGTCTCGGTAAACGACTCGTCGCCCGTGGTCGCCTGCACGCCAAGATTGCTCTCTTTGGTCACGTTGCCGTAGCCGTCGTACTTCCACTCCTGCCGTAGCGTCACCTTGTTAGCGACCACGCCTTCAGAAACTTCGGTCGTCTCGCCAGTCTTGCACACGTACATCACCGGGTAGTCCGCAGACACTTGCGTCAGGCCCGCCACCTCGCACTTTGAGTACTCGGTGGTCGTGTGCCGCAGCGGCTCGGTCTTGCTCACCGCCGGACCAAACTCCCACTCGTCCTTCTGCTTGACGTCGTGGTAGACATCGACGCCCACCACGTATTCCATCACCTTCAGCCCCGGCTCCTGAAAGTCCTTGGCCACGTCGGACGGGCGCTCTTCTTCCACATGACCAAAGCAGCGAAAGCCCTTGTCAGTCTTGCCGTCAAAGTAGCCGTCGCGGTACCGGTACGTCACCAGGTCGTGCACCAGCGGCGTCAGCGTCACGTAGCTGTCCGTCGATGTCACCAGATTCATTGCGTTGGGCAGCTTGTACAGCCACGGCTTGCCCTGCTCCGCGTCGCGCGCAAACTCCGCCACCGACGTCCCGTACGTCATCTCTTGCACCATGCCGATGCCGTTCTCGATCTTGGTCAGCAAGTTCGGCCGCGTCGGAAACAGGTCCAGAAACTGCACGTGCCCAGACAGCTTGTCCACATACACCACGTCCTGCGAGCCGTTGCCGTTCATGTCCGCATACGTCACCAGTACCGTGTCGCTCTGCACCGGCAGGCCTGCGACGTCCGCGCCCGAGATCGTGACCGGTGCGTCAAACTTCGCGCCATTGCGGTTCAGCGCGAACTTGAGCTTGCCCGACTGCGCCACCACCACGTCGGCCAGTCCGTCGCCGTTGATGTCCATCAGCTCGGCCGCGGCTAGCTCCGCCGAGCCAAAACCGTCTATCAGCAGCGACTTCCACGAACTCCAGTGACCGCGACCGTAGTACAGCTTGTAGGTCAGCAGGCTCCCCGAGGTCAGCACCGCGTCTTGCAGGCTGTCGCCGTTCATGTCTGCCAGCTGCAGGTCGTCCTGATCGAAGACCTTGCCGATCGGCTCCGCCATCGCAATCGCCGCAGCAAACCCCGCTCCCGTGCTCAGCAGCACCTTGTCGCCGCCCGTCGCCGTGCGCAGCCAGTCGCTGCGGTGGTCGCCGTCGTAGTCAAAGAACCGCATGCCCGACGCGTTCTCATTGGCCGCGTCCAGACCCGTGTCCTGCACGTCGCCCACGTCGGTGCTGCCCGCCGACGTCACGCAGTCCGTCTTGGTCGACCAATCGCCCTCGCCGTAATTGCACAGGTACTGGCCCTTCTTGGCATTCACCAGGTCGACGAAGCCGTCGCCGTTGGCGTCCATCACCTGCACCTCGGCCGTGCCGATCACGAAGTTCGACTTCAGCGGCGTCGCCTTGCTCGGCGTGGCCGTCGCCGCGAACGTCGGCTTGCCGTCCTTGCTCGGAAGCGCCAACTGGATCGTGTGTACGCCCTGGTCGTCCGAAGTCAGCAGGTCCGGCAGCGCATCGCCGTTCAGGTCGAGCAAGATCGCCCGCCCCGTCGAGATCTTGCCGGCCCCCGACGCCTGGCCCATGTCGACCAGCAGCGGCTTGCCGCATAGACCCGCCGGACCCGTGCACGAGCCGCCCAGCGACTTAGAGTATGCAAACGTCCAGTGGATCGGATGCTCCACGTTGTTCAGACCGTACTGCCGCACCGTGTGAAGCCGCGAGAAACCACCCGACTCTGCGTCGCTTTCGTATTCCAGGGCGTAGCTGTGGATCGCCTGCACCCCCGACAGCACCGCCACGCCCGACAGCCGCTTGTCGAGCACCAACTCAAAACCCGCGTGCGCGTCGCTAATGATGTCGCTGCCGCGCGCCTCATAGGTAAACATCACGCGAAAGCGCGGCGCGCCGGTCGCGTCGTCGTTGTACTCGATGGTGTCGAGCAGCGGATACTGCCCGGTCTTCTTGTACTTGTAGCGCAGCTGGTGGCCGTAGCGGTCGACGGTGACCGCCAGCATGTAGCGAAAGACGCCGCCGTCGGGCGTGGTCGCGCGTGCAGCGTCAATGGCTTTGCCGGTTGGGTCGGCGCCGTAGTAAGACACGAGGCCGTCGGGCTGCTCTTCCTTCCAGTAGCCGCCCTTGCCGTCGCTGGCGTCCAGCCACTGATAGCGCGCAAAGCCGCCCTCGATGCGCGAGCGGTACATCGGCGCCGTGCCAACGGTGCCCGACTTGACCAGCAGCTCGCCGCCGCCTGCGACGAATTCGTCGCTCGGCTTGTATTCGGGCAGGCGGTGCATCGTGGCGCGCTCAATCGACGGCGTGTCCATCGACCAGCCAATGCCCAAGAGGCCAGAGCCGGACATCGAGCTGTAGCCCAGCTCCACCTGTGGCGTCAGGCCCGGCCAGCCCCGCGGCACTTCGACGCCGACGCTGTGGCTCATGCCGCCCATCGCCGGGTTCACCGAGACGTTGGCGCCGACACCGCCAATCGAGCCGGGGCCATCGGGCAGGGTCA
>CAIXGW010000169.1 GCA_903919145.1 uncultured Myxococcales bacterium
CCCAAGACCGTTAATTCGATCCGGGTTGCACCCGGTTCTTGTTCACAGGTCTTGGGTCCTACTGCTGGGTCTTCTTCCGTACCCCAAACCACGTCCGTTCCGGAACCCGGAACGAACTTGGGGTTTGGGGTACTAGGGGGCCCGTGCAGCCTCTATTGGCCTTGCCTGGCGCCGCTGCCTGTTGACGGGAGGCGTCGGTTCAAGGCGTTGCGGCGGTTTTGCGGCTGGCTGATAGCTACTTGCCGGCGGCGTGCTCAAGGACTCTTCCCAAGGCGTCAAGCTGATGGACATTTTGGCAGTCTTTGCTGATTTTGTGTTCGCTCTCAACCACGGCGGGGATGCCGCGGCTCTTCACCGCGCCGTCGCCAACACGGTCCGGGTGCGCCGCTACGGCTATCACGGCACCCGCCACGAAGTCCTGGAACAGTTCGATGGCGTGGAGCAATTGCAGCAGTGGCTACAGCGCACCCCAGCGGTCGTGCAGTTTCAGCTGCAGACAGAGACTTTGCAGTCAGATGGCCCGAATCGCTTTCGCGTCCGCTATCACTTGACAGCGCCAGACGAATTTGAGGGCGGCGGGCTGTGGCAGGCCACGGTCGGCGGCGACGGTCGGCTGCTGGAGCTGGACCATCGGCCCGACGATCTGGACCCCAAATACGGCGCGCCGGTGCAGGAAGCTACCCGCAGCCATCACCACCACTAATCGCAACGCCGGCAGCCTTTGCGCCCGCCAGTGCCGCAGCCGCGGCAGTCCTGGGCAGGGTCGGCGAGCCCTGTTGGGCAGACCCGCAGCCGCCTGCACACTGCAATTGACGGATTTTTCGTGGTCCGCAGGGATTTGTGCTAGGTTTGGCTCGCCCCGCGGCGGGCCAGAGGACAGATGAAGGTCACTTTTGTGCGCCACGGCGCTACCGCTGCGGCCGGCACGCCGCGCCTGATCGGCAGGACAGACTTGCCGCTTTCTGAGCTGGGGCACCGCCAGGCCACGGCGCTGGGTGAGCGGCTTGCCGACCGCGATTTCACCGCGCTGTGGGCCAGCCCCTTGCTGCGTTGCCGGGTGACCGCGGCGCAGATCGGCGATCGCATCGGCCACATGGCGGTCCTGGACCCGCGGCTCGCCGAGATGGACCTGGGTGACCTGGAGGGGCTCTCGCTGGCCGAGCTGCCCAAGGGCCCAGGGACCTTTCGCGACCGCTGGCAGAAGCGACCCGGCACCACCCGCTTTCCCGGCGGAGAGAACCTCAACGAAGTCGCAGCCCGCGTTTGGGCGCTGCTCAACGAGCTCTATGCCGAACACCCCGACGGCCACGTGCTGGTGGTGTCGCACATGTTTGCGATCAGCGCGACCTTGACGCGGATATTCCAATGGAAACCCACACATTTCAGAACTTTTGCCATCGACGTAGCTTCCCTGACCACGGTATCCTTTCAGCACGGCGGCTTCCGGCTGCTCCAACTCAACGACTGTGCCCACCTGGAGGCCGTTGCCCCCTCTCCAACCCTGACGCCAGCGGCCTTGCCCGCGCGCAGTGTAAACAAACGTCCGGCTTGACAGGGCCTGACCCCCAACGCAGCATGCTGGGCCCTTGGCGGGCTGCCTGACCTTGCCCCAAATGACGTGGAGATCTGCGATGAATTGGTCCCTTCCCCGGTCGCGTGCAGTGGCCACGCTGCTGTCTGTCTCGGTCCTGACTTTCACCGCTTTTCTGCCAGGTTGCGGCAGCGAAGAGACCAAAGAGCCTGCCGCCGACGCGGCCGCCGACACCACTGCTGGCGACGCCACCCCAGCCGACGCCAAGGACACCGCCACCGGCACCGACGCAGCCGCCAGCGACCTGGCCGGGGCCGATACTGCAGGCACCGATGCCGCAAGCCCCGCCGACATCGCGACGGGCAAGGGCTGCGCCGACCTCATCCCCTGCGCCATGGCCTGCCCAATGGGCGCTGAGCGCGCCAAGTGCCTGGGCGACTGTGCCAAAGCCGGCACTGCCGCCGCGCAAGGCGACTTTGCCGCGCTGGGCAGCTGCGCCGCCGACCTCTGCAAGGATGCCACCAACACCGTGGCGGCCAACAGCTGCATCGCCGACAAGTGCCTAGACAAGCTGAGCAAGTGCGGCAGTTGGGGCGGCAAGTGGTCGTGCCTGGACACCGCCCAGTGCGCCGCCCGCTGTGCGCTGGGCGATGACGTCTGCCGCGCCAGCTGCTTGGCCAACGCCAGCGCCGAGTCTGCCCCCAAGGCGGCCGCCGTTATTGGCTGCGCCGGCATGAAGTGCAGCGGCGCCGTCAGCGGAGAGGCCATGGCCGCGTGTGTGGCCGCTCAGTGCGAGGCGCCGATTGGCGGTTGCAAGGGCCCTGGGCTGAATTGCACCGATCTGTTCGGCTGCCAGGCCAAGTGTCCGACCGCCACCCCGGGCAAGCCCAACGCCTGCCTCGCTTGGTGCGGTCAGTTCGCCACCCCGGAAAGCATTGCCAAGCATCAAAAGCTGGCGGACTGCAAGCAGAGCTGCCAAGGCGCCATCAACAAAGCAGAGTGCATTGCCAAAGACTGTCAGCCCGACCGCATTGGCTGCTTTGGCGAAGGCGGCACCGAGATCTGCCAGGCCATCAACACTTGCGTCATCGACAAGTGCCAGGGCATCGGCGGCGACCCGAGCTGCATCGCCGCCTGCGTGGCCAAGGGCAAGACCTACGACAAGGAGGCCTACCTCACCTACGAAGGCTGCATCTCGCAGAAGCTAGAGGAACCGGAAGCCAGCACCCTTGGCTGCAGCTTTCCCTATGACCTCAACACCTGCATTGGCAGCCTGAACGGCTGCAACAACCAGTACCAGGGCTGCTTCAAGCCGTAGACAAGGGGCGCCCGATGGCCGTTCAAGAGCTGCTGCCCATCGACCAGGCTCTGGCGATCATCCTGGCACAACTGTCTACCCTTTCAGCGGAAACTGTGCCCCTGGCTCAAGGGCTGGGGCGGGTGCTGGCGGCGGACCTGCTGGCGGACCGGCCGCAGCCGCCGTTTGACCGCTCAGCGATGGACGGGGTGGCGGTGCGCTGCGCCGACTGGACGGCTGGCACCGTGCTCAGGCAGCAGGGCCAGGCCTTGGCCGGTGCGCCGTTTGGCCAGCCGCTGTTGCCAGGTCACTGTGTACGGATCATGACTGGCGCTGCCGTGCCCGCCGGGGCCGATGCAGTCGTTCCCGTCGAGCGAATTGCCGTCCAGGTTCACCAAGGAGAGACGGAAGTCACCTTGCTCGAACCGCCGCGCCCAGAGCAGCACATTGCTCGCACCGGCAGTGAAGTTCAGGCGGGCCAGGCCGTCTTGCGAGCCGGAGAGCGCCTCACCGGCCCGCGGCTTGGCGTGGCCGCCAGCTTTGGTCACGCGGTGCTGCCCGTGGTGCGCCGGCCGATTGTGGCGCTGGTCCCCACGGGAGACGAGCTGGTCGCCGTCGATGCCGAGCCCGGGCCCGGGCAAATTCGCGACAGCAACCGCTACGCGATCAGCGCATTGCTGCAGCCAGACGCTGAAGTCAGGCACTTCGCCGCGGCCCGCGATCAGCCCGGCGCCCTTCAGCAAGCGCTGCAAGAGGCCTGGCAGCAGGCAGACGTGCTGGTGACCATCGGCGGGGTCTCGGCTGGCGACGCCGACCTGGTCGCGCCGACCCTGCAGCTGCTGGGCGCTACCGCGCACTTCCACAAGATCCGCATCAAGCCGGGCAAGCCGCTGCTGTTTGCCACCCGCGGCGCCCAGCTCGCCTTTGGCCTGCCTGGCAATCCGCTGGCCGCTTGCGTGTGTGCAGCACTGTTCGTGCGCCCGGCTCTGGCGCGGCTGCAGGGCGACCTCGCCGACCCTTGGCCGCAGCTGCTGCTGCCCACCGCGGCTGCGCTGCCGGCCGTGGGGCCGCGCGACGAAGTGTCGGCCTGTGTACTGACG
>CAIXGW010000170.1 GCA_903919145.1 uncultured Myxococcales bacterium
ATGCAGCGGCTGGTCAGCTTGCAGGGCCTGGTGGGCCACGACGTCGACGCCAAGGTCCTGCCCAAGCTAGGAGCCTGTCGGAGTAATGCCGTCGCCTAGAGATAACTCCTTAAAACTATTGAATCAGCCGCAGCATCCGACAGGGTCCTAGGGCGATCGTCTTGCGAGCGCCCAGGCGGGCGAAATATTGGAATTCACTTCCAATATTTCTTGCCCGACTGAAGAAAACGCAAACTGGCACGGAGCCTGGCGGGGATTATCCCGACAGGCTCCTAGACTCCAAGCTCAGCGGCGAGGGCCTGGCTGATCTGCGGATAAAGCCACGGGAAACCCAGGTCCTGGAGGCGCTGTGGCTGCACCCGCTGCCCCGCCAGCAACACTTCCTCGCCCATCTGGCCAAACAGCAGCCGCACAGCTGCAGCCGGCAGCGGCAGCAGCGCCGGCCGGCGCAGGGCGTGGCCAAGGGCCTGGGCAAACTGAACTTGGCGGATCTGCTGCGGCGCCACCAGGTTGACCGGCCCCTGCACATCCTGGCGAAACAGCAGCCATTCCATGGCGCCCAGCACGTCTTCCAGCGCAATCCACGGCAGGTACTGCTGCCCAGACCCCACCGGACCGCCGCCACCCATCTTGAAGGGCAGCAGCAGCTTGGCCAGCATGCCGCCCTGGGCGCTGACCACGGCGCCGATGCGCGGATGAACCACCCGGATGCCGGCTTGGCGCGCCGGCTCGGCGGCGGCTTCCCATTCCCTGCAAATTTCAGACAAGTACAGCGTCCCCGTCGGGCTCGACTCTGTGCACTCGGCGTCGCCAGTGTCTCCGTAGAAGCCGGTGGCTGAGGCAGAGATCAGCACCTTGGGCTTGGGGTCCAGCTGGGCCATTGCCTTGGCCAGGGTGCGCGTGCCGTCGACCCGGCTCTGCAGCAGCCGCGGCTTGCGCTCGGCGGTCCAGCGCCCTTCTCCGACGTTCTCTCCAGCCAAGTGGATGACGGCGTCTATGCCCTGGAGCTTGGCCGTATCGACCGTGCCGGCCACAGGATCCCAAGTCACTTCAAGGGGATCTTGCGACGGCCGCCGCACCAGCTGCAGCACCGTGTGCCCGGCCGTAGTCAGATAGGCGCACAGCTGCTTGCCAATCAGCCCGCTGGCCCCAGAGATGGCAATGCGCTGCCGCGGGTAGTCCTGCCACAGGGCGTGGCGCTCCAGGTCCTGACGGGTGCGTTCATGTCTAAAACTGAACATCTTTTCCAAGGTAGCCTCCACCTGCCGGCCAACCAGCCACTGACTCAGCGGCGCCAGCGGCAGGGCGTAGTCCACGTGGTCGATCAGCGTAGAGCCGGCGGCCGGCCCCTGCGGCTCAAAGCGGTGCTGGTGACTCCAGCGGGCAAAGGGCCCGGCCTGCTGAACATCGACGAATTGCCGCCCAGGCTGGTGGTCGCCGTGCTGGGCCAGCCACGTCTTGTAGAACGGCCCCAACTTCATCCGCAACTCTGCGCGCAAGTTAGCAAAATCCCCAGTCGCGCTGTGCAATACCACCCGCTGCCACGGCGGTACCAGCCGCTGGAAGGCGCCCGGGCGACTGTGCCAAGCATAGACCTGCCCTGAAGGATAGGGCAGCGACAGCTCGCGGTGAAGAGTAGGCATGGACATCACCATAGCACGGCGTGGCTGCCGCTGGTGCAGTGGGACGCAGGATCGCGCCCAAAGGATGCCCACGCGACGGCAGCGGGCAGTGCCAGGCCCCTGCAAGCCTGGGCTGGCGGCCAGAGAACGTGAGTTTTGTGGCAAATGAGCGCACACCAAGGCTGATCCACCTCTCTCACAGAGAGGCACGCCGGGCAGTTCAGCCCAGGGCGGACGGAAGATGGCAATTCCTCAACAGAACCTCCCCTACCTGCTGGTCTTTGAAGAGAGGGGCACCCGGGCAGTGCGGCTACCTGCCGCTGGCGACCTGACGCTGGGGGCAGCGACGGAGGCCGATATCTGCCTGAATGGGCTGGGCATTCCACCTCTGGCCGCCCGACTGCAGGTGGCCGGCGACGCCATCACACTTTGTCCGCTGGCTAAAGAGACGCCGATCCTGGTCAACGACGCGGCGCTGGGTGGACCGCGCAGGCTGATTGCCGGCGACACCATGGCCATCGGGTCGGTGACCCTGACCTTTCAGCGCCGGGCGGTGCGGCCGTCGCAGTGCATCGCCGCCGACCTGGAATTTGTCAGCCGCCGCCTTGGCGAAGAGATCGACCGGTGCCTGCGCAGCGGTGGGGCGGTGGGGCTGCTGGCGGTGCAGCTGGGGCCGCGGCGCTTTGTGGGTGCCGACCAGCTCTCTGGGCTGCTGGGCGCCCAGCTGCGACCGGCCGACGTGTTGGGTTGGAATGGCGACGGCGAGGCCTACGTGCTGCTGCCGGATACGGGAGAGACCGCAGAGATTCCGGCCAGGCGGATTGCAGCGGCGCTGGTGGCGGTGGCGCCGGACGTGCGAGTAGGCGTGGCGGTGTGCCCAGACGATGCCCACGATGTCGATGGCCTGCTGACAGGCGCACGCAGCGCAGCGGCGCTGGCCGTGGCGGGCTCCTACGCCCTGGTGGCGACCTGTGCTACGCCGCTGCGGGCCGGCAGCCAGCAGATTGTGGTGGCCGATCCGGCGATGAAGCATCTGTATGCGCAGGTGCAGCGCCTGGCGGGCTCGGACCTGCCGCTGCTCATCAACGGCGAGACTGGCGTGGGCAAAGAATTGGTGGCGCAGGCTCTGCACGCCTGGTCGCCGCGGCGCGACCGGCCGGTGGTGGCTCTAAATTGCGCCGCGATTTCTGAGAGTTTGTTTGAAAGCGAGCTGTTTGGTCACGAGCGCGGCGCATTTACCGACGCCCGTACCGCCAAGGTCGGCCTGCTGGAGAGTGCCAACGGCGGCACGCTGCTGCTGGATGAAGTGGGCGAGTGCTCGCCGCGGGTCCAGGCCAAGCTGCTGCGGGTGTTGGAGACCAAGCACGTGTGCAGGGTCGGCTCGGTGACGGAGCGCCCGATTGACGTGCGGGTGCTCGCCGCCACCAACCGCGATCTGCAGGCCGAAGTGGCGGCCGAAACCTTTCGCCAGGACCTGTATTTTCGCCTGGGGGCGGCGACCTTGTACGTGCCAGCCCTGCGGGACCGCCCGCTGGATATTCCGCTGCTGGCAAGGACGTTCTTGGCGCGCGCCTGTGCCGCGGGGGGCCGCTCTGAGCTGGCGCTGTCGCGCAGTGCGCTGCGGCGGTTGGCCCTGCATGACTGGCCCGGCAATGTCAGAGAGCTGCGCAACGTCATGGAGTTGTGCGCGCAAATGGTCGATGGCGACCTGTTGCTCGGCGAAGACTTGCCGCCACGCGTCGCCCAGCACGCCCCCGCGTGGATGGCGGGCACCCGCGAAGCGGCGCGAAAGGCGCACAGCGGGCCCTTTGAGCCCTTTGACAGCCGACGCCACAAGGCGATTCACGAGGAGGTCAAGGCGCTTGAGAAGCTGCGGATGCACCAAGCCCTGGTGGCCAGCGATGGCGTGAGGGTCCGCGCCGCCCAGCTCCTGCAGATGCCGCTGCGGACCTTTGTGACCAAAGTGCGCGAGTATGGCCTGGCCACCCACAGTGGAGACGACCTCCGAGGAACACCGGCGTGAGCACAGAATTGCCCAGCGAGATCCCTCGAGAATTCGATGGCTATCGCCTGGATCGCCAGCTTGGCAAGGGCGGCATGGGCGAGGTGTGGCTGTGCGAAGACACGCTGTTGGAGCGGCCGGTCGCCATCAAGTTCATCTCTGCGCGCGACCCTTCTGACGAGGCAAGGCAGCGCTTTCTGGTGGAGGCGCGCGCCATTGCCCGGCTGTCTCACCCGTGTGTGATGACCATCCACCGGGTAGGCCATGTGGTTGGGCGGCCCTACCTGGTCTACGAGTACGTTGATGGCACCAGCCTGGACCAGCTGCCCTTGCCGGTAGAGTGGCGGCGGGTGCTCGACATCGGCCACGACCTGGCGCGCGGCCTGGCCACGGCCCACCGCTCTGGGGTCATCCACCGCGACATCAAGCCGGCCAACGCCATCTTGTCCAAGGAAGGCACGGTCAAGCTATTGGACTTTGGCATTGCCCGCCTGCTGGGCCCCAGCCCCGTCCACGAGCCGGCGGAGAGCAAGCCGGCCCCCGCAGCGCCGCTTGGGCAAGAGCCAGAGTCGCTGGCCCGTACTGCCAAAGCGCGGCCAGCTAGACCCGCTGTGGCCGAGCCTGCTGCGCTGGCGCTGCCGGAGCCGCAGTTGCAGGTTGCGCAACCAGGGCCCGAGGCGCAGACAGGCCAGCCGTTTGAGCAGGCGGCGCGCTTGACGCTGCCCGGCTCGGTACTGGGCACGCCGCTGTACATGGCCCCAGAGATCTGGCGCGGCGAACCGGCCACCTTTGCCTCCGACGTCTACTCTTTGGGCGCCGTGATGTACACGCTGAGCGTGGGCCGACCACCGCACGGCGGCAGGTCTTTTGACGAGTTGCGCGAGTCCGCTCTATCTAGCGACGCCACACCTGCCTGCCAGGCCCAGCCATCGATCGACCCGCAGGTGGGCGCCATCATCGACCGCTGCCTGCGCCGCTCGCCCGCAGAACGCTATGAGGGCGCTGCCGAGGTGCGCACGGCGCTGGCCCAAGTCCTGCGAGGGCTGCGCGGCGAGGTGGTGCCCGAGGGCAACCCCTACCGCGGCCTGCGGGCGTTTGAGGCGGCCCACCGCGCGCTGTTTTTTGGCCGCGAGTCAGAGATGAGCGCGGTGTTAGAGAGGATGGCAGCCGACCCGCTGGTGCTGGTGGCCGGCGATTCCGGGGTCGGCAAGTCGTCGCTGTGCCGTGCGGGCGTCCTACCGCGACTCGGCGATTGGCTGGACGCCAGCCGCTCGTGGTCGGTGGTGACGCTGTGCCCCGGCCCCCATCCACTGGCGGCGCTGTGTGCTGCGCTGGCGGCCCACCTGTCCGTCGCGGACCAGGTCATCGCCGACGCTATCGCCGAAGGGGCCAGCGCCTTTCGCCGTCAATTGCGCAGCCTTTCGGGGCCAGACCGCGGCCTGGTGCTGTTTATCGACCAGCTGGAGGAGTTGGTCACCCTGGCCAACCCAGAGGAAGGCGCGGCCCTGGCTGAGCTGCTGGGCGGCATGGCGACGCCAACCCCTGGGGTCAAGCTGTTGGGGTCGGTGCGCGGCGACTTTTTGGGGCGCGTTTCTGCCTTGCCTGGGCTGGGCGACGTGTTCCAGCGCTCGCTGTACTTTCTGCGGCCCCTGTCAAAAGAGCGTCTGCGCGAGGTGATCACCGGTCCAGCCCAAAAGACTGGCGTCACTTTTGAGTCCGAGGCGTTGGTCGACACGTTGGTCGATTCGACGGTGGGAGCCACCGGCGGCCTGCCCTTGCTGCAGTTTGCCCTGTCGCGCCTCTACGAAGTCCGCGATGTCGATAAAAAGCGCATCCCGGTCGCCGCTTTGGATGCGCTGGGCGGCGTAGCCGGTGCCTTGTCTCTTCACGCGGACGAAGTGCTCAGTCGCTTGCCACCGGCCCACCGCGAAGCCGCCCGTGCGCTGCTGCTGCAGCTGGTGACGGCCGAGAGCACTCGGGCCCGCCGGTTGTGCAGCGAGCTGGCCACCGGGCACCCCTCTGCGGCCGCGGCCCTGGGTGCGCTGGTAGAGGGGCGCTTGCTGGCCGTGGTGGAGACTCCGGAGGGCGCCGCTTGCGAGCTCGCCCACGAAGCCCTGCTGCGCGGCTGGGGCACGCTGTCGCGCTGGCTGGCTGACGATGCCGGAATGCAGGCCGTGCGCGAGCGGCTGAGCTTGGCCCGCGCCGACTGGCAGCGCCAGGGGCGGCCGCGAGAAGCCCTGTGGCAGGCTCCACAATTGCGCCAAGCCCGCGACCTGAACCTGGCAACCTTGCCCGACGCCGACAGGGAGTTCCTGAGGGCCTCCAGTCAGGCTGTGCACCAGGCCGTTTGGCGGCGCCGGGGAGCGGCGACCCTGGTGGCCCTAGCCCTCTTGGGCACCTGGCTTGGCGTGCACTTCCAGAACCAGCGGGTGCTGACCCAGCGCGTCGATGCCCTGGTGGCGGCAGCCCAGCAGCACCGTCGCAGCGCAGAGGCTGCCAAGCTGCGGGCAGACTCCCTGCAGGCTCAGGCTTTTGACCATTTCGACCGGCGCGACAAGGACAAGGGCGAGGCTCTCTGGAAGGAAGCCCAGGCGGCGCGCGCCGAACAGGCTGAGGCGTGGTCGCGCGACTCGCAAGAGCTGGAGCCTGCAGTCAAGCTTGACCCCGAGCGAGCGGATGTGCGCGGCCTGTTTGCAGATTCTCTCTACGCACGGGCTCTTCTCGCCGATGGCCGCCACGATCAGCCTAGCCGCGACGAGTTACTGCGCCGGCTCTCGCTCTACGACGACGGCGGCGTGCGCCAACAGGGCTATCGCCAGCCCGGGCGCGTCAGCGTCGCCTTTGCTCAACCAGCGACCTCTTTTGCTCTGGAGCGCTATGAAGACAGCGCTGACCACACGCTGCAGCCCCGAGCTGTGACAGTGCCCGCTCGCTGGCCGGCAGAGGGTCTTGAGCTGGTGCCAGGCTCCTATCGCCTCACCGCCACGGGCCCAGGGCACAGCCAGGTGCGCCTGCCCTTCACCCTGCGCCGGTCAGAGAAGCTGCAGTTGCACGTTGACCTGCCCGCAGCCGCCAGCGTGCCTTCAGGTTTTGCCCTGGTTCCTCCCGGCCGATTCTTCTTTGGTAGCGCTGAAGAAGACAGCCTGCGCCGCGGTTTTCTGCATGCCGTGCCGGTCCA
The DNA here is from genome assembly GCA_903919145.1 of uncultured Myxococcales bacterium. Taxonomy (GTDB): domain Bacteria; phylum Myxococcota_A; class UBA9042; order UBA9042; family UBA9042; genus SXRM01. The sequence goes on from CAIXGW010000170.1 coordinate 6,803, forward strand.
CCCGGTGCAGACGCCGGCCTACCTCATCGCCCTGCGCGAGACGACTTTTGAAGAGTATCTCCTGTTTATCGAGTCTTTACCTCCAGATCAGCGAGCTCTGCGCAGCCCTTCTGTCCACGTCGGTGGGTTTGAAGGGGCGCTGACCCTGACTGCCGAGCCCGATGGCCGGTGGCGCTTGACCTAGAAGCCGACGACCCGTGCCTACACCTTGGCGGCGGGAGAGAAGCTGGTCTACACGGGCCGCAAGCGCAACGCGTCTCACAACTGGATGAAGCTACCGGTGGTTGGCGTTGCAGCAGCGGATGCTGAGGCCTATGCCGCCTGGCTGTCTGCCTCGGGCCGCCTGCCCGGCGCGCGCCTGTGCACAGAGCAGGAGTGGGAACGGGCGGCCCGCGGCGGCGACCTGCGCTCCTATCCCCACGCCAATGCTTTGCGCCCTGCAGACGCAAACTTCGACGAGAGCTATGCCAAAGACCCGCTGGCGATGGGCCCAGACGAAGTTGGGTCTCACCCCGCTTCTCGCAGCCCCTATGGCCTGGACGACATGGCCGGTAATGTCTTTGAGTGGACCCGATCTTCGGTCGACCCGACTGGCCGCGCCGCCCGCGGCGGCAGCTTCTACTTCGACGTGAACAGCGCCCGCGTCGCCGCCCGCGAGACGCCAGAGGCCTCCTTTCGCGACGTCAGCGTGGGGTTGCGGGTTTGTGCCGACCCGCCACCACGCTGAAACGGCGCGCCGCGCCATTTCGGCGCGCCGTTTCAGCGCGAAGGCCGCCAAGGCTCTGAGGCTGCCGTCAGACGTCTTGCATAATTTCAATGGGCTACCTGCCAAACGCCCTTGGCACGCCAATTGCAAACTTGGTTGAGCAACGGAGGTCCCCCATGGATACCAACTGCCCCACCACCAAGTTGCTGACTGCCCTGACTGCTACATTGTTCAGCCTGGGCGCCGCGCCGGCCGAGGCCCTGTACTCCACGGTGTACCGCTACGACAGCTCGATCTACTACTTCTGGTACCCGACGTTGAGCCAGCCGCTGTACGTCGACCTTGTGGGCCACGGCCTGAACGGTCGCTCGTTCAATGGCAAGCTGCTGGATGGCCATTCCGTTGTGGCAGTCAGGCTGGACGGCGTGCAACTGCCGAGCGGCCAGCAGAAAGATCTGACCCTGGTAGGCACCGTGTTCGGCATCGACCACGGCCAAGACAAGGACCAGGGCAAGAACCTGGCAAAGCTGAGCAAGAACCAAGTTGTCGGCGCTCCTGGCATCGTCTTTCACGCTACACTGGATGATGGCGATGACGTCCTGCTGCGTGTCGAGTCCGTGGAAACCTCTGAGGCGGGCCCGCAAGCCTACCTGCGCTATGTGGTCACCTACGCTTCGGAAAGCGGCTGGATGCCCCTGTGCGGCGGCGATGCGGCAGGCAACCCCGGTCGCGCCGTGCCGCTCAACGGCCGCTGGAACTACCAAGAGGGCGTGAGCGGCGGCGGCGACTTCCTGGCGGATGACGACATCTTTACCTTTGCCTGCGAAGGACATGTGCTGGCCAAGTGCGTCGACATGGGCTACCCGCCGTGGGCACAGGGCAAGCTGTGCGACGCCAACAGGAAGAACTGCGTATCCAGCACCCTGGCCCCTTGGCACCAAGCCTGCACCCGCCTGATGCGTGCCGACTTCTGCGGCGACGGCACCTCTTGGACCCAGGACGGCACCATGGTCTCGGTCCACGACGGCATCGGCATCCGCGCTGATCAAGACAGCTGGTCCCTGGAGGCCGAGTGGGACGAAAACGGCGCCCGCTGCGCAGCCCGCGACCGCATCAACGCCAACCTGGACCCGCCGTGCATGGCCGCGCTGAATCTCCCCACCTGCGGCGATCCGCTGAACATGACCACCGGCACGCGACTGGTCTCTGAAGTCCCGCTATAGCAGGCCGGAATTCACCGGCCTCGCGGCTCCTCTCGCCCTCTGAGTTGGGCCGGGGGGAGTCGGCCTTTGCGGGGCTGGCCACAGCACGCGCGGGTGAGGTGGCGGGCACCCAGAGGTCGCGGGCACCCAGGGCTTTGGCATGCCCATGAATTTGTTTCTACACTTGCTTGAGCCATGCCGAAACGACCCTGGCTGCCACTGCCGCGCCCCAGCCACCGCAACTTTTTTTGCCGCCTCAAGAATTCTGCCGCGGTTTTTCTGCGCG
>CAIXGW010000171.1 GCA_903919145.1 uncultured Myxococcales bacterium
ATAGCCCGCCAATTCATTGGCCGGGATTCTTTGTGAGGTTCCATCACCAGGGTTTCGACGAGGATTCCCTTTAATACACAGGATATTAGCCTGGGCCCCCGCCTTCGCGGGGGTGACGGTTTGGACAGACGACGGGCCTGGCGGGGCCGACGGGTTTGGCCGGGCGGTGGCCTCGCGGGGGGAGGGGCGTGTTGACACCCATCGCTATCAGCATGATCTGAAAGGCAATGAACCTGGCGGGCACGGAGACCCGCCCCTACCCGCTTCTTGTGGGACTGCCCGCCTTCCACCCGCCCCTACCCGGTTTTCGCAGGGCCCGCCCGCCGTCCGCCGGCGTGCCCACCGTCCACGCGCCCTACCCGCTTTCCGTGCGGCCCGCCAGCCTTCCGCCCGCCCGCCCCCTACTCCCTCATCGCATACGCCCCGTTGAGGCTGTAGACATCCGCTTGCAGCACCCGCAGCGTGCGCGCCTCGTTGACGTGCGGGCGGCGCATCATGGTCATGCACAAAGCCATCTGCGCCTGGGTGCTGCTGGGCTTGCTTTGCAATTGCAGGGCAAAGCGCGACATGTCCCTCACCATAAAGTCAAAGATCTGGTCGACCAGGTCGTCAGAGATGCTCAGCAGCTGGGCATTTTCCAGGATCAGCTGGCCGTAGACCACCAGCGTAAAGATCTCGCCAATGGCCAACAGAAAGTCGATGTCCTTTTGCTGGCTGGCGTCGGGTCCGGCGCTCAGGAGCAGCTCGCGAAACACCTTGGTCTGCTCGGCAAACAGCTGCACGTTGGGCAGGGGTCGGCTGGCGTAGGCGGCGCGGTAGTCGTGAAACTGGATCTTGCCCAGGTTCTTGGCCGGCCCCTGGTCAAACAGAAAATCGTCGTTGCAGGCGTCCAGCCGGCGGCCAATCTCGGGATAGGTGGTCGGGTAGAAGAAGTAGTTCTGCATGAACTTGACGATGAGCGCGATGTTGACGTGCACCGTGCCTTCCAGCTTGGGCAGGCCGCGGATGTCGCGCGTGGCCGTCGAGAAATAGACGTCCTTCTCAAAGCCCTTGGCGGCAATGACATCCCACAGCAGGTCAATGACTTGCTCGCCCTGGGTGGTCACTTTCATCTTGACCACCGGGTTGTACAGCAGGTAGCGGCGGTCTTCCAGCGAGGCCGAGCGCATGTAGTCCGACGCCCGGAGAGCGAACAGCTTCATGGCCACCAGCCGCGCATAGGCTTCGACAAACATGCGCTTGACGTGGGGAAAGTCGGTGACGTGCTGACCGTACAGCTGGCGAGCCGAGGCGTGGTTGAGAGCCTCGTACAGCGCATGGGTGCAGATGCCCACGCTGGCCCAGCCAAGGTTGTATTTGCCGACATTGACGGTGTTGAGCGCCGCGTTCCACGCCTCGTCGCCCTGTGACATCACGTCGGCCGCTGCGATGGGATAGTCGTTCAGGTTGAATTCCGCCACAAAGTACTGGGTGGGCGTGACGTTCTTGACCAGCTCGTAGCGGGGGTGTTGGGTATCGACGGCAAAGAAGGCGTACTCGCCCGTTTGGGGATGGCGGCCAAAGGTCGAGATGATCGCCGCCTTGTTGCCGTTGCCGATGTAGTACTTATTGCCGCGGGCGACAAAGCTGCCATCGGGCTGGGGAATCAGCAGCATCTCGCTGGCATAGATGTCAGCGCCGTGCTCTTTCTCTGACAGGCCAAAGCCAAAAATCTCGCCTTGGTCCAGCAGCTGGGCGGTCCTGCGCTTGAGCTCCTCGTTGGCGCTCATCCAGATGGGGCCCAGGCCCAAGATGGTCACCTGCCAGGTGTACCAGTAAGACAGGCCGTAGAAGCCCAGGACTTCGTTGAACACGCACAGGCGCGACGTGTCCCAGCGGCAGTCGGGGCCGCCATAGCCCTGCGGGGTCAGCAAGGTGGCATACACCTTCTCTTGCTTCAAGAATTCAATGAAGTCGGCGTACCACACCCGGTCCTGGTCATCTGCTTTGAGGCGCCGCTTGCCCTTGGCCTCAAAAAAGGCCACGGTCTTGCGCAGGATCTCGTTGACCTTGGGGTCGGGGTGCGCTTCCGTCAGCTGAGCAGGGTTTAGCAAGATCATGGCGGATTCCTAGACGGCAACTGGCTGCCTGGGCGATTGTCCGGCCGCGTTGGCCGGCTCGTCAAATGCCTTTTGGCTGGCCGCGGCTTGGCTGGCCGGGGCGTCCACCGGTGGCCCTGGCGGTGCGGCGGATCAGCGGGCCGTGGGCGAGGCTGCCAAAGCGATTGACAGCAGGACGGGATGCGCCTTGAATCAGCGGCTGGGCCTTGCGAACGGATAGCTCGGCGGTGGGGCAATGTTGTGAATCGACGGGGTTGGATTGGCATTTTCGCAAGATGGAGCCTGGCTTCAGGCCTTGCCGCGTGCAGCCCTGAGCCTCCAGCGCAGACGGCAGCGCTGCCGCTCGGGGTCGACGGCGCCGCACGGCAAGGGTCCGCGGATGCGACCGCTCTGCAGGAAGAGACCGCAGCTCGCGGCACGCCGGACCAACACGCTGGCGACGGCGATGGCGGGGCAGCATGGCCAGAGACTGCGGCGCCTGTGGACGCGGTGCCGGGGCTGGCGGACGCCGCAGTCGCCGATGCCGAACCGCCAGCCGCAGACAGCGCCGTAGCGACCGATAGCGCCGCGGCTGCCGACAGCGCGGGCATGACCGATAGCGCCGCCCCAACCGACAGCGCTGACACCAACGACAGCGCTGAGACCGGCGACCTCGCAGCCCCAGAGGTGACCCAACCCGCCTGCTCAAGCCAAAAGCCCTGCCCGGCCGCCGGCCTGCCCTGCAGCGTGGCCCAGTGCCAGGCCGGCAGCTGCGTCACCGTCGCCGCGGCAGATGGCAGCGTGTGCGAAGATGGCAATCCCTGCACCAAAGACAGCTGCTTGCAGGGGCAGTGCAAAGGGGCGCCTGACGCCAAGCTCTGCCCGCCGGCCAACCCTTGCCTTGTCAACAACGGCGGCTGCGGCGACCCCAAGCTCATCACCTGCGCCAACCAGGGGGGCAAGGCTGTCTGTACCGACATCGACGAGTGCAAGGTCAAGAACGGCGGCTGCGGCGGCAAAGACTGGTATACCTGCAAGAACAACGTGGCTGCGCCGCCCAGCTGCACCCAAGTCGCCGGCTTTCACATGCCCTGGGCCTGCGGCAAGACCGTCAAGTGTTCGGCGGGCAACAATGCCGGCTACCACCACACGGGCCTGAGCTACTACGCCCACGACTTCTCCATGGGCTTGGGCACGGCGATTACGGCGCCGCGGGGCGGCAAGGTCACAGCGGTGTACCTCAACTCCAAGCCCGGCGATGCCTGCTACACCGGCTGCCCCTACAGCGTAACAACCCAGAAGTTCAAGGACTGTTGCGCCAAATGCCTAAGCAAAAGCAATAACCTGTACCTCAAATATGCCGACGGCACGGTGGGTCTGTTCAGCCACATCCAAAGCGCCAAGGTCAAGGTGGGCGATGAGGTGGCGCCTGGGCAGACCATCGCGACCGTGGGAACCAACGGCTGTTCGACCGGACCGCACTTGCACACCATGCGCATGGTCAAGGGCAGCAACACCAAGGTCGGCCAGTCGGTGCTGATGAGCTACCTGGAGGCCGGCAACCCCAAGGCAGGCGCCCTGATCACCTCAAAGAACTGCCCGTGATGGCGATCGCGATGGCCGCGGCGACCGTGCGCTGAACCTGCCCAAAGGCACGCCCTTGCGACTGTTCCGCCGCGAAAACCGGGTAGCGGCAAGACGGGCGGTAGCTGAAACGGGTTTGGCGGCAGAGCCAGGGCGCCCGCTGCTGGCCGTGTCTCTAGAACGGGATCGTCACGCCCACGCTGACCGCGCCGTGTTCTGGTCCAGACAATACCCTAGGCAATGTCTGATGCTGATAAACGCTAGGGAATTGCGCGCACCACCAGCCGGCCCCCGGGCAAGCGACCGCAACCCAACGGGCCGAGCCCCGGGCGGCGCGCGGCTGCGCAGACCTCCAAACACCCAAAGCCATCCAGCCGCGGCGCGCCCGAGGGCTCGGCCGCCCGGCTGGCAAGCCGGGCGGTAGGGCGCGGTCCTGGCCCCCCAGCCGCCGCGCGGCTGCGGGCCAGGATGCCCCAACATCCTGTATTAAATTCAATGTCTTGAGCAGAATCCCTGGACCAGGTCTTGGCCGATGCGTGGCTCGCAAGTGCGCGGCGCCGGGCCCGACTCGCCGCCATCGGCACCGCGGCCGCAAACGGGACGGTCAGAGCCTACCTGTGCGGCGCGGGCGCTGGCGGCGCGGCTACGGGCGCTGGTGCGGGCACTGGCAGGGCGGGCACGGGTGCGGCCGCCGCCCCGGGCACCGGCGCGGGCAGCGCTGGCGGAACGGCGTGCAAGCCTGGGTGCAGGTGCGGCTGGTCGTAGGCCGGCGGCGCCGGAGTGGGCACGCCGCCTTCGCTAGCGACCACCGCAAAACCCTTATGCTGGAAGGCAAAAATCCCCTCATCCATGACGGCGGTGTGCTTGTAGCCGCGCTTGCGCAGCTCGTCGACCACGACCCCAGAGGCGTGGTGCGGGCAGGCGCAATAGGCGATGACCCAGGTGCCGTCGTTGGGAATCTTGTCGATATTGCGCAGGTCGTAGTAGGGCAGCGACACGGCGCCGGGGATGCGCAGCCGCGACCAGTCCGAGGGAGCGCGGGCGTCGGCAATCACGATGCGGCGCTTCTGCACCAGGGCCTGGTTGACCGCTTCGGGGGTCACCAGCCGGTCATCCTTGAGCTGGAATTCCGCGTGCTGGCCGGTGGGGTTCAGCACCGGCGACTCCACCCACGGCTCCGCCGGAGGCCCCGCGGGCGGCGGCGGCGGCTGGGCAGCGCCGGCCACGGCCAAAGAGCGCAGGTAGGCCACCAGGTGTTCGATCTGCTCGGGCTTGAGCTCCTTGTCCCACGCCTCCATGTCGGTGCCTGGGCGCCCGTAGACAATGGCGTGGCGCAGAAAGCCGTCGGACGCCAGCGCCAGAAACACCTGGTTGAACAAGTGCACGGCGGTGGCGCGCTGGGTGGGCGCGCCGTGGCAGTCAGCGCACTTCTGGCCAAACAGTGCCTGACCCTGCTGCGGATCGCCCACCGCCAAGGTGGCGTCGATCGGCAAGAGCTGCGGCGCGTCTTGGCGCAGCCAGGTGACCAGCGCCGCCACGGTGGGGCCGCTGAGCGGACCGCCAAATTCGCTGCCGTAGGCCGCCATGGCGGTGCCGGGCCGGCCGCGGGCAATGCTGTCGACAAGAAACTGCGTCGACGCGGTCTGCAGGAAGGTCAGGCTTTTCAGGCTGGGGGCGTTGTCGGCCGCGTAGCCTTCGCGCAGGTTGCCATGGCAGAGACTGCAGTATTTGACATAGGTTGTGGCGGGATCTTCGGCCACTGCCGCGGCCGGGGCGCTGGCTGGGGGCAGCAGCGCTGCAGCCGGCGTGGGCTCCGCTGGCAGGGGCGCAGGCGCCGCTTCCTTGGCGGCCTGCGGCGCGGCGGGGACCGCCGGGGCCGGCGACTTGCAGCCGCCCAGGGCTGCGGCGGCCAGGGCTGCAGCGGTCAGTGCGGCGCCCAGCAGGGCCCTTGCCGGCCGGGTAGGGGGATTCTTGAGATTGTTCTGCATCGTCTTCCTGCTAGCGCGGCCCACCCGGCGCGGCGCTGGCGGCGGTTCGCCAGCGGGGCGCGCAGGATGCCCTGCCAGCGGGGCTGAGGCAAGATGTGGCAAGGGAATCGGCTGGGGGCCCGCCAGTTGCGCCCAAGTCGGCGGCGGTGCTAGCTACTGGTTGAGCTGGGCTTCCAGGTCGGCGCGGCTGATCTCGCCGGCGTGGCGCCAGCGCTCTTTGCCGCCGACATACAGCACAAACACCGGGACGCCCTGGATCTTCTCGCGCGCCGCCAGGGCCTCGCTCTGATCGACATCGACCCGCATCACCACGGCTTTGCCCTTGTAGGCGGTGGTCAATTCGTCGACCACTGGCGCCATCGCCTTGCACGGCGCGCACCACGGCGTCTGGTAGTCGATCAGCACCTTGGCTTCTTTGGCCAGCAGCGCATCCAGGGCCGCCGGCTCCAGGCCGCCGGTCTGGTCACCGCTGGCCGCTGCGCCGCGCTCGACCGGCAGGCCGGCCTGCAGCCACGCCATGATGCCCGGCTGCAGGTTGTACACCTCGCCAAAGCCCATCCTTTGCAGCTGGCGGGCCGCGGCCGCGCTGCGCGAGCCCGATGCGCAGTAGACAAAGACCGGGCGGGTCTTCTGCATTTTCTCGATCTTCTGCACAAATTTTGGGTCGCTGATGTCAACCAGGCTGGAGCCCGCCAGGTGGGCGCGGCTGTATTCGCCGGCCGTCCGCACGTCCAAAATCAGCCCTTTCTTCTGCTGCAGCGCGGCATTCCAGGCACTGACGTCCAGGTGCTGCACCCCGCCGCCCTTGACCGCCGCCGCCGTGACCGGGCCAGTTGGGCGAAAATCCTCAGCCTGCGCCGCATTCTTCTCGCACCCGCTTGCACCCGCCACGGCCATCAGCCCGGCCACCACGGCCGCGCTGCCCATCCACGTCCCTGCTTTCATGCTGCTCCTGGCCAAGACCCACCCGGGCCGGCAAGAGACTGAGAGCCGCGGGCGGCCAGCTGGATTCGCCGGGCCTTGGCTACTACTGCTGGGTCTCGTACCCCAAACCGCGTCCGTTCCGCAACCCGGAACGAACTTGGGGTTTGGGGTACTAGTGGGTCACAGCCAGGCTCTCCGCCTCCAGGATCCCCAGATCGTCGCGCGAAAGCGCCGTTGGATTGGCCAAGAACGCCTGCGGATCTGCCAGTCGCAGGGTGGCCTGCAGCACCTGATCGGCGTGGTCGACCACAATCACCTCCAGGGACTTGAGCACATCCTTGGGGATCTCGACCAGATCGCGCTCATTCTCGCGCGGAATCACCACCCGGGTGATCCCGGCGCGGTGGGCGGCAATGACCTTCTCTTTGAGCCCGCCGATCGGCAGCACCCGGCCGCGCAAGGTGATCTCGCCGGTCAGGGCCACGTCATGGCGCACTGGGATCTGGGTCAGCGCGCTGCACAGCGCCGTGGCGATCGCAATGCCGGCCGAGGGACCGTCTTTGGGAATCGCGCCCTCTGGAAAGTGCACGTGCACGTCGACCTTCTGGGCAAAGTCCTTGTTCAGCCCCAGCATGTGGGCGCGCGACCGCACATAGGTCATGGCCGCTTCTACGGACTCTTTCATCACGTCGCCAAGCTTGCCGGTCACCATCATCCGGCCCTTGCCGGGCACCAGGCTGACTTCGACCAGCAGCAGATCGCCGCCCACGGCTGTGACGGCCAGCCCGTTGGCCACGCCGACCCGGTCCTGCATCTCTGCGTCTTGCTTCTTGAACTTCTCTGGCCCCAGCAGCTCGACCACCTGCTTGCCGGTCACCCGGTACTTGAGCTTCTGCTTGGATTTCTTCTCTTGCAGGTGCTTGGTCGCCAGCTTGCGGCACACAGCGCCCACCTGCCGCTCCAGGGTGCGCACGCCGGCCTCGCGGGTGTAGCTGCGGATCAGCGTCTCAATCGCGTCATCGCTGAACGCGACATCGGCGGCCTTGCCCATGCCCGTCTCGTCGAGCTGGCGGCGGATCAGGTACTGCTTGGCGATCTGCAGCTTGTCGTGCTCGGTGTAGCCGCCCAGCTCCAGGATCTCCAGCCGGTCAGACAGCGCCCACGGAATGGCTTGCAAGTTGTTGGCGGTGGTGATGAACAGGACCTTGGAGAGGTCGTAGTCCAGGTCGATGTAGTGGTCCACAAAGCTGTCATTCTGCTCTGGATCCAGCACTTCTAGCAGCGCCGACGCCGGATCGCCGCGAAAGTCCATGCTCATCTTGTCGATTTCGTCCAGCAGCAGCACCGGATTGCTGGTGCCGGCGCGCTTGAGAGAGGCGATGATCTTGCCCGGCAGCGCGCCCACGTAGGTGCGACGGTGACCGCGGATCTCGGCCTCGTCGCGCACGCCACCTAGCGAGATGCGAATGAACTTGCGGCCCAGCGAGCGGGCCACGCTCTTGGCCAGGCTGGTCTTGCCCACACCGGGGGGCCCGACCAGGCACAGCACCGGCCCGCGGCCCACCTCGCCGCGCAGCTGCTGCACCGCCAGGTACTCCAGGATGCGCTCTTTGGGTTTGTCCAAACCGTAGTGGTCCTCGTCGAGCACGCGCTTGGCCTCGACCACGTCCAGCTTGTCTTCGCTGACGGTCTTCCACGGCAGCGCCAGCACCCAGTCGAGGTAGGTGCGCACCACCCCGGCCTCGGCGCTCATCGGGTTCATGCTTTTGAGCTTCTTGAACTCGCGCTCCAGCTTGGTCTTGGCCTCTTCGGGCAGCTCCTTCTCTTGGATCTGCTTGGCCAATTCCTCCAGCTCGGCTTTGAATTCGTCGGCAGCCTCGGCGGCTTCGGCCTGCTGGCTGGTCGGCGCACCGGTGCGGCTGGCGCGGCGCGGCTGCGGCTCGGCAGAGAGCTGCTCGGCTTCGGCCTCAAGCATCGCCGTCAGCTTGGTCAGGCGCGCAAATGGCCCTGTGGTCTCTAGCAATTCCTGGCGCTGAGCGATCTTGAGGGCCACGTGGGCGGCAATGGTATCGGCCAGCTGACCGGCGTCTTCCAGCGCAGTGACGGACACCAAGATCTCAGGGGGAATCCTGCGGTTGATCTTGACGTAGGCCTCAAAAGCCGCCCGCGCATCTTGGCGCAGCTGCTCGGCCTCTTCGGCGGGGGGCGCCGGCTCGCTGCTCTCTAGGAGGGCGATGTCGGCGCACAGGTGCGGCAAACCTTCGACCAAGCTGTTCAATTGCGCGCGGCTGCGGCCTTCGACCAGCACCTTTACCGTGCCATCGGGCAGGCGCAGGATGTTCTTGACCACGCCAATGCAGCCGACGCGAAACAGGTCGGCGTCGCCCGGCTCATTGGTGCGGGCGTTGGTTTGGGTGACGATCAGGATGTCGCGGTCTGGGCGCTGAAAAGCGGCCTCCAGGGCGGCCACCGACTTCTCGCGGCCCACAAACAGCGGCACTACCATGTGCGGAAACACTACGACATCGCGCAGGGGCAGCACGGGCAGGCGATCGGCTCGGATTTCACTGGTCATCGGCACTCCACAGCCCGGGCTCAGCCCAGATCATTCTGGGTTGGCGGGCCAAGGTCTCAGATAAGGAAGCCCCGCCCGCCAAGTCAAGGCCAGCCCATGGAAGCCGCGGCGGCGCAGCCCTTGGGCACCGCCCTTTGGTGCGACCCGCTTCCCTGCCCCCCAGCGTTGACAGCCAGCCAGTCTGGTCGCAGCCTGCCGGCGGAGGCCCCCATGAGCGAATCCCCAGAAACTGCCGCCCCCCTGACCGAGCGCCTTGGCGCCGGCCTGACCTTGGAGCAGCTGGTCCTGCCGGCCAGTGCCGCACAACGGCTGAGCATTGCCCTGGGCCAGGGCCAGAACTTGGCCGGAGACGCCACCTTGGCACCGGCCCTGCGCGGCTGGCTGGCGGCCTCGGCGGCGCCGGCGGGGTGTGTGGCGGCGATCAGCGGCCCGCGCGGTACCGGGCGCACGGCGGTGGCGCGGGCGGTCGGGGCCAGCCTCGGCCTGGCGGTGCTGCGGCTGCGCATGACCCAGCAAGAGCCGGACCTGGCGGCGCTGACTCGCGAAGTCAGCTTTCACAATGGCATGTTGCTGATCGACGACGCTGAGCGCTGGCTGTGCGGCGGTAGCCGTGGCGCGGCGGCGCTGGCCGACTGGATCCCCAGCGCGCCGTTTCCGGTGCTGTTGACCTGCCGCGATCTGGCGGCGCTGCCGGCCGGCCTGCTGGGCGCGCTGCAGGCCCACGTCTCCCTGCGCTGGCCCGGCGTTGCCGAGCGCGAGCTGCAGTGGGAACAGCACCTGACCGACGATTTGCCGCTGGCCGGCGAGGTCGATCTCTCTGAGTTGGCGCGCTGTTATCCCATGCCTGGATCCAGTATCGCCCGCGCGGTGCGGCTGGCGGTGCAAACGGCCCTGGCCAGCCCGCCGCCGCTGCTGACGGCCGCGCTGCTGCACCAGGCCGCCGCGACCATGGCCCAGGCGGCCGCGCTGGCGGTGACCGCCTGCCAGACCCAGGCGCGCGGTCTAGAAGATCTTGTGCTGCCAGCAGATTTGGCTGAGAAGGTGGGCGATCTGCTGCGGACGGTGCGGGCCCGCCAGCGCTTGGGGCTGCACAGCGGTGCCGGCGTGCGGGCGCTGGTGGTGCTGATCGACGGACCGGCGGGGACCGGCAAGAGCCTGGCCGGCCACGCGCTGGCCGCCGAATTGGGCTTGCCGCTGCTGCGTTTTCGCGACAGCCTGCCGGGCCTGCCGCCTTTTGAGCGGGTCCGCGACCTGGTGCGGCGCGGCGCAGAGACTGGCGCGCTGCTGCTCATCGACGACGCCGAGACGCTGCTGGGTCGCCGCGTCCAGGATCCCGCCAGCGCCACCGATCGCCTCAGCGCGCTGGCGCTGGACGACTTGCTGGCCCTGCTGGACGAGCACGACGGGCCGCTGGTGTGGACCACCCGCGCTGTGGGCAGCTTGGATGCCGCGGCGTTGCGCGCCGTGCACACCCGCCTGACCCTGCCCGAGCCGGGGCCACAGCAGCGCGCCCGCCTGCTGCAGGTCTTCTTGCAGCGCGCCAAGGTGCCGGGGGGGTCGGACCTGGATGTCGAGGTGCTGGGTCGCGACTACGCCTTGGCGGGCGGGCGGTTGCGCAACGCCGTGGCGCGGGCGGCCGGCCACTGCCTGGCAGAGGGCGCCGCTGCCGTCAGCCAAGACCACCTGCGCGCCGCCTTGGCAGAAGAAGCCCAGGCCGCCGGCGTGGTGGTGTGGACTCAGGCCGGGCGCAAGCCAGCGCCGCCCACGGTCTGAGCGCTGCCATTGCCAGGAGCCGTGGCCTGCTTGGCCGGCAACTGGCCTGTGTCCTACAATAATTCGATCAATCAATTTGGCACCGGAGCGGCAAGTCAGCTGTGAAGCCGAGAGCTTGCGACCCACCCAGCGGTAAGATTTGTCCTAGTTTTTCTCGGACAATTCCCTAGCTGCGGACGGGGCCGTCATCGCTGCCGCTGGGATCTGTCAGGGCGCTGCCGCCAAAAACGCGGCCCAGCGCGCGCCGCACCATGAACTGGGTCGCCACCGGCACGGTCTCGCGGCTGGCTCCGCACAGCGCCAGGGTGCGGCGCAGGCTGTCGCAGGTGCCGTTGCACTTGGGGCAGTGGCGCAGGTGCTCCTCCATCTGCCGGCAGACGTTGGAGCTGATGTCGCCTTCTACGTGGCGAGAATACATCTGCAGCACGTCGGGGCACGGGGCGTGGGGCGCGTCTTCCTCTGCATCCCCAGGCTCCGCCGCGGCCTGGACGGGCAGTTGCATCATCGGCGCCACTTCGGCCCGCACGGCCAGGCGGGCGCGGTGCAGGCGCGACTTGACGGCCTCTACCTTCAACCCCAGCGCATCCGCCACTTCGGGCGCGGTCAAGCCCTCGACGTCGCGCAGCAGCAGCACTTCGCGGTACATCGGCGCCAGCTTGTCCATGGCGTGCTGCAAGGCCTGCCCCAGCTGGGCTTGGTCCAGACGCTCATCGGCCATCACCTCGGCCGAGGCCAGGGCGCGCATTTCTGCCGATTCCTCATCGCCAATCGCCGCATCGCCCTGGATGACCGAGCGGGTGCGCCGGCGCTTCTTGATGCAAAAACTGCGGGCGATCTGGTAGAGCCACGTCGACACCTGGGCCTGGCCGCGAAAGCCCGGCAGGGTGCGCATGGCCGCCAGCAGGGTGTCTTGCACCACGTCTTCTGCCTCGGACGGCGAGCGGCACATCTTGGCGGCAAAGCGGCCGATCCGCGGCGCGTGCTTGGCCAGCAGTACCTGTAGGGCCCGCTGATCGCCCCCTTGGGCGGCCTGCACCAGCTCTGCGTCGGCGGTTTCTGCGTTCCAGGCCATGGTCGGGTCCTTTGGCGGCTAAGGGGCC
>CAIXGW010000172.1 GCA_903919145.1 uncultured Myxococcales bacterium
CAAGACGCCGCAGTCTATGTGCTCGACGAGCCGACGACCGGCCTGCACCTGGCGGACTTGGCGCAGCTGCTGGGCCTGCTGGACCGGCTGATGGACGCCGGCAAGTCGGTGCTTGTTATCGAGCACCACCTGGCCGTCATGGCCCACGCGGATTGGATTATCGACCTGGGCCCGGGGGCCGGCCACGACGGCGGTCGGGTGGTGTTTGAGGGCACGCCAGCGGCGCTGGTGGCGGGCAATGACACGCTGACGGTGCAGCATTTGGCCTGGTTCTTGAGAGGGAAGTAGGGGGCGCGGCGGCGCGATTGCAGGCTGATCACGGAGACACCACCGTTTGCGGCAATCCCCAGCGCACGGCACAGCGCGGCGAGTCGCGTCAGTGCGAACTTGCGCCCCACCGAGCAGGACAGCGGCGCGCTTGCCTCGAAGCGGTTGCCCTCGCCCGAGACCAACCCCGCCACCAATTGCGAGCCTTCGCCGGCGGATCACCCCCGCAAACGCGAACTTTATCGTGACTTCAAGCCAATCTGACCGGTCCGCCCAAGGCGCCGCCACCCAGCAGCCCCTCCGCTCGCCCAGCTACTCGGCACAGCACCTACCCAGCACAGTCGACCCGCGTCCGCGTTACTTCCCCTCAGCCTCTGGCGCAGGGAAGGGGCCAAAGCCAGCGGCGGCCATGCCTGCGGCCAGGGGTTCGCCAAAGGCAACGGCCCTGCGGCTGTCGGTGTCGAGGTGGGCGCAGGCGATTTCTTCGACCGCGCAGACCTCTCCGGTCTCTTCGTTGCGCAGCTCGTGGCGGCTGAGCAGCACTTTGGCCTTGACCTGCCGCACTTGCGAGTAGATGGCCACGACCTCGCCGGCCTTGAGCTCGCGCAGGTAGTGGATGCGCTGCTCTACGGCGACCATGCCCCGACGCTGCTCGCGCATCCAACCCGGGGCCAGGCCCAAGGCGGCAAAGAAGCTCCAGTGCGCCTCATCAAAACGCCGCACATAGCCTGCAATGTTGAGGTGGCCCATGTGGTCGCAGTCCCAGGCTGTCACTACCCCGCGGTAGCTCAAGTGCATCGGGCCCGGCTGGGATGGGGCGTCTCTGTGCATTCTGGACCTCTGAAAGTGAGTGGTGCGCTTTGGGCGAGGCGACTGGCATGGCTGGTTTTGCTGCGGATAAGCGGTGCGGAGTTCAGCGAGTCCGAGTCGCCTCGCCTACTTCGTCGTCACCCGGCGTGGCCCATCGACCCGCAGCTGCAGGAAGAAGTAGGGCGGCATGCACACCCCGCCCGCACGGCTGGGCGCGCAAACGTAGTCGTCCCGACATGGAGCCGCCTCGCTGCAGCCTGGCATCGCCTTTTTGTTGTGGTTGTCGGCAGCGCACTGGGCAAATGGCAGCCCGCGGGCCAAGCACGCATTGAACGTCGCAAACATTGGGATGGCTGCGCAGGCGACCCGCGGGTCCTCTGGCGCGCAGGGGCCGGCGCAGCTGCCACCGGGAAAGCCCGCAAACGCAGACTCGCAGAACCCGCCGCGCTGGCAAGGGGTTTTGCCGCTGCCCCGCCGACCGTCGCGGTGCGGATCGGGGTCGGCGCTGACTGCACCAGCATCGCACGGGCTGCCGACCTGGACGACGTCGGGGACGCAGGCACCCACCTCGTGGTCGGCGCCGGCCGCGCAGTGCAGGCCAGGTCCGCAGCTCCACTGGGCAAAGGCTGCATCGTTCCGGCCACACGGCTCGCCGCTGCGCCCGGCTCCTGGGCTGCGCTCTGCACTTGGGACCGCGGGCGCCGAGCCAGCCACCGCTCCGTCAGCCAGCCACCGCGCCGCCGCCGCTCGGAACTGCAGCTGGCCCGCCAGGTGCGGCGAATTCGCGATGTGCAGCCCGTCAGGCGTGCCAACCGGCTGGCGACCGACAAAGTGGAAGCCGGCCACGCTGCGGCTCTGGTGGCAACCCTGGCAGGTCATGGTGTCCAGCCGGCGCAGCAGGCCGGCCGGGGTCTGCAAGCGCGGTAGAGCTGCCAGCGGCAGTGCGGCAAGCTCTTGTGGAGCAAACAGCTGCCGCCAAGGTCGGTTTGCCCGCCGGGCGAGGCCATGTGGCGTCACCGACTGCGCCGCGGTCGCCAAGAAGCGCTCTGGCAGCACTGCCACACCGCGGTCAATGGCGCGTAGCTGGGCTGGGTCCTGCAGCCACGCCAACAGATCCGCGCGAAGCTTGGGGTTTTTGCCCAGCCGCTCTACATCCGGGGTGTTTTCCAGCGGGCCTGCGCGCAACTGGCCATCTGGCCCAGGCTGAAACACGCGCAGGCTGTACTCCGCGTGGCCACCCAAGTCGCCGCGCACCGAGCTCGGCCAGCGGACCGTCTGGGCGTTGACCTCGACCGCCTTGAGGTTGCTGCGCTGGACCCGGCCAAACACCGCGTGGGCAAGGACGTCAGCGAGCTGGGGCCGCTCGCGCCAGCGTCTGGCCACGTCGGCGCAAGTCTGGTTCGGGTCAGCGTCTTGCCAAAACACGGTGTTGACGGTCAAAGGCAACAGGAATTCGCCGTAGCGCAGCCGGTAGACGAGCCGAGTCTCGCCACAGTGGGCGGTTGCGAACGCGTGACGGTCGGGGCGGTTGATGACCCCGACGAGCTCCAGCTTGCTCGCCGGGCTGGCCAGCCAAGAGGGGTCAAAGCGCCGGTGGCTATAGCGCAGCCCTACTCCCGACTTGGGGTCCTTGCGTGCCGCGGCCTCAACGTCGCCGCGCAAGGAAGCCACCACCACGGCGACGTCAGCGTCCGCCGCGAGCTGGGCCAGTGTGTGGAAGGACTGGCTCGCGCTGGTCAGCGCCACCCGGGCAAACGCCAGCTGCCCTGCGCCAAGGGGCGTGAGCAGCGCCGGGTCGTCGACGACCAGCACCGGCTGCAGTTGGGCTCCCGTCGCTGTGGCAGGCAAGGGAACCGCAACCTCCGCCGGACCGCCCGCCCCTGGCGCCACCACGGGCGGCAGCGCTGCGGCCGTTGGCGCGGGTACACTCGGAGGTGCGCAAGCCGGAACTGCGACCGCCGCCGCGACACAAAATGCCATGAGCCAAAGGGATCGTCGCAGCATCACCGGCCCAGCTCGCTACGCCACCGCAGCGCGAGCGGTCAGTCTGGCTGCGGCTGCAGTCCGGGTCAATGCCTGAGCATTCTGCCGTTGACTCGCCGGCCCAGCCCGCGCGACTTCCCTGCAGGACGTCCCGCCTCTCTGTGCCTTGTGTGTCCTGCCGCTTCCGGTTGGCGACGGCTCAAGGCGGCTTGGCGACTCAGCTAGGTGCGCCTCTGACAAGGTCCAAAGGCGACAGGGTGCATCGCCAAGCTGATCCAGCGTGATGGCTCGCCCCGCTGTCTGCTACGTCACCGGCACATTGCCGTGCAGCTCGCTGGCCCAGTCTCGCACGGCCGCGCCGAGCCCGACGGCATGAGCCTTCTGCAGACAATGCCCGCCGAGGAGATAGCGCAGACGCGGCCCGGTGGGACAGGCCGCCGCGAGCTCGTCCAGGATGGCGGGCTCGATCAGCGGATCATCGGCACAGAAGCTGACCAAGGTGGGCAGCTCCAGCGCCCGCACATGAGAGGCATGGACAGCCACATCGGTCGCAGCGAAGCAGGCGATGGTCCGGCGCAGCGCAGCGTCCGGAAAGCCGACAAAGCCCAAGGCCGCGAAGCCACGGCGCACCACGGGCATCAGCGCCGCGCCGACCAGCGGTGCGCTCAAGACCGCGTGCAGGGGCCGCGGCGCCAGCCGGCGCCAGGGGCTGTGCTTGCGCAGGCCAGGGCTCGCCAGCAGCCCTAGGCCAAGGAACGCGCCTGGATCTTGTCGAACGGCAGCGCAGGCGACCACTCCGCCCATGGAGTGACCGAGCAGCAGCGGCCGGTCCAGCCCCAACGCGCGCGACAACGCCAGCACGAACGCTGCCCGCCCTTCCGGCGAAGGATCTGGCCAGGTCTCGACCGGCGTGTCGCCAAACCCGGGAAGATCCGGGCGGATCACCCGCAGCGGGTGCCTTAGGCGCGCGTCAGCCAGCTGCGGCGCCAGCCAGCGAAAGTCGCGGACGCTGCCCGGAAGTCCGTGGATGCACAGCACCGTGGGCGCGTCCGCCGGGCCGTCTTCGGCGTAGGCCGCCCGCCCGGTCGGCAGCGTCACGTAGCGGCGCTCGGCCGGCGATGGAGCCTCGGCGATGCCCAGATGCGCCCTGCCCATGTGGGCGATGGCCTCGAGCTCCTCGGCCGAGGGCGGCCACGTCGGCAGGGTCGGCACCGCCCGGCTCCAGTCCACCAAAGGCGTGTGGCCGCGGGCGCAGCGGTAGGCGTCGGTCTCAATGCCCTCTGCGGTGCGGTCGGCGGGCGTCACTACGCCTTCAAGCGCACAGGTGAGACAAGCGACCCGCGCTGCGTAGGGACCTCCGGCCATCGTGTCTCTTCCTTTGGCCCTAGGTGCCGCAGGCGTGCGCGGCTCAAGGCAAGCCGCGACCGTAGCCCGCGCTCGCCCATCGCGTCAACCCGCGGTCGCGACCGCCCGCAATGGCCGGCCAGGCGGCAAGCGTGCGGGTGCGAAGGGGTAACCGTTGAGAGCGAAGGGGGGCGGCTGCCCCCGTTTCGCCACGCGGAGGCCCGACCACTGAAACTGCCCGCTGGGCTCTATTGAGCCCCGGCCAGCCAGCCAGATGCTTACGGACTCTTGGCCGCGCAAATCCCCTTGGCATCTCAGGCCTTTCCCGTGGCACAAACTTGACCCACGGCCGACGCCACATGCACGCAGCCGGCGGTCGCCGAGTAACTGTCCACGGTGCAAGGGTTCTGGTCGTCGCAGCCGAGCACGCCGCTGGCCTGGCAGCTGCCGGCCTGGCAGCTGTCGCCGGTGGTGCAGGCGTTGCCGTCGGTGCAGGTGGCGCCATTGGCCTTGGCAGGATTGCTGCAAACGCCAGAGCTGCTGTCGCAGGTGCCGGCATCGTGGCACTGGTCGCTGGCGCTGCACGTCACGTTCGCGCACTTGTCGACCGGCTTGCTGATGTCGTACTGGTCCCACACACCATTGCCGTTGGCGTCGGCGCACTGGCCGGGGCAGCTGGTGTCCTGGCGGGTAACCTTGACGACGATGCCCGTGGTAGCGCCGCCGTAGCCGCTGCCGGTCAAGCCGATAACGAAGTCGAGGGTTTCGCCGGCGGTCAGGGCCAGCGCATTGTTATAGCCGTTGCCTGCAGAGGTCGACGAGCCGGAGGCGACCAGCGTGGCGTGGTTGCGGAACACGCCCCAGACGACGGGCGCGGCGTGGGCGATGCGCCACTTCGAGTCGATGTTGAAGGTGCCTGTCGCTGGCGCGGTGAAGCGCACGATGTCGTACAGGGCCGCCGGCTGGCCGGGGTGGACTAGCAGCTCGGCGAAGTTGATGTGGGCACCCTAGGAGCCTGTCGGAGTAATGCCGTCGCCTACGGATAACTCCTTAAAACTATTGAATCAGCTGCAGCATCCGACAGGGTCCTAGGGCGATCGTCTTGCGAGCGCCCAGGCGGGCGAAATATTGGAATTCACTTCCAA
>CAIXGW010000173.1 GCA_903919145.1 uncultured Myxococcales bacterium
AGCTGCCCGGCTGACTGCGGCGCCTGCCCGCCGTTCTGCGGCAACAAGCAGTGCGACGCCAACGAGAGCTGCAGCAGCTGCGCTGGCGACTGCGGCGCCTGCCCGGCGCCAGTGTGCGATGTGCTGACCTCCAAAGACTGCGGCGAGGGCAAGCAGTGCTTTCCCGACGGCAAGTCCAACCTGTGCTACCCAGCCGGCGCCAAGGTCCACGGCAGTGCCTGCGCAGCGGCCAATGACTGCGTTGTGGGGGTACTGTGCGTGGCCGGCCAGTGCCGCAGCCTGTGCGACTGGAGCAGCGCCAAGCCCGCGGTCAGCTGCCAGCCCGGCGTCCCGTGCGAAAAGCTGGTGTTTGACGGCGCGGGTGACGTGGGCCAGGGCTTTGGCGTGTGCAAGCCGGCGGCGGCCTGCGACCCGCTGTCGGACATCGGCTGCCCGGCTGGCCAGAAGTGCAACCCAAGCGGCTGGTTCAAGGCCTGCGCCGAGCCCGGCAGCGCTGGTGTGGGCGCCAGCTGTGCCGCGGCCTCGCAGTGCCAAAGCGGGCTGTTGTGCCTGGAAACGGGTCCTGCAGCGGGCACCTGCCGGCCGCGCTGCCACACCGGCGGCAGCAACCCGGCGTGCCAGGCGGGCACCTGCACGGCGCTGGTAGACAGCACCGGCAAGCCGATTCCCGGCAACGTCGGCGCGTGTGCACCCTAGGACCCTAGGAGCCTGTCTGCGAAATGCCAGCACCTACGGATAGCTGCTAGAACTATTGAATCGGATCAGGCCTGTGACTGGGTCCTAGGCGTGGACGAAGGGCGCAGGCAGCTTGCCGCCGGTGGCCGCAAAGTTCTGCACGCCGATCTGCATGTCTTGCAGGGCGCAGATCCGCTCAAAGGCTCGGCATTCGGCCTCGAGCGCGGCATCGAGCGGCAGCCCCAGGCCCTGGGTCACCACCTCGCACAAGATGGCGTCGACGGCGCGGCTGCGGTGGCCAATGTCGGTCTGCGGCAGGCTGACGTCGCCGGCCTGGGCTTGCTGGCCAAGGTGCGGCAGCTGCACCTGCCCAGCGGCGGCCTGGGCGACCAGCTCGACGGCGGCGTCCAGCAGCTGATCGGCCGGATGCAGCGAGCGGACAATCCCCAGGGCCAGAGCTTGCTCGCTGGCCAGCGGCGCGCCGGTGCGCAGCAGCGGCAGGGCCTTGTCTACGCCGATGAGCCGCGGCAGGCGCTGGGTGCCACCTGCCCCAGGGATGATGCCCAGGTTGACCTCTGGCAGGCCGACCAGCGTACGCACCCCCGCCACCGCCACCCGCGCATGGCAGGCCAGCGCCAGCTCAAAGCCGCCGCCAAAGGCCAGGCCGTTGAGCGCTGCGACCACCGGCTTGCCGGCCTGCTCAAAGCTGCGGCAGGTGTCCTGGCCCAGCCGCGACAGCGCGTAGCCCTCTGCCGGCGACTTGACCCGACCCAGGGCTTTGATATCTGCGCCTGAGACAAAGGCTTTGTTGCCAGCTCCCGTCAGCACCAGGCCCACGACCTGCGGATCGGCCAGCGCCGCGGCCAGCGCCGCTTCGAGCTGCTGATAGGTGCCGTGGTCCAGGGCATTGAGCACCTTGGGCCGGCGGATCGCCACCACCCGCACCGCGCCGCCGGCCACCGCCACGTCGTGCTGGGTCAGCAGCGGCACTTGGACCGATTCTCCCGCAGCTGCCAGCGCGCGGAGCGTGTGCGGCACCTGCAGCGTGGGGTGGCCGGCAGCATAGCGCTCGACCAGGGCCAGGGCCTGGCTCAAGCCCAGGCGATTGGCCAGCTTGCACGGGCCTGTCAGGTCCAGGGCCATCTCCAGGCACAGCTCGTAGTCGCCCAGGGTCAGAATGCCGGTGTCCAGAATGCCAAAGCACAGCCCCAGGTAGGCGCCACGCAAGGCATCGATCACCTTGACTTTCTGCGCCTCTGGCAGCTCGGCCGTCTCGCCGCGCCCGCACACTTCCCACTTGCCGGCCGCCCCGTGCTTGGCCAGCAACTCCTTGAGCAGCCGCGGGGCCTGGTACCAGGGCGTTGGCCACTGCGGCGTGGCAAACCGCTGCTGCATCAGGTCCAAGCCGTGCTCGGTGATGGGATTGCCGCCGGTCAGGTTCATGGCCGTAAAGGGCCCCACGGTCATGCCCAGGGCTTCTCTGGCCGCAAAGTCGACTTCTTTGACGGTACCCAGGCCTTCTTGCACGCACAGGCAGGCCGCCTGGAAGATGCCCTCAAAAATCGGGTCGGCGGCATAGCCGTAGCGCGACTGGACGGGGATCGGCACCTTGCCCAGCGCCTCATAAAAGCGCAGCAGCCACGCGGTCAGGGCTGGGTCCGTCGCCGGGCTGCTGACGATCTCGACCACCGGATTGCGCTCGGCCGGAAAGAAGTAGTGGGCCACCGCGGTCCGCTGCTGGTGCTGCAGCGCGGCAAAGATGCGCTCTGGCTCCAGGTGTGACGAATTGCTTAGCAGGATCGCATCGCTGGCGACCAACGCCTCGACCTGGCCAAAGATCCGCCCCTTGAGCCCTTCGTCTTCCGTTGCCGCCTCGACAACCAGGCCCGCACCGGCGATCTGCGCGTAGTCACTGGTAAACGTCAGCACTGCCTTCATGGCCTCGGCCTGGGCGGGCTTCCACGCGGCGGTCTCTGTGCCCTTGTCGATCTTCTTGCAGGTGCGGGCAAAACCGGCCTGCAGCGCCGCCTCGCTGACATCGACCACCACCACCTGTACGCCAAAACCGCTCAGCGCCTTGGCAAAATGCAGTGCGATGTCGGGGCCGATCTGCCCAGAGCCCACCACCGCCACCTTCTCTAGCCGCTTGCCTGCAAATTCGTACGCCATGAGCCCTCTTTGGTCCCCGACTCGCAGGGGACCCCAATGCCGCGCTTTGGGTGCGCTATGCTCTTTTTGAACCACAACAACTTTTCAAACTACAACAAGGCCTTATCGATTCGGCGCGGCCCAGAGGGAGCTACTTGCCCTTGCCGCCGGCCTTGGCGGGCTTGGCGGGCTTGGTGGCCGCAGCAGCAGGCGCCGCAGCGCCCACTTTGTTGAGCCACTTGGCATAGCTCTCAAAGTCATAGGGGCGCTCTAGGAAATCGGCCACCAGGTCCGCCGCATCCTTGGATCCGCCTTGGCCCAGCACCATCTGGCGGTAGCGCATGGCCACCTTGGGCTCCAAGATGCCCTCTTTCTGAAAGCGGCTGAACAGATCCTTGGCGATGACCATCGACCACATGTAGGTGTAGTAGATGGCCGAGTAGCCGTTGAGGTGGCCAAAGCTCGCCTGCATGTGGGTGTCGGGGACCATCTTGTAGGGGCTGTACTTCGCTTGGATTTCTTCTACAACCTTGTCTTGATCCAGGGTCTTGGGGTCGCGGTTGTGCATGGCCAGAGACAGACCGGCGTAGAACATCTGGTGGCGCACCCACAGCGCCTTGCCAAAGTTGTCGGCGGCGACCAGCTTGTCCATGAGCTCTTTGGGCAGCACCTGGCCCTTGTCGTCCACGGCAAAGGCCTTGAGGGTCTCGTAGTCCTTGGCCCACTCTTCAAAAATCTGGCTGGGCGCCTCGACAAAGTCCCACTCGGTCGCCACGCCAGAGAAGCGCGCCCACTTCTGATGGCCGCCCAGGACGTGGTGCATCAGGTGACCGAATTCGTGAAAGAAGGTCTCTACATCCTTGTGCTCGAGCATGCCATTGCCGCTCTTGGGGCTGGGGAAGTTGCAGACCAGCACGCCCTCTGGAATCTGCCGGTCTTCAATGCCCGAGACCAGGGTGAACTGGGCCGCGTGCTTGTACTTGCCTTCGCGCGGGTGCATGTCGAGAAAGATCCGGCCGTAGAGCTTGTCTCCCTCTAGCACGTCATAGGCCTCTACCTCGGGGTGCCAGGTTTCCGCCTTGGTGTTGCGCACATAGCGAATACCAAACAGCTTACTGGTCAGGTCCATCAGGCCGGTCTTGACCTTGTCATAGTGGAGGTACGGCCGCATGGCCTGGGCATCAAAAGAGAAGTTCTGCTTTTTGAGCTTGCCCAGCAAGTAGCCCTGCTGCCAGTCGCCGACTTCGGTGGCTTTGGGGTCGCTCTTTTGCAGCTCGGCCAGGACCATGGCGTATTCGGCCTTCATCCGCGGCTCGGCGGCTTTGGAGACCTTCTCAATGAAGTCGGCAATGGCCTTGTCATTCTTGATCATCTTGTCGGCCGTGACGTGGGCCGCCCAGTTGTCAAAACCGGTCAGCTTGGCCAGCTCGGCGCGGATCTCCAGGATCCGCTGCAGGTTGTCGCGGTTGGTCGGCCAGCCGCGCTGGCGGTAGACCAGGTACAGCTCTTTGCGCGCCGCGTCGTCTTCGGCGTACTGCATCATGGGGATGTAGTCGGGGTAGTCGGTCGAGACCTCGATCTTGCCGTCGGCGCCGGGCTTGTGGGCGGCGATCCAGTCTTCTGGCAGACCCTTGAGCTGCGGCGGATCGACCTTGATCTTGCGGACGTCGCTGGCAATGCCCTTCTCAAAGGCCTGACCGGCCGTGACCAGCTCCTCTTTGAGCTTGGTGATGCGGGCGCGGGTCGCCTCGTCTTTGTCGACGCCGCCCAGCCGAAAGTCGCGCAGGGTCAGCCTGACCAGGCGCTGCTCGTCGGCCGGCAGCTTGGCGGCATCGAGCCCGGCGATGGTGTCATACAGCCGGCGATCCAAGGAGATCTCAGTCTTGAGGGCTTCTGTCTGCTGCTCGCACTGGGCGGCGGCCTCGCGCACGGCCTTGTCTGGGTGGACGGCAAACAGCAGGCTGGCCTCGGAGGCCGCCAGGTCCAGGGCAATCCCCATCTCATTCCAGGCATTCAGTGCAGAGACGCTGTAGTCCGCCGGCCCGGAGCGCGGCCCCTTGCCCAGCTTGGCCAGGGCATCGCGCTGGCTGCGGGCGGTCAGCAGGCGGGCGTCGCAGCGCTCGGTGATGGGCAGCTTGGCGGGAGCTTTTACCTCAGGTTCTGCAGTCTTGACGGGTGGCGCCGCCAGTTGCTGAGCCGGTGAGCCACAGGCCGCCGCCGCCAGGGCCAGCGCCATCAGCACCCGCGGCAGAGAAGAAGCCTGGGTGCGGAGAGGCTGGGCGTGGAGAGGCTGGGTGCGGAAGCGCTGGGCTTGAAGATGAGATAGCGTACCTTTGAACATGGATTCCCCTTGCAGATCAGAGCTAAAGACAGGTTGGAGCGAGGATGGAAACGTCGACACGGCCGGCAGAGCTACTCTTCCATCGCGCCGCGGTGGGCGGCAAACAGGGCCACGCCGGGCACGCCCTCTAGCTGGCGGACCGCCTCGGCCATCACCCTCTCTACCAGCTCGCGGCGGCTGCCGTGGTAGGTGACCGACAGCGCCGACATCGCAAAACGGTCGAGCACCGGAACTTCAGAGGCTGCCTTGAGAAAAGCCGCGGCTTCGGCGCAGCTGGCAAAGCGGTCCTCTGGCAGCTTGGCGGTAGAGCGCAAGATGAACTCGGCCAAGTCGTCAGGCAAATCAGCCACAATCTCGCGGGGGTCTGGGCACGGCGAGGCCACGTGCTTGCCAAACAGCTGCTGCAAGGTGTCGGCGTCAAAGGGCAGCTCTCGGCAGCACAGCTCGTAGGCAAGAATGCCCAGCGAGTACAAGTCACTGCGCCCATCCAGCGCCATGCCGGTGATCTGCTCTGGGCTCATGTAGTACGGCGTGCCCATCACCTTGCCGGTGGTGCTGCTGCCACCGCCGGGATTGGTGGCGATGCCAAAGTCCAGCAGCTTGGCCTTGCCGTCGGTCAGCAGGAACACGTTGGCCGGCTTGATGTCGCGGTGAATCAGGCCTTGCTTGTGCGAGTAGGCCAGGGCTTCGCACACCTCGCGGACGATGCGGCGGACGTTGGTCCAGTCGATCGGCTGGCCGGTGTCAATGACCGACTCCAGCAAGTCGCCGGTCAGCTTCTCCATGACGATAAAGTGGGTGCCGTAGGCCTGCTCGGTGTCCAGCACCCTGACGATGTTGTCGTGGTTGAGCTGGGCCACCAGCCGCGCTTCATGCTGAAAATGCTCGGCAAAGGCGTCATCAAACACCAGCGCGTGAGACAGCATCTTGAGCGCCACTGGGATGCCAAGGGTCGGGTGGCGCGCCTCAAACACCGTGGCCACGCCTCCGGAGCCCAGGCGGCCCGTGACCTCGTACTTGCCGACGCGGCGGATGCCCTTGGCCTCCATCAGCCGCTCGCCGACCAGCCGCGTCAGAAACACCGCCGTGTCTGGATGGCGAGAAAACAGCTCTTGGACCGCACTCTTGCTGATGCGCAGGCAGCGGCAGTCCTCTTCGGCGCTGACGGTCGCGGTGCGCGGCTCGCGGGTAATCAGGGCCATCTCGCCAAAAAGCGCAGGCGCTGGGCTGGTCCGCTCAAAGACGACCACCTGCTTGTCATTGCGCACGGTAATGCGCACGGTGCCGCGGTCGAGCACGTACATGTCGTCGCCGGCCTCGCCCTGGGCCAGCACCACCTGCCCGGCGCGGTAAGACACCATCTCCATCGCGTCGCGAAAGCGCTGCGCGGTCTCTGGCGACAGCGAGGCAAACAGCGGCAGCGAGGTCCACGACTGGGTCGAGGGCGGCGGCGGTGGAATCGAGTTGCCCAGACCGGCGAATTGCTGAGTCGCGGCGTAGGTATGGAGCTGCTTGTCGGTGGACATCGGCGAAACCTCGCGCGTACGGCGGAAGGGGCTACAGGCGCTGGGCGTTGGCCGCGCGGCCGCCAGAGTGTAGCGCACCGTCCAAAGCTTTTCACCCGGCCCGCGCCCTGGTCCAGCGTCAAACTTGCATCGGCGCGCCAGTTCGCCTAGCGTGCCGCCATGCTCTACCTCCGCTCTGCCGTTGGCCGCTTGCACACCCTCAGCACCCCAGCCCTCCAAGTCGCTTTAGACTGCGGAATGGGTCGTCTCTTGGGCGATCGCATCTCGACATCGCCGCACCGCCCTGTGGCCGCGCGGCTGGCGATCTGGGTCGCCCCGGCCCTGGCTACCGTCCTGGGCAGCGCCGCCTGCTCGACACCGCAGGTCATCGACGCGCCGCCGCCCGGCCAGGAGCTGCCGCCACCGCCCGGCACGGAAGACGGCGCCAACGTGGCCGTCAAGACGCCCGAGCCGGCGCGCCCCAGCGAGCCCAGCAAGCCGGTACCGCCGCCCACCCGCATCTCTACCGACACGCCAGCCGACGTGGCCGCCCCGCCCGCCGACGCGATCAAGTCGCCAACTGGCCTGTCTTACAAGGTGTTGCAGCGTGGAGAGGGCAGCCAGCCGGGCCGCAGCGCCACCGTGGTGGTCCACTACGCCGGCTGGAACACCCAGGGCGAATTGTTTGACAGCTCGGTGCCGCGCGGCGCGCCACTGACCATTGGCCTGCACCAAGTCATTGAGGGCTGGACCGAAGGCGTGGCCACCATGCAGGTGGGCGAGGTGCGGCGCCTGTGGATCCCCGAGGCGCTGGCCTACAAAGGCAAGCCCGGCGCGCCGGCCGGCATGCTGGTCTTTGATGTCGAGCTGATGGGTATTGAGTAGGGCATCCACTAGGAGCCTGTCGGAGTAATGCCGTCGCCTACGGATAACTACTTAAAACTATTGAATCAGCCGCAGCATCCGACAGGGTCCTAGGGCGATCGTCTTGCGAGCGCCCAGGCGGGCGAAATATTGGAATTCACTTCCAATATTTCTTGCCCGACTGAAAAAAACGCAAAATGGCACGGAGCCTG
>CAIXGW010000174.1 GCA_903919145.1 uncultured Myxococcales bacterium
GTCGATGCCGCGGGTCTGGCGCAGCAGGTCAAAGCAGCGGTGGACCTGGCTCAGCATGCCCAGCCCCAGCAGGTCGACCTTGAACAGGCCCAGAGCCTCGACATCGTCTTTGTCCCACTGAATCACCGTGCGGTCCTGCATCGCGCCGTTTTCGATGGGCACCAGCGAGTCGACCGGCTCGTGCCCCAGCAGAAAGCCACCCGGATGGATCGACAGGTGCCGCGGAAAATCCTGAATTTCTTGGCTGAGCTGGCACAACAGCCGGTGCACCGGGGTCTCTGGGTCCAGACCGGCCAGGGTCAGATCCTCGGCCGACATGCCATCGCCGTAGCGCGACACCAGCTTGGACAGGCGGTCGAGCGCCGTCTCCTGCATCCCCAGCACCTTGCCCACGTCGCGCAGCGCCGACTTGGCCCGGTAGCGAATGACCACCGCCACCATTGCCGCATGCGAACGTTGACGATCGACTACACAACTTGCTGATCCAGATGACTTCTTTGCCGATGGATGCAAGGGGTCATAGCGGCCAAAAACGTACTGGATGACTTCTTCGCGGCGGTCGTGCTCGATGTCCAGGTCGATGTCGGGCGGCTCGGCGCGCTCTAAAGACAGAAAGCGCTCAAACAGCAGGCCCATGCGCACAGGATCAATCGCTGTAATCCCAAGGCAATAACAGACCGTGCTGTTGGCAGCAGATCCTCTTCCCTGGCACAGAATGCTGTTCTGCTTACAGAACTGGACGATCTCCCACATGGTCAGAAAGTAGCCGCCGTACTCCAGGGTGCGGATCAGGCCCAGCTCGCGGTCGATCTGCGCGCGCACCTCGGCCGGCACTTCGGCAAAACTCTCTACCTGATAGCGGAATTGCGCGCCCTGCTCGGTCAGGCGCCGCAGGTGCTCGTCTAGCGTGGTGCCATCGGGCAGGCGCTCGGCCGGGTAGACGTAGCGCAGCTGGTCCAGGTGAAAGGTGCAGCGCTCGGCCACCGTGCGGGTGCGGGCCAGCGCATCGGGCAGGTCTTCAAAGAGCTTGGCCATGGCCCAGGGCGACTTCAGGTCGTGCTCGGCGTTGGGGCGAATGCGCTCGCCGGCCTCGTGCAGGGCACAGCCCGCGCGGATGCAGGTCAGCACGTCCTGCAGCGGCCGCCGCGCCGGTGTGTGGTACAGCACCTCGGTGCCGGCGACCAGCGGCCAGCCGTGGCGCTCGGCCAGGGCCTTGAGCGCAGCTTCTCTTTGTGGTTCATGGGATTGGCGATGGCGGACCACCAGGGCATAGGTCCGGTCGCCAAAGGCCTGCAGCAGCCGGCGCAGCCGCAGCTCGCTCAGCCGCGGCGGGCGGTGCAGCAGCAGCAGCAGCCCCTCGGCGTGGGTGGCCAGATCCTCCCAGGTCAGCAGGCTGTGGCCCTTGGCGCAGCGCCGCCGCCCCAGCGTGATCAGCCGGCACAGGTGGCCATAGCCGCGCCGGTCCATCGCCAGCAGCACCGGCAGTTCTAGAAGGTCTTGTTCTTGAAGGGGTTGCAGATCAGCCTGGGCAAAGCGAGCGCCCTGGGCCGGCCGCGGCAGCTGTTCGACCACCGTCAGCTGGCTGCCGACGATGAGCCGCAGCCCGTGCTCGCGCGCCGCCACATGGGCGCGGACGATGCCTTGGACGCCATCGCGGTCGGTCAACGCCAAGGCCGGCAGGCCGAGCTGGCGCGCCTCTGCCACCAATTCCTCAGGGTGTGAGGCGCCTTCTAGGTAGCTGAAGTTGGTCTTGACCCACAGAGGGACATGGGGCCTGGCAAGCGGGGGCATCGGCCACCTCCCGCCGCATCGTACTGAACGTTTGTTCAGTATGCAAGCGTCAGGTGGCCGAGACTGCTATCCCTTTGACCGGACTGTCTACTTCTTGCCGAAGGGCCACCAGCTGTTGGGAGCAGCCTGAGAGAGCTCGGCCTCGCTGCCTTTTTCTCGGCACTTGCAGCGCTGGTCCCTGGGCACGTTGCCGAGCACCTGCTCGACGTGGGCGCCGCAGCCGGCGAAGGTGGGTTTGCCGCAGGTAGAACAGGTAACGCGTTGGCACATACTGGTTTTCTCCATCGTCCGGCGAGTTCAGGGGCCGGACATAGCATAGGAGCCAGCCCCACGGCGATGGATTCAAGGCCCTGCCCGGCTGGGGGCCTAGGGAGAATTGTCGCGCTGGATCAGCAACATCACAGCAATCCGCACGCCCTCTCCGCGCTCGCGCACCACCGCCACCCCCACGGCGCGCACATCGCCGGCCAGCAGGGGCTCGGGAAGCTCCATGCCGTCGACCTGCGGCGTCACCAGGACCCAGGCGTGCATCCGGCCTTTGACCAGGTCGCGGCTCTCGGCGTCGGCCAGCGCCTTGCTGGAAGCGCCGTCGACCTGCCCCTGCGCCGCCGCCTGCGCTCCGACCGCCGCCGACTGCGACAGCGGTGTGTCGATCCCTACCTCGGCCACCCCCGCAGCGGCCCTGCGCTTTTGAATGAGGTCGACGACTGCGGCCGTCAGCTCTTCGTCGCTGCGCTGGTCGGCGGGCTTGGCAAACAGCTGGGTGACCCAGAAGCGCCGCTCTTTGCCGGTGCCGCGCATCGCCACACCAATCCCGGCCACGGTGGTATCGGTCGCCAGCAGGTTCCTGCGATGGCCCAGGCTGTGCATCAGGCCGCTCTGGGCTTCATGCAACGTCCCGTTATGCGCCACATTTTCGGCGTACTGGGCCGCCCGGTACCCGCCGGCTTTGATCCGGTCGCCGGGCGCACCGGTGGTTGGCGAGAGGTGCGAGAAGAAGTCGCGGTCGCGCATTTCTTCGCTGTGCTTTCTGGCAATGGCCGACAGCTGCGGGTCCCAGCCAAAGGCGGCCAGGCGGTGAGCCGCCCGATCAGAGTTCATGAGCGCAAATGCATAGGCTTCTGCTTCCGAGAAGGTCCGCAGGCGCGTCTCGTCGGCCGGCACCCGCGTGGCCAGCGTCCGCGGCGGCGGCTGGTCGATCCACGCCCGCAGCTGCAGGATCTTGCCGGGGCCGCGCGGCCCCTCGCCCACCAGCTGCACATCCATGGGGCCGCGCAGGCGACCGGCGGTGACATCGACCGACAGCTCGTCGCCGCGGACCTGCACCGGCAATTCCTCTTGCCTGGCATCGGGATGCAGCACCAGGGCCTTGACGCCGTGCCAGCTGGCCAGCAGCCGCGCCCGCACAGGCCACACCGCGCCCGCGGCAAGCTGGACCGGCAGCGGCCGCACCTGCGCGCCCAGATGGGTGCCGACTACGCCAATGTGCCTGGGCATGGTCAGCCCGTGGCGGTAGACCTCGCCGACGCCGACAAACAGCGGCCCATCGCTGACCGCTTCCTTGTCTCGCACGATGGCAGAAATGGCCTGGCGCAGCGGCTGCTCGCCGTCGCTGGTGGTGCGCAGCTGCTGAAAACTGGAGTCGGCGGCCACGGCGCCAGAGGAGGCCACCGCAAAGTCGCGCACGTCAGAAGGCACGATCTCGCCGAATTCCGTGGTCTGATAGACCATCTCGCGAGCCGCCCGCGACAGATTGGGGTCGTACTGGGCCCGACCGCCGCTCAGCTCGCGCACCAGCTGGCGGTAGTGGTCATCGCTGTCGCTGCTGACCCCCTGCAGGTACTGCAAAGCTGGCGGTTCTGACAGCGAAATCGTCAGCGCCTTGCCGGGATGCAGCGTCGGCGCTGGCGGCCCCGGTGCAGGCGGCGGCGGCGGTGGCGACAGCGAAGGCTCCCGCGTCGCGGCCCGCAGCTCGGGCTGTTCCGCGGGCAGTTCCAACGTCTTGCGGGCATGCTGCGCGCGGTCGGCCGGGCTTGGCCGCACCGGGTCGCGGCTCTGCCACCACAGCACGCCGGCCATCGCCGTCACCAGAATCAACACCACCGCGTTGCGCATACTGCTCTGCTTCCTCCGATTACGTTGAGGTTACTGCCACTTCTTGACCCACTGACCGCCGCTGCCGACCATCGCCTCCACCTCAGCCACGGTCTTGACGCACGCCGCGGTCAAGATGTCGTGCCCGTCATCGGTAATCAGGACGTCATCTTCGATGCGCACGCCGATGCCGCGAAAGGCCTCGGGGATCTCCAAGTCATCAGCGGCCAGATATAGTCCTGGCTCCACCGTGAGCACCATGCCGGCGTTGAACTGCCGAGACAGGTTTCCCGTCGGCAGGCTGTCGTGGTACTTGCCGATGTCGTGGACGTCCATGCCGAGCCAGTGGCTGGTGCGGTGCATGTAGAAGCGCTTGTACTTGTCAGTCGCTATCAGCTCGTCGACCGATCCCGTCAGCAGCCCCAGGTCCACAAGACCCTGCGTCAACACCGTCACCACCTTGTTGTGGACATCGATGAACCGGTGCTGCGGCGTGCACAGCGCGATGGCCTGCAGCTGCGACTCCAGCACCAGGTCGTAGATCGCCCGCTGCTCTGCGCTGAATTTGCCGCTGGCGGGAAAGGTGCGGGTGATGTCGGCCGTCAGGTAGTCCACCTCGGCGCCGGCATCAATGAGCACGAGATCGCGGGGCCCCACAGGCTCGCAGTTTTCGCGGTAGTGCAAGATGGTTGCGTTGTCGCCGCGGGCCACGATGCTGCCATAGCCGACCCGCTGACTGCCGCCGCTGCGGAACACATACTCCAGCGCCGCCTGCATCTGCCGCTCGTTGACGCCGGGCCGGCAGATGCGCATGGCCTCGTGGTGACCTTCGCTGCTCAGGCTGGCGGCGCGGCGCAGAATCGCCACTTCTTCCTCAGTCTTGTGCAGGCGCATCTCAGACAGCACCAGCTCCACGTCGGTGAAGTGGTCGGGACCATCCAGGTGCAACCGCGGCAGGGCCCGATGGCGGCGCGCCGCCTTGAACACCATCTGGTCAAACGCCGAGTCGCGGCCCACCGGCCACACCACCTCGCGGGCGCCCTCCAGCAATTTACCAAGGTGCGTCTCGACTTCTTTGATGTCCAGCCCCTGATCGGCGCCCAGCAGCTCGCCCACCCGCTCGACGCCGACGCGGCGGCCGTTCCACGTCTCCATCGCCTTGTCTCTGGCGCGGACCAGCAGCACGTACTCGCCCTCCGCTCGCCCCGGGCATAGCGCAAGCAGCGAATCGGGCTCA
>CAIXGW010000175.1 GCA_903919145.1 uncultured Myxococcales bacterium
CTCGGTCGCAGCGGCATGCTGGCGGCCTGCGTTCTGGCGGCGTGCGGTATTCCGGGCGACGAGTCCGTAGTGCGCGTGCGTGCGGTGCGTGGTCCCCGTGCGCTAGAGACGCGGGAACAAGAGCTATTTGCGCTGCAATTTCGTGGGTAACGCTCGCATCGGCCGTACGCGTGTAAGGGGGCGAAAGACATGGCGAATCGAACGATTGTGATCCTCGGTGGAGCGTTCAGCGGGCCGACTGCGGCCGCGCACGCCCGTGAAACCGACGCCAACGCGCGAATTATCTTGATCGAACGTTCGGCTGCGATCAGCTATGCGGTGGGCGGGTTGCCCTATGTGCTTTCGGGAGAAGTGCCTGAAAGTGCAAGTATTGTTCCGGTCGATGCCGCATTCTTTCAGCGCGACTATGATGTCGATGTGCGGACCGGCGTCGATGTCGTGCGGATGGATGCCGATCGTCACCAAGTGCACACCAGCGCTGGTGTTTTGGACTATGACAGCCTCATCTATGCGCTGGGTGCCGGCTCGACCATGCCGCCGGTGTTTGGGGCCGAAGCGGACAATGTGTCGTTCTTACGCAACCCCGCTCACCTGCAAAAGATCATGGCCGCGCTGAAGGCGGGCGCCCGGCACGTTGCAGTGGTCGGTGGCGGCTACTTCGGCGTCGAGGCTGCGGATTGCCTCGCGCGTCGTGGCGTGCGCGTGACGCTGATCGAGCAAGGACCGAAATTGCTTGCAGAATTCTCGCCGTGGGCGGCTGCTCGTGCGGCGCAGTCGCTGGTCGAGCAAGGGGTGGAAGTCCGCTTGAACGCCTCGATTACGCAGGTGAATCGGCAAGGTGGACGCGTGACTGGGCTCGATCTCGGTGCCCAGTCGCTCGACGTCGACCTCGTGCTCTTGACGACGGGTGTTCGGCCGCGGACCGAGATCTTCGCGGCGGCCGGGGGTCTGGTACTTGACGATGGCTCGATTGCCGTCGACGACCGCTGCACCACCAACCTGCCCGACGTGTACGCGACCAGCATTTGTGTGAGCCATCGCCACGCGGTCACCGGTAAGCCCGTGTGGACCGCGCAGGCGTCGGATGCCGACAAGACCGCGCAGGTCGCCGGCCAGAACGCCGCGGGTGGCGATGTCCGCCTCGGCCCGACGCTGGGAACTGCCATTGTACGCGCGGGAAACCTGCATTTGGCCCGTACGGGGTCCACGCAGCTCGGCGGTCGGCGCGATGTGGCGCGCGTGCAGGTCTCGGGGACCAGCTGCGATCCGTTCTTCCGCGGCAGTGATTCGCTTGATGTGACGCTGTATTACGAGCGCCGCAGCGAGCGGCTCGTGGGCGCCGAGGTCGTCGGTCATGCGGGGGTCGACAAGCGGATCGACGTGCTGGCTACCGCCGTGCTCGCGAAAATGAACCTGGCGCGCTTGGGCCAGCTCGACCTGGCCTATTCGCCGCCGTATGCGACGGCGCGCGACATCGTCAACGTCGCAGCGGTGGTGGGCCAGCAGGCCAAGCGCGTGCGGATGTGGCAACCCGCCGAGCTTGAGCAGCGAGCCGCGGGGACCGTCGTGCTCGATGTGCGCGATGAGGCTGAGCGTGCTGCGCGGCCGTTCGAGGCTCCAGCCGTGTCATTGCGTGAGATTCGTAGCAACAAGGCCGAGTTCGACAAGCACGCGACCGTCGTGTTCGTGTGTGAGACAGGGCGCAGTTCGTACCTGGCTGCTTGCGCTGCTGTACAACGGGGCTGCCCGGGCGCCGGCTACGTGTCGGGCGGGTTGCGGGCAGTGCGGGCGTTGTCTCTCTAACAGCTTGTTTATCGAGGTGTTCGCGTCGCAACTTGCGCGTGTGCGCCGCCTCAACGGAGCGAACCGATGCCTTGGAATCCGAACCCGAAGCTGTGGCGCGATCCGGTGCCTGCCGATGCCGCGCGCTACGACCCGGCGGACGTATTTGCGGCCGGCTTGCGCAATCACCACGTCGCCAATACCGCGTATCCGATCGCGCACCAGCAGACGTTCAAGCCGTATCGCGTGACGCGCAGCGAACATGCCGAGGTGGTCGCACGCAGCTTTGCCGATATTGGTGACATGTGCCTGTATGTGCACGTGCCGTTTTGCGAAACGCGCTGCTCGTTTTGCGAATATACGGTCGTCGGCAAGTCAGAACTTGACCAGACCGAGGCCTATGTCGATGCGCTGCTGCGTGAATTCGAACTGTACGATCGCCAACTCGCCCTTGGCTCGCGTCGCTACTTCGGCCTCGATATTGGCGGCGGTACGCCCGGTTACCTGTCGGCGGCGCAGGTCGAGCGCATCTTGGCTGCGATCCACGCGCGGGTGACTTTTGAACCCGGATCCGACATCAGCATCGAGACCACG
Organism: uncultured Myxococcales bacterium; assembly: GCA_903919145.1. GTDB lineage: Bacteria > Myxococcota_A > UBA9042 > UBA9042 > UBA9042 > SXRM01. The sequence continues at coordinate 2,377 of CAIXGW010000175.1, forward strand.
CCGAGCCTGGCTGCGGCCGACCCGGCCAAGCTCGCGGCCTTTCGGGCGTTGGGCATCGACCGAATCAGTATGGGGATTCAGGTCATCCAGCCCGATCTGCTCCGCGTGCTCAATCGGTCGGGCAACGGCGTCGAGCACCACCACCGCGCGGTCGAGGCGATTCGGCGTGCGGGCTTTCAGCGCTTCAATGTCGATTTGATGTATGGTTTTGCGGGCCAATCGCTGGCGAGCTGGCAGGCTACGCTCGATCACGCGATCGCGCTGAACCCCGATTACATTACGCTGTACCGCATGCGCTACAAGCTCACGCGCATCTCGCATCAGGCCGACGCGGTGACACTCGACGCGATTCGACCGATGAGCGACCTGGCGAAAAATCGTTTGCGCGAGGCGGGTTTCCATGCCAATCCGGGCAAGACGACGTTTTCGCGCATCCCCGGCGACGTTGGCACGAGCAGTTACCTCGCCAAGCGCGTGCAGACGGGCATTCCGTACCTTGGACTCGGGTTGGGTTCGCAAACGTTTACGCATACTTCGATCGCTTACAACGACGGCGCCGCGGGCAAGCAACTGCGGCCCTATTTCGAGAGCGTGGCGGCGGGGCGCCTGCCCATTCAAGACCTGTACGATCTGCCGGCTCGACACATGATGGGCAAAATGGCGGCCGTCAGCTTCTACTTTGGTGAAATTCAGCGGGCGCCGTTTCTCGCCAAGTTTGGTGTGCCGCTCGAGGAGGTGTTCGGGCCTGAGATCCGCTTTGTGCTGGATCAAGGCTGGATGACGTTGCGCGACGATGCGCTGGCCCTGACGCCTGAAGGGGTGCATTGCTACAACGGAATTATTCCCCTGTTTGCGGCGCCGTCGATTCAGCGCTACTTGCTCGAACGCGATCCGCATCAGGCCGCGGATATGGTGCGCAATCGAGACCTTGCACTGCGGACCGGTGCTAGGATTTCCCACGCCGTGGGGCCCGGGGATGAGGCTGCGCTTGGCTGACTTCGGGTCGCGGTCGCGCCACTGGTTGCGAGGCCAGGTGGGCGCGCTCGGATTTTCGTGCGCCGGGGGCTTGCAATCACAGAGCAGCGCGTGTAGCATTCGCCTCCGTTCGACGCCGGTTCGCCTGCGTGGGTAGCCAACATAGCTCAGCGTGGACACTTTGCAGCGGGCCGTCGCGCATCCCCGCCAGCGTTACAAAGCGCTGCGTCGACTTGCGAATCCTGCCGACCTGTTGCTGCCTGACTTCTTGGCGCAGCGGTTCTTGTGGCCCGACCTCTGCCAGTGTCCAGCC